>NZ_NRRU01000050.1 GCF_016583785.1 Rubrivivax gelatinosus | reverse complement strand
ACCCAGGCCGGCCGGCACCGCGCGTGCGCCGGCAGCGACGCGCCCGCTCAGCACCTCGAGCCGGGTGCCGTCGTCGGCGATGCGGGCGCGGAACTCGGTGCCACGCACGGCCAGGTTGACGACCGGCGTGCGGATCTGCAGCCGCGGCCGCGGCGGCGCGGCCGGGCTGGGCGTGACCTTGGCTTCGGCGCCGCCGCTGTCCAGCCGCAGCCGCGACTCGTGATAGGCGCTGGCGCCGCGGCGCGTCAGCGCTTCGATGCGCAGCCGGCTTGCCGGTTCGACCAGCAGCCGCGAGCCGTCGTCGAAACGCAGCACCGCCGAGGCCGAGCCGCGTGCGGTCAGGATCTCGTCGCCGTCGGCGACCCGATCGCCCGAGGCCAGCGGCCGCGGCGCCTGGCCCGGGCGGCGCAGTTCGACCTCGCCGTGGCTGAACAGCACCTCGGCCTCGACCGGCCGGGCACGCAGCGCCGAAACCGGGATCTTCAGCGCCAGGCCGATGGGCAGGCGGCGCGGGTCGGCGATCTCGTTGCGCTGCTGCAGCAGCTGCCAGCCGACGCCCGGCGCCAGCAGCCGGGCCTGCAGGGCGACCAGCGTGTCGCCGGCGCGCACCCGGTAAACCCAGATCGGGCCGTCAGTGGCCGGCGGCGCGGCCAGCGTGAGGCTCGCGAAGCCCGTGAGCAGGCCGGACAGGACAGCTCGGTGCAGCGTGATCGACGACATGCGCGCGCGCGGCCGAGAGCCGCAGGTGGGGGTGTCCGATTCTACGTATCGGATCTGATCGCGGCGTTCAGTTCATGAGGCGATGGCGGCCTGCGCCGCGGCCAGGCGCGCGATCGGCACGCGGAACGGCGAGCAGCTGACGTACTGCAGCCCGGCGCGGTGGAAGAAACCGATCGAGGCCGGGTCGCCGCCGTGTTCGCCGCAGACGCCGAGTTCGATGTCGGGCCGCGTCGCGCGCCCCTTGGCCACGGCCATCTCGACGAGCTGGCCGACACCCTTCTGGTCGATCGAGCGGAAGGGGTCGTGTTCGTACAGCCCGAGCTTCAGGTAACGCGGCAGGAAGCTGCCGGCGTCGTCGCGCGAGAAGCCCATCGTCATCTGCGTCAGGTCGTTGGTGCCGAAGGAGAAGAACTCGGCGCTCCGGGCGATGCTGTCGGCCACCAGCGCGGCACGCGGCGTCTCGATCATCGTGCCCAGCATCCAGTGCACGCGGTCGCCGCGTTCGGCGAAGACCTCGTCGGCGACGCGGCGGATCACCGCGCCCTGCTGGTTCAGCTCGCGGATCGTGCCGACCAGCGGCACCATGATCTCGGGCCGCACGACGTGGCCGCGGGCCTTGGCGTTGAGCGCGGCTTCGAAGATCGCACGCGCCTGCATCTCGGTGATCTCGGGGAAGCTGATGCCCAGGCGGCAGCCACGGTGGCCGAGCATCGGGTTGAACTCGTGCAGCTCCTCGACGCGCAGCTTGATGCGCCCGACCGAGACGCCCATGTCGCGCGCCATCGCCAGCTGGCCGGCTTCGTCGTGCGGCACGAACTCGTGCAGCGGCGGGTCGAGCAGGCGGATCGTCACCGGCTGGCCGTCCATCTCGCGGAACAGGCCTTCGAAGTCGCCGCGCTGCATCGGCAGCAGCTTGGCCAGCGCCTTGCGGCGGCCGGCCTCGTCGTGGGCCAGGATCATCTGGCGCACGGCGACGATGCGGTCGCCTTCGAAGAACATGTGCTCGGTGCGGCACAGGCCGATGCCGGTGGCGCCGAACTTGCGCGCCACCGCCGCCTCCTCGGGCGTGTCGGCGTTGGTGCGGATCTCCAGCCGCCGGTACTTGTCGGTCAGCGCCATCAGCTTGCCGAAGTCGCCCGAGAGCTCGGCGTCGCGGGTGGCGATGCGCCCGGGGTAGACCTCGCCGGTCGAGCCGTTGAGCGAGATCCACTCGCCTTCGAGGTGGACGACTCCGCCGACGGTCATCGTGCGCGCCTTCAGGTCGACGTGCACCGCGCCGCAGCCGCTGACGCAGCACTTGCCCATGCCGCGTGCGACCACCGCCGCGTGCGAGGTCATGCCGCCGCGCGCCGTCAGGATGCCCTTGGCGGCGCTCATGCCGCGCAGGTCCTCGGGCGAGGTTTCCTGGCGCACCAGGATGACGTCGCGGCCCTTCTTGGCCCAGGTCTCGGCCTCGTCGGCGAAGAACACGATCTGGCCGGTGGCCGCACCCGGCGAGGCCGGCAGGCCACGCGCCAGCGGTGTCGCTGCGGCCAGCGCGCGCGGGTCGAAGATCGGGTGCAGCAGGTCGTTCAGGCGGTCGGGCGTGACACGGTCGAGCGCGGTCTTCTCGTCGATCATGCCCTGCTCGAGCATCTCCATCGCGATGCGCACCATGGCCGCGCCGGTGCGCTTGCCGTTGCGCGTCTGCAGCATCCACAGCCGGCCTTCCTGGATCGTGAACTCCAGGTCCTGCATGTCGCGGAAGTGGTTCTCGAGCTGGATCTCGGCCTCTATCAGCTGGCGGTAGAGATCGGGCATCAGCTCTTCGAGCGAGGGGTAGTGCTCGGCGCGTTCGGCCTCGGACACGAGCGCGAGCTCGGCCCAGCGGCGCGAGCCGACCAGCGACACCTGCTGCGGCGTGCGGATGCCGGCGACCACGTCCTCGCCCTGGGCGTTGACGAGGAACTCGCCGTTGAACAGGTCCTCGCCGGTGCCGGCGTCGCGCGTGAAGGCGACGCCGGTGGCGCTGTGCTCGCCCAGGTTGCCGAAGACCATGGCCTGCACGTTGACCGCGGTGCCCCAGGACTCGGGGATGTCGTTGAGTTCACGGTAGACGCGCGCCCGGTCGTTGTTCCAGCTGTCGAAGACGGCGACGATCGCGCCCCAGAGCTGTTCCCAGGGGTCGACCGGGAAGTCGCGGCCGATGCGGGCGCGGATCAGCGCCTTGAAACGCGCCACCAGCTCCTGCAGGTCCTCGGCCTCGAGTTCGGTGTCGAGCTTGACGCCCTTGGCGTCCTTGACCATGTCGATGACGACCTCGAACGGGTCGTGCTCTTCCTTGGACACGGGTTTGAGCCCCATCACGACGTCGCCGTACATCTGCACGAAGCGGCGGTAGGAGTCCCAGGCGAAACGCGTGTTGCCGGCCTTGCGCGCCAGGCCCTCGACGGCCTCGTCGTTGAGGCCCAGGTTGAGGATGGTGTCCATCATGCCGGGCATCGACGCGCGTGCGCCCGAGCGCACCGACAGCAGCAGCGGGTCGGTGGCGTCGCCGAAACGTTTGCCCATCTCGGCCTCGATCGCGGCGATGCCGGCCAGCACCTCGGTGCGGATCATCTCGAGCACACGCTCGCGGCCCTGCGTGGTGTAGGCGGTGCAGGCTTCGGTGCTGATCGTCAGGCCCGGCGGCACCGGGATGCCCAGGCGGCACATCTCGGCCAGGTTGGCGCCTTTGCCGCCGAGCAGGTTCTTCATCGCGGCCGAACCTTCGGTGCGCCTGGAACCGAACAGATAGACGTACTGGGTCGTCGTGGACATGGCGGTTACCTCGCGAGTGGGTGACGGCAAAGGGTCGCCGGCCATTCTCCGCATCGATGCCCGCGCGTCCAGTGCCCGTGCGTGGGCCGCAACGCCCGCGCCGCCGCCGGGCGCGGCCGGCCGTTCAGCGCGGGCCGGTGGGCAGCCGCGACAGGTAGTCGACGATGGCGGCGAGTTCGGCGTCGGGCAGCTTCTTCACCACCGTGACCATGTGCGGGTTGGCGTTGCCGCGCCGGCCGTCGCGGATGTCGGCCACCTCGCGCAGCATGTAGCGGTAGTGCTGGCCGTTGAGCCGGGGGTAGAACTTTCCCGGATCGCCTTCGCCCCGGCGGCCATGGCAGTCCGAACACTCGGCCCGGTACAAGGCCTCGCCGCGCGCCAGGTCGGTGCCGGGGCCCTGGCCGTTGTTCGGCGGCGACGGCAGCCCGGCCAGGTAGGCGGCGATGTCGGCCAGGTCCTGGGTGCCGGCGACCGAATCGTCTATGAACGGCCGCATCTTCTCGTTGCGCCGCAGGCCGGCGCGGATGTCCGTCATCTGCTTGATCAGCACGCTGGCATGCTGGCCAGCCAGCCGTGGGTAGCTGCCGTCGGTGCGCCCGAGCGCACCCGAGCGGTGGCAACCCTGGCAGACCTCGAACGCGATCTCGCCGCGCGCGGCGTCGGCCGGCGCGGCCAGCGCCGCCTGCTTCTCGGCGTAGGGCGCGTTCCAGGCGCCGTCGGCGGCCGGTGGCGGCGCGGCGGCGGCGGCGGCCCAGGCCAGCGCCGGCCACACGAGCCAGAGTCTGCGGAGCTTGCTCATCGGCTCTCTCCTTCTCGACTGGTCACGGCATGCTCGCCAGGTACTGGACGACGGCCGCGATCTCGTCGTCGCTCAGGCGTTCGGCGACCGTGCGCATGACCTTCGCCCGGTCGTTGCCGCGCCCGCCGCTCTTGAACAGCCGCAGCTGCGCCGCCGTGTAGGCCGCGTGCTGGCCGGCCAGGCGCGGGAAACGTTCGTTGCCCAGCCCGCCGGGCTGGTGGCAGCCGGCGCAGGCCGGCAGGCCGCTGCGCGTGTTGCCGTCGTCGTACAAGGCCTTGCCGGCGGCCAGCTGGGCCTCGTCATCGGCTCGGTTCGGCTGCGGCTGCTGGGCGGCGAAGAAAGCGGCGAGGGCGGCGAAGTCGTCCTCGTTCATCTGCGCGACGATAGGCGCCATCACCTCGCTCTGGCGCTTGCCGCTGCGGAAGTCGCGCAGCTGCTTCTCGATGTAGAAGGCCTGCTGTCCGGCCAGGCGCGGGAAGATCGGCAGCACGCTGTTGCCTCCCGGGCCGTGGCAGGCGAAGCAGTCGCGCGCGGCTTGCGCCGAGGCGTCGGCCTGCGCCGTCGCCGGCGCCGCGGCGGCCAGCAGGGACAGGGCCGTGGCGGCGGCCTGAAGCCGGGCGCGCATCAGAAGCTCACCCCCAGCATCACCCCGACCATCGTCGCCCGGTAGCTGCGCGGGCCGATGTCGAGATAGGTCTGCTGGTTGTTCGACGGCGTCGGGTTCGCTTCGACGCCGTCGTAATGCCAGTCGACGATGCGCGTCAGCTCGTGGCGCAGCAGCCAGCGTGTCGTCACCTGGTTCGACAGCGGCACGACGACGGTCAGATCGATCGCGTGCTGGCGGTAGCGCAGGTCGGGCAGGCCCGAGCCGATCAGCGCCAGCGCCGCCAGCTCGGCCGTCGTCGGCGCACCGCTGGTCACCAGGCCGAGCGCGGCGGCGTTGTAGGTGTAGGCGGTGCTGGTGCGGCCGCTGGTGTAGCCGTAGTTGGCTTCGACGCGCACGCGGCCGAATTCGTGGCGGATGCCGAAACCCGCCGAGCGGGTGTCGTCGTCCTGCACCTGGGTCCAGCGCCGGCTGCTGGGGTACAGCGGGCTGATGTCCGACGCGCTGCCGCACAGGCTGGCGTAGTTGGCGGCGGTGACGACGCCGCTGCTGCCGACGACGCCTATGCCGGCGGCGGCCTGGGCCGCGGTCGGCGTCGCGCTGGTGCTGACCGAGCCGTCGCTGTAGAAGTAGTAGGTGTTGCCGAGCACGCAGGCGTTGGCCTGGACACCGGTCTGGGCGATGCGGCCGCGCTGCAGGCCCAGCGTCGCCGAGACCGCGGTCACCATCGTCGGCTGCCAGTTCCACTCGGCGTTCACCGAGTTCAGCCGCTGCACGCCGCTGCGGCCGTACTCGCTGTCCGGGAAACGCTGCTCCTTGGCCTGCGCGGCAAGCGACAGGTCCATCGTTTCGCTCAGGGCCTGGTTGAAACGCGCGTTGACGACGATGCCGTCGCGGTCGGCGAGGTCGAACTTGCGGTGCAGGTCGTTGGTGTGGATCCAGCTCGCGACGTTGACGCCGTTCTGCGCCGGCTCCGGCCCGAGCGAGCCGCTGTAGAAGGCCTCGTACGGGTCGGAGACGTAGGTGCTGCCGCGCCGGCGCGCGAACTCGGCCGACAGCCGCAGCGTGCCGCCTTCGAGCGCGCGATTGACGTAGCCCGCCTTCAGCCGGTCTTCCCAGGTGCGTTTGCGTTCGCGGTTGCTGCGCTCGACGCTCTCGCGTTCGAGCTGCAGGTTCAGGTTCTGCGCGCGCCCGAGGCGCCAGTCGCCGCCCAGGCTGGTGTTGTCCTGCTGGATCTCGTACTGCGCGGCGCCGATGTTGACGTTGCCGGCGCTGGGCACCAGGCCCAGCGCCTGGATCGCCTGGATGTCGCAGAGCAGCGTGTCGTAGGCGTTGGCCGTCGTGCCCGCGGGGTTGACGCCGGCCGTGACGTTGGCGGTGGCGAAGACCGAGCCGCTGCCGTCGTTGATCAGCCGCCCCCACTGGCCGGTCAGCGGGTTGCAGGCCCAGTACTGCGGCGACTTGTCTATCGTCTCGTAGCGCCGCCAGCGCGCCTTCAGGTCGAGTGCGGCCACCGGCTGCACCGCCAGCGCGAAGTCGAACAGGCGCGAATCGATGCGGCGCTGGGCGCTGTCGCGGCTGAGCGAGGCCGTCGTGTCCCAGGCGCCGCCGGCGACGCCGTTGACGACCGCGCCGGCGTACGGCGTCATCGGGATCAGCGCGTCGTCCTGGCGCGAGCTCGACAGCGACACGACGCCGGTGAAACGTGCCTTGGCCAGCTCCGGCATCGCGTGCGCGAACTCGGCCTTCAGGTTGTAGAAGTCGTTGTCGGGCACGAGGTCGAACACCGCCTGCGGGAAGCTCGTGATGCCGTTGGCCGCGGGCAGGAACATCGGGTTGTCGACGACGAGCGTGTCGATGTTGTTGCGGAACAGCGAGGCCATCAGCATCACGTTGGCGCTGCTGCGCTCGCCGTCCCACTGCAGGCCGGCGACGACTTCGTGGGTGTCGTAGTCGATCGGCTCGGCGGTCTCGACGCCGCCGGTTCCGCCGCCGCCGCCGCTGACCATGCCGAAGGGGCGTGCGCCCTGGCGCTTCTCGCTGCTGAAGCCGGCATAGACCTTGAGCGTGTCGTCCAGCGGCAGGTCCAGGCGCAGCCCGCCTTTCTGCCGCACCAGCGACAGCGTCTTCTTCGGCGCGGCCAGCGCGTCCAGGCCGATGGCGATGTCGGTGTCGGCCGCGGTCGCCGGCGCCGTCGGGCCCGCCGGCAGCCGCGCGAGCGTCATGCGGCCGCTGCCGATGCCGTCCCACAGGCTGCGGTAGCCGCTGGTGAAGACGTGCGGCGTCTCGTTGTAGAAGGCCTTCAGGCGCCAGCCGTTGTAGCGGCCCAGGCGCAGCGACGCGAAGCCGTCGTCGCGGCCAAGCGACGCGGCGCTGGCCTCGAGATAGTTCTGGCCGTCGCCGCTCTCGCCCAGCAGCCGCAGGCCGCCGAGCAGCAGGCCGTTGCCCAGCGCCCGGTACTCGCGGAACTTGGCGTTGTCGCGGTCGCCGTCGACGGCGAGGCCGCCGCCCTCGATCTGGCCGTGCCATTGCCAGCCTTCGCCCGGCTCGTGCTCTTCCACCAGGGCGGGCTGGGCGTTGAGCAAGCCGGTCGGGTTGCGGTGCACGCCGGCTTCGCCGATGCCGTCGGGGTCGCGCGCCGGCAGGCGCAGGCCGCCAACGGGCATCAGCGTGTTGCCGACGATGGTGTCGACACCGACGCCGGAATCGGCGCGCGCGGGCAGCGCCGCGATCTGCGCGAGCGAACTGCCGATCAGCAGGCCGAGCAGCCGGCGGGCCGTGGCAGGCTGGCTGCCGCCGGCGTGGCGGCGGCGCGAGGTCGTCGTACGCATGTCAGGTCCTCCTGCGTCGGCGGCGGTCAGCGCTGGAAGCGCGCGCCGGCCGGGTGGTTGCTGCCGTGGATCTGCGTGTGGCAGTTCTGGCAGCTGCGGCCGACCATGCGCTGGCTGGTCGCGCCGCCGACGAGCTGGCCGGCGCCGGCGCTCTGGTTGGCACGGAAGAACTGGCCCGGGTGGCCGACCGAGGGGCTGTGGCACTGCTGGCACAGCTGTGGCCGCGACGCGACGAGCAGCTTGTCGTGGTTGGAGCCGTGCGGGCTGTGGCAGTTGGTGCAGCTCTCGCGCACCGGCGCGTGCTCCCACAGCATCGGCCCGCGTTTTTCGGCGTGGCAGGCGTAGCACACGGTGTTGGTGCTGTCGGCCTTGAGCAGCGGCCGGGTCGTGCTGCCGTGCGGGTTGTGGCAGTCGACGCAGCTCACCTTGCCTTCGGGCAGCGGCATGTGCGAGCGCTTGTTGAACTCGGCGCGCTGCTGCTGGTGGCAGCTGGCGCAGGTGTCGTTGATCGTGCTGCGCGCCAGCAGGCTGTTGCCCGACACCTTCTGCATCGGGTTGTGGCAGTCGGCGCAGCCGACCTGGTTGCCGGCGTGCGTCGAGCCCGGCCAGTGCAGCCGGTTGCCGCCCTTGTGGCAGCCCAGGCAGGACTCGTTCTGCTGCTCGACCGGCGTGCCCCAGCTCTTGGTGAAGCCGGTGATCAGCGCCTTGTTGCCGGTGTCCTTGGCGTGCAGCGAGCCGGGCCCGTGGCAGGCTTCGCAGACCATGCGCTCGCGGCTGTTGCGCGGGTTGGCGCGGAAGGCCTTGGCATGCAGCGTCTCGGTGAAGTGCAGGTTCTCCTGCCCGTGGCAGCCGATGCAGGCCTTCTCGCCTATGGGCTCGGCCACCTGGCGCACGGTGTCGCGCTCGCTGGCCGGGGCCGCAGCCGCCGGTGCCCACAGCGCGACGCCGGCGAGCAGCGCAGCCGCTGCCTGCAGCACCCGCCGCCACCGGCCGCTTCGTTTCGAATACTGGTTGTGCATGTCGCCCCTCGGTCCTGCTCACTCACGGCTGCAAGATAGGGCGCGCGCCGGCGGCGGCTTGTCTGGCGCTGAAGCGCGACTTGACTGCAACTGAAGCGATGGGCCCCGGACTTTCCCGGGGCGGCGCGCGGCCTACACCGCGCTGGGCGGCACGCCGAAGCGCTTCTTGAAGGCGCGGCTGAAGTGCGCCGCGCTGGTGAAGCCCCAGGCCCAGGCCACCTCGGCGACCGGGCGGCGGTTGACGGCGGCGAGTTCGCGCCGGCAGGCCTGCAGGCGCTGCTCCTGAACCCACTGCATGACCTGCGGGCCGCCGGCGAACAGCTGGTGCAGGTAGCGTGTCGAGACGCCCAGGTGCGCGGCGATGCGCGCCACGTCCAGGCGGCGGTCGTGCAGGCGCTCGAGGATGAAGGCTTCGGCCTGCCGCCGCTGGCGCGCGGCCGCGCCTTCGGGGCCGGCGACCACCTCGACGACGGCGCGGCGCCGCGTGGCGACCCGCTCGATCAGGCGCAGCAAGGCGTCGCCGAGCGCCACCCGCTCCTCGACCGCGAGGTGGTTGCCGTGGCCGACGAGGTAACGCGCGAGCGCGCCCGCGGCGTGCACCGCGGGATGCGTGGTGTCCAGGCGCTGGGCGCTGCGTTCGCACCAGCCGGGCCCGCAGGCCGCCAGCGTCTCGGCCGCGACGCCGACCAGCACCTGGCGGAACTGGGTCTGGTGGTGCCGGCAGTTGGCGCGGTCGGGCGCGACCAGGCAGCTGTCGCCCAGGCCGGCGGGCAGACGGCGCCGTTCGACGATCAGGGCCTGGCCTTCGATCTGCACCAGCATCGAGACGCAGTCGAAGTGTCCCGAGGCGAGCGGATGCAGCGCCGAGCGGTTGATCTCCAGCAGCTGCAGCGTGCCGCAGTCGAGCAAGGCCAGCGTGACCTCGATGGCGCTGTTGTCCGTTGCCGAACGCAACGGACTCTGACGTGCCTCCATTCGTTGACCCTCTTTTCCGGTGGTCTTGTCATCGAATGTAAACACGGCGCAACGCGCCCTGGCATGCGGGCAGCACCCTATGGGCGCCGGCTCGCGGGGAGGGTCGGCCCGCGGGCGGTGGCGTGCGGCGCTCAGCCCACCGGCCGCAGCACGATCAGCAGTTCCTTGGCCTGCACACGCTCGCCCGGCTTGACGTGCACCGCCTCGACGACGGCGTCGCGCTCGGCGGCGACGTGGGTTTCCATCTTCATCGCCTCGAGCGCGAGCAGCGTGTCGCCGGCGGCCACCGGCTGCCCCGGCACGACGGCGACGCTGACGATGGCGCCCGGCATCGGCGCCGCCACCTGCCAGGGGTTGCCGGGCTCGGCCAGCGGCCGCGCCGACGCGGCCGACACGCCGGCGCGCGGCACACGCACGGTGCGCGCCTGGCCGTTGAGTTCGAACTGCAGCTTGTGCGCCGCGTCGCCGTCGGCGCTGACGCTCTGCAGCATCACCAGCAGCGACTTGCCGGGGTCGATCTCGACGGCGATCTCCTGCTGCGGCTGCGGGCCGTAGAAGAACACCGGTGTCGGCAGCATCGAGACTTCGCCGTAGCGGCGCCGGTGCTCGCAGAACTCGCGCGCCACCTTCGGGTACATCAGCCACGAGGCCAGGGCGCGTTCGTCCAGCGGCTCGCCGCATTCGCGTTCGGCCTGGGCGCGCGCCGCCTCCAGATCCACCGGCGGCAGCCGGTCGCCGGGGCGGTAGGCCTGCGGCGGCTGGGCCTCGGGCGCGAGCTTGAGGATCTTGCGCGACAGCGCCTCCGGGAAGCCGTCGGGCGGAAAGCCGAGTTCGCCGCGGAACAGCGACACCACCGACGCCGGGAAGGCGATCTCGCGTGCCGGGTCCTGCACGTCGGCCGGCGTCAGGTCCTGCGCGACCATCATCAGCGCCATGTCGCCGACGACCTTGGACGTGGGCGTCACCTTGACGATGTCGCCGAACAGCCGGTTCACGTCGGCATAGGCGCGCGAGACCTCGCTCCAGCGGTGCGCCAGGCCGAGCGAACGTGCCTGCTCGCGCAGGTTGGTGTACTGGCCGCCGGGCATCTCGTGGCGGTAGACGTCGGCGGTGCCGGAACGGATCTCCGACTCGAAAGGCGAATAGAAGCGGCGCACGCCTTCCCAGTAGGTCGACGCGGCGTTCAGCGCCTCGGCCGGCAGCCCGGGGTCGCGTTCGGTGCCGGCCAGCGCCGCGGCGATGGCCGACAGGTTGGGCTGCGAGGTCAGGCCGCTCATCGCGTCGAGCGCACCGTCGACGGCGTCGCAGCCGGCATCGATCGCCGCCAGCACCGAGGCCGCGGCGGCGCCGCTGGTGTCGTGGGTGTGGAAGTGCACCGGCAGCCCGGTTTCCTCCTTCAGCGCCTTGACCAGGGCGGCGACGGCACGCGGGCGGCAGATGCCGGCCATGTCCTTGATGCCGAGCACGTGCACGCCGGCCTTCTGCAGCTCGCGCGCGGTCTTCAGGTAGTAGCCGATGCCGTACTTGGGCCGCGCCGCATCGAACAGGTCGCCGCTGTAGCAGATCGCGCCTTCGCACAGGCCGCCGTTGGCCAGCACGGCGTCGATCGCCACGCGCATGTTCTCGACCCAGTTCAGCGAGTCGAAGACGCGGAACAGGTCCACGCCTTCACGCGCCGCGGTGCGCACGAAATGCTGCACGACGTTGTCGGCGTAGTTGGTGTAGCCGACCGCGTTCGAGCCGCGCAGCAGCATCTGGAACAGCACGTTGGGCACGCGTGCGCGCAGCAGCGCCAGCCGCTCCCACGGGTCTTCCTTCAGGAAACGCAGCGCGACGTCGAAGGTGGCGCCGCCCCAGCATTCGAGCGAGAACAGGCCCGAGAGCTCGCGGGCGTAGTACGGCGCGATCGGCAGCATGTCGGCCGTGCGCATGCGCGTGGCCAGCAGCGACTGGTGCGCGTCGCGCATCGTCGTGTCGGTCATCAGCACGCGCTGCTGCGCCAGCATCCAGTCGGCGAAGCGCCTGGGCCCGAGCTGCTGCAGCAGCTGGCGCGTGCCGGGCGGCGGTGGCAGCTCGTCGTCGACCCGCGGCAGCACCGGCTTGGGCAGCGGCAGCGCCGGCAGCTCGCGGCCACGCACCTCGGGGTTGCCGTCGACGCTGATCTCGCCGAGGAAACGCAGCAGCTTGGTCGCGCGGTCGCGGCGCGCGGCGAAGGCCAGCAGCTCGGGCGTCTGCTCGATGAACCGTGTCGTCACCTCGCCCGACGCGAACTTCGGGTGGTTGATGACGTTCTCGAGGAACTGCAGGTTGGTCGCCAGCCCGCGCACGCGGAACTCGCGCAGCGCGCGGTCCATGCGCTGGATGGTCTCGCCGGCGGTCGGCGCCCAGGCCGTCACCTTGACCAGCAGCGAGTCGTAATAGGGCGTGATGACGGCGCCGCCGTAGGCTGTGCCGGCGTCCAGCCGGATGCCGAAGCCGGCGGCGCTGCGGTAGGCGGCGATCGCGCCGTAGTCGGGCAGGAAGCCGTTTTCCGGGTCCTCGGTGGTCACGCGGCACTGCAGCGCGTGGCCGTTCAGCGGGATCGACTCCTGCTCCGGCACGCCGGCCGCGAGCCGGCCCTGCGGGTCGTCGTCGGCGATGCCGATCCAGCCGCCTTCGGTGATGCGGATCTGCGCCTTGACGATGTCGACGCCGGTGACCATCTCGGTCACGGTGTGCTCGACCTGGATGCGCGGGTTGACCTCGATGAACCAGCAGCGGCCGGTGTCGGCGTCCATCAGGAACTCGACCGTGCCGGCGTGCGTGTAGCCGACCGAAGCCATCAGCCGCAGCGCGCTGGCGCAGAGTTCGGCGCGCGCGGCGGCGTCGAGATAGGGGGCGGGTGCACGCTCGACTACTTTCTGGTTGCGCCGCTGCACGGTGCAGTCGCGTTCGTGCAGGTGCACGAGGTTGCCGTGCTGGTCGCCGAGGATCTGCACCTCGACGTGGCGTGCGCGCCGGATCAGCTTCTCGAAGTACACCTCGTCGTTGCCGAAGGCGGCCAGCGCCTCGCGCCGCGCCGACTCCAGCGCGGCGGGCAGCTCGGCGGCGTTTTCGACGACACGCATGCCGCGGCCGCCGCCGCCCCAGCTGGCTTTGAGCATCACCGGGAAGCCGATCTGCTCGGCCATGCGCCGGCATTCGTCGACCTCAGCGGGCAGCGGCGGCGTCGCCGGCATCACCGCGACGCCGGCGGCGACCGCGGCGTGGCGCGCCGCGACCTTGTTGCCGAGCACGCGCATGACCTCGGGCGAGGGCCCGATCCAGCGCAGCCCGGCCTGGATCACACGTTCGGCGAATTCGGGGTTCTCGGCCAGGAAGCCGTAGCCCGGGTGGATGGCGTCGACGCCGGCGCGGCGCGCGATGCGCAGGATGTCGTCGGCATCGAGATAGGCCTCGAGCGGCTTCTTGCCCTCGCCGACGAGGTAACTCTCGTCGGCCTTGAAGCGGTGCAGCGCCTGCCGGTCCTGCTGCGAATAGATCGCGACCGTGCGCATGCGCATCTCGCTGGCCGCGCGCATCACGCGGATCGCGATCTCGGACCGGTTGGCGATCAGGATGGACCGGATCGGACGAAACTCCATCGAGGCTCCCGCGCGGGCGGTCGGCGAAAGCCCGGCGCGCTGCCGCCCGTCCGCCGGCGCGCCGGGCCGGGACTCAGAAACCGATCGTGAACAACAGCGCCGCGCAGACCAGGCTGCCGGCGGTGGCGAAACCGTAGAAGAAGACCGCTGCGCCGCGCCCGGCGTGCATGCCCAGGTCGTGCAGGCTGTGCAGCATGCGGTGGCAGCCGTGGTACAGGAACAGCGAGATCAGCGCCAGCACCGCCAGCTTGCCCAGCGGGTGGTGCACGAAGACCAGCATGTTGGCGTAGCCCAGCGCGTCGGGCCCCAGCACGATGGCCAGCGGCGCGAGCACGCCTGTGATCAGGATCAGTGCCGGGCCCACCAGCGCCGACAGCATGCCGCCGGCGCCGAAGAGCGACCAGAAGATCGGTTCATGCGAGCGCCTCATCGTGTCGCTCCCGCGATCACGACGACGAGGGCGATCGACACGACGACCGCCGCGGCGATGCCGCCTATCGTCACCAGCCGCGCCGGGAAGGGCAGCTTGGGCGCGGTCTTGGGCATGACGCCGAACCAGGTGACGCTGTGATAGGCGACGACGATCGCGGCGACGACGTGGAAGGCGATCGCAGCCGGCGAGGCCAGCGCCGCGCGCCAGGCTTCGTAGGCGGCCTCGCCCTGCGCCAGCCGCGCCAGGCCGACGAGCAGCACCAGCGCGTAGGCCGCGAGCAGCACCGCGCTGCCTTCGCGGATCATGTAGAGCACGTAGAACGGGTTCTTCGTCCACCAGCCGGCCATCGGCCGGCGGTAGGTCTTGAGCGTGGGCTTGTAGCGGCTCATCGGGCGCCTCCCTTGGGCGCGAGCAGCTTGCGCACGCCGAAGTAGTCCATCGTGCTGTTCACCTTGTTCTGGTTGATCGCGTGCGCCGGGTCCACGCCCTTGGGGCAGACCTCGGAGCAGTAGCCCACCAGCGTGCAGCCCCAGACGCCTTCCTCGGCGTTGGCGACCTCGGCCCGCGCCTCCCAGCCGCGGTCGCGCGAGTCGGCGTTGTAGCGGTGCATCAGCGCCAGCGCCGCCGGGCCGATGAACTCGGGCTTGAGGCCCACCTGCGGGCAGGCGGCGTAACACAGCAGGCAGTTGATGCACTGCGAGAACTGGTAGTACTGGTCCAGCTGCGCCGGCGTCTGGCGCTGCGGGCCGTCGGCCACGTTCAGCTTCTCGCAAGGCTGCATCCAGGGCTGGACCGACTCGAGCTTGTCGAGGAACTCGTTCTGGTCGACGACCAGGTCGCGCACGATGGCGAAGTTGGCCAGCGGCTCGACGCGCACCTTGTTCGGCCAGTAGTCGCGCAGGAAGGCGTGGCAGGACAGCTGCGGCACGCCGTTGATCATCTTGCCGCAGCTGCCGCAGATCGCCATGCGGCAGGACCAGCGGAAGGTCAGGCTGCCGTCGAGGTGGTCCTTGATGTACTGCAGGCCCTGCAGCACCGAGGTGTCGTCGTCGAACGGCACCTGCCAGCTCTGGAAATGCGGCGCGCTGTCCTGCTCGGGGTCGTAGCGCAGGCACTCGATCTCGATCGTGCGCGGAGCCGCTGCGGCGGGCGTCGGGGTCGTGTCCGTCATGGCGGGATCAGGTGAGGATGGCCTTGGTGCCCGCGCCGCCGTAGCTGCGCGTGCGCGGGGCCGATGTGGTGATGACGACGGGCTGCTGCGTGATCGCCGGCGCGTCGTCGCCGCGGCGCTGGGCCAGCGTGTGCACGAGGAAGTTCTCGTCGTCGCGTTCTGCGTACTGGTCCAGGCGCACGTGGGCGCCGCGCGATTCGCGGCGTTCGCGCGCCGAGTGCGCCATCGTCTCGGCGACCTCGAGCATCGAGCCGAGTTCGATCGCCGACAGCCATTCGGTGTTGAAGGCACGGCTGCGGTCGTCGAGCTTGATGCCGGCGCGCCAGCGCGTGCGCAGTTCGGCCAGCGTGCTGCAGGCTTCGGCCAGGCCGGACTCCTCGCGGTAGATGCCGACGTTCTTCTCCATGCACTCGCCCATGGCTTCGCGCAGCACGGCCACGCGTTCGCCGCGTTCGTGCTGGTGCAGCGCCTCCAGGCGTGCGGCGGCGGCTTGGGCCTGGCGTTCGAGCGAAGCCGGTGCTGCCGCCGACTGGGTGCGCACGTAGGCGGCGGCGTTTTCGCCGGCGGCGCGGCCGAAGACGACGATCTCCGACAGCGAGTTCGAGCCCAGCCGGTTGGCGCCGTGGATGCCGACGCTGGAGCATTCGCCGGCGGCGTACAGCCCGGGCAGCGTGGTCTCGGTGCGGCCGTTGGTGGCGATGCCGCCCATCGTGTAGTGCACCGCCGGGCGCACCGGAATGGGTTCGTGCACCGGGTCGATGCCGGCGAAGGTCTTGGCGACCTCGGTGATCAGCGGCAGGCGCTCGTGGATCTTCTTCGCGCCCAGGTGGCGCAGGTCCAGGTTGACGGCGCTGCCGTGGCGCGTGGCGATGGTGTTGCCCTTGCGCTCCTCGTGCCAGAAGGCCTGCGACAGCCGGTCGCGCGGCCCGAGCTCCATCGCCTTCGGGCGCGGCCACGGGTCCAGCGGCCCCAGCCCGTAGTCCTGCAGGTAGCGGTAGCCGTTCTTGTTGGTCAGGATCGCGCCTTCGCCGCGGCAGCCTTCCGTGATCAGGATGCCGGTGCCGGGCAGGGCGGTCGGGTGGTACTGCACGAACTCCATGTCGCGCAGCGCGACGCCGTGGCGGTAGGCCAGGCCCATGCCGTCGCCGGTGACGATGCCGGCATTGGTGTTCTGGCTGTAGACGCGGCCGGCGCCGCCGGTGGCCAGGATCACCGCCTTGGCGCGGAACAGGAAGAACTTGCCGGTGGCGATCTCGATCGCCAGCACGCCCTGCACGCGGCCGTCCTCGACCAGCAGTTCGGCGACGAAGAACTCGTCGAAACGCTGGATGCCGGGGAACTGCATCGAGGTCTGGAACAGCGTGTGCAGCATGTGGAAGCCGGTCTTGTCGGCCGCGAACCACGTGCGCTGCACCTTCATGCCGCCGAAGAAGCGCACGTTGATGCTGCCGTCGTCCTTGCGGCTCCAGGGGCAGCCCCAGTGCTCCAGCCGCACCATCTCCTCGGTGCAGCGCTCGACGAAATAGCGCACGACGTCCTGGTCGCAGAGCCAGTCGCCGCCCGAGACGGTGTCGTCGAAGTGGTTGTCCAGCGAGTCGTCGTCGCGGATCACGCCGGCCGAGCCGCCTTCGGCGGCGACGGTGTGGCTGCGCATCGGCACCACCTTGGAGACGAGCGCGACCTTGAGCCGCGGGTCGGCTTCCTGCACCGCGATGGCGGCACGCAGGCCGGCCCCGCCGCCGCCGACGATCACGATGTCGCTGTTGATTGTTTCCATCGAAGCTCCGAAGTCCTCGCGCATCGTCCGGGGGACGCTCCGCGCGTCGGTGGCCCTTATACCGGGATTGGCTTTCATCGGCCTCCGTTTTTCGCACGGAGAAGGTGCATTCCACATGACGCCACACGGGCCCGGGGGCGTTGCAGGCTTGGCTACAAGCACTATGCTTGCCCGCTGCGCGCCGGGGCGGTTTCCCGGCGGCCTTCTTTGCACATGACGTCCATCCCACCCACTGCCCCCCCGCTGGAAGATCTCCAGGGAACCGTCCTCTATGTCGAGGACGTGGAGATGAACTACGCCGTCGTCGAGGGCATCCTGGCGCGCCACCCGGGGATCCGGCTGCTGCGCGCGGCCACCGGTGTCGAAGGCGTACGCATGGTGCAGGAGTGCAGGCCCGACTTCGTGCTGCTGGACATGCACCTGCCCGACATCTCCGGGCTCGAGGTCGTGCGCCGGCTGAGCGAGGAGATCGCCGAGCGCCGGCTGCGCATCACCATCCTCACCGCCGACACGCTGACGATGGATGTGCTGAAGGCGATGAGCCTGGGTGCCTTCGAGTACCTGGTGAAGCCGGTCGAGGTGCGCACGATCGAGGACAGCGTGCGCCGGGCGCTGCTCGCCAAACGCGCGGCACCCCCACCCGGGCGCTGAAACGGCGGCGCGATCAGCGCCGTTTTCCGCGGCCTGTTGCTTCCTTTTCGCCTCGTACCGCTTCCTAGCATGCCGTCATCGGGCCGCGCCGCGGCCCGCTGCACGGAGCGGGGACGATGGGGCGATGGCAAGCGGTGTTGGCCTGGGTGCTGGCCGGGGCCGCGCAAGCGGGGTGGGCGGGCACGGCGCTGTCGCCGGATGCGGCCGCGCTGGTCGAACACGTCCGCAGCACCGGTGACGCCGGCGGCCGGCCCTGGGCCGTGGTCGACAAGGCGGCGGCCAGCCTGATGGTGTTTGCCGCCGACGGCCGGCTGCTGGCGCGCACGGCTGTGCTGCTGGGGCTGGCGCGTGGCGACGACTCGGCGCCGGGTGTCGGCGCGCGAGCTGCCCACGTGCCGCCGGCCGAACGCACGACCGCTGCCGGCCGCTTCGCCGCCGAGCCGGGGCGCAACCTGAACGGCGAGGCCATCGTCTGGCTCGACTACGAGGCCGCGCTGGCGATCCACCGGCTGCGCCCGGCGCCGGCCGCCGAACGCCGCGCCGAGCGCCTGGCGTCGCCGACGCCGGCCGACAACCGCATCTCGGCCGGCTGCATCGTCGTCGACGCCGGCTTCTACGACCGTGTGGTCGCGCCGCTGCTCGGGCGCGGGCCCTCGGTCGTCTACGTGCTGCCCGAGACGCGCGCCTGGCGCACGCTGTTCGCCACCGACGCCTGAATCAGATCAGGCCCGGCACGAAACGCCGCGTGCGCGCCCGGTAGGCTGCGTAGCCCGGGTGCACGCGCGCCATCCAGCGTTCTTCCAGCGAGGACTTGGTCCACAGCACCAGCGCCAGCGCGACGGCGAGCGTGGCGCTGGCCCAGCCCGGCAGCAGCGTGACGACGGCCAGCGCCGCCAGCAGCAGCGCGGCGTACATCGGATGCCGGATATGGGCGTAGATGCCGTGCTGCACCAGCTGGCCGCCGGCCTTGGGTTCGGGGTGGACGTTGAAGTTGCCCGGCCGGTTGGCCAGCACCGCGGCCAGCCCGACAAGCACCGCGAGTGCAGCCGGCGCGAGCGACAACATCGGCGCCGGTGCGCGCGCCCAGCCGACGGCCACCAGCCCGGCGAGCCCGCCCAGCAGCAGCAACTGCAGCGCGACGAGCAGCGCGCCCAGGCGGCGCTCGTCGGTCGGCTTCATGCCGGGCCGCGGCGCAGCAGGCGCACGAGCAGCGGGCGTTCGAAGTCGGCGCCGCCGGGGCCGCAGTGCGGCGCGAAGGCGGCGCGCACGCGCTCGACCGTCGTGTCGTCCAGCGTGTGCGTGGCGAAGCTGGGCCGCAGCATGCGGCGCTCGAAGTCGGCGAAGTCGGCGTAGTGCACCGGCTGCGCGAAACGGTGCGTCGCGACCTCGGTCCAACCCCTGCCCAGCGCCGCGTCCACCGCCGCCTGCGCCGCCGCGCGCACCCGGCCTTCGTCGTTGTAGAGGCGCACGATGTCGTTCAGGCCGCCGTCGTATACCGGCTCGGACACGTACAGATGCCCGCCCGGCACCAGCACGCGTGCGGCCTCGTCCAGCGCCTGGCCCATCAGTGCGAGTGGCACGTGGTGCAGCGACTTCAGCATCAGTGCGAGGTCGAAACTGGCGTCGGGCGCCGGGATGGCCTGGGCGCCGGCGGCGACGAAAGTCAGCCCGGCCGCCGGCGCCGCCAGGTTCTTCGCGTGCTGCACCGTGTCGACCTCGAGCGCAGTGACGCGGCAGTCGGGATGGCGCGCGAGCAGGCCGCGCACCAGGCGCGCCTCGCCGCAGCCGAGTTCGACGATGCGTAGGCCGGCCAGCGGCACGAGAGCCGCCAGGACTTCGTATTCGTCGCTGCAGAGCGTGGGGACGGCGGTGTTCATCGGCCAGGGCCCGTGCTGGGGATACCGGTGATCGTATCCGAGCGCCCGTCGCAGGCCGCGCGCAGGAAGTCGACGACCGCGCCGGCCTGCGGCGCCAGCGCGTCGCGCAGGTCGTGGTCGCCATCGACCGCCAGCAGCGCCGTGCCCGGAGCGGCGGCGGCCTGGATGCGCAGCGCGTCGTCGAACGGGGCGACGAGGTCGTCGCGGCCGTGCACCAGCAGCACGGGGCAGCGCACCCGGCGCACGGTGGCCAGCGGCGCGATCTCGTCGAAACGCGCGCCAATGACGTGCTGCACGTGACGCAGCACGTACCAGCCCAGCGGGTAGAAGGGCAGGCGTTTTTCGGCCAGGAAACGCCGCATCACCTCTTGCGGATGGGCGAAGGCCGACAGGCTGACGACGCCGCGCACGCCGCCGAGGCGCGCCGCGTGCAGCAGCGAGGCGGCGGCGCCGACCGAATGCCCGACCAGCGCCAGCCGGTCGGCCTGCACGCCGGGCTGGCGCGCGAGCCAGGCCAGCCCGGCGGCGATGTCCTCGGCGAAACGCGGCATCGAGGTGAAGCGCTCGCCGTCGCTGGCGCCGTGGCAGCGTGCGTCCAGCAGCAGCACCGCGAAACCGGCGGCCACCAACGGCGGCACCAGCGGCCACATCGTCGTCGCGTTGGCGCCCCAGCCGTGCATCGCCAGCACCGCCGGCGCCGGTGCGTCGCCGGGCGTGACGAACCAGCCGAACAGCCGGCGGCCGCGTGGGCCGGGCAGGTGGACTTCGTGCACCCGCGCCGCGTCGGGCGCGTGGCGCGTGTGGCTGCCGTCGTGCGCCAGGCGCGGCGCACGCAGCCCGTGCAGGATCGCGCGGTGCGCCAGTGCCCGCAGCGCGAGCGCGCCGGCCGCGGCGCCGGTGGTCTCGAGGATCACGGCCTCAGGTCCACGGCCGCCCGGCGGCCTTCCAGGCCTGGATGCGCGGCAGCAGTGCGCTGCGGCGCTCCAGCGAGGCCGGCTGCCAGACCTGCTCGGACTCGTAGTACTCGGGCACGGCGCGCGCGTCGGGTGGCAGCGTCAGCCAGGGCTGCCGGGTCGAGGTGAAGATGTGGATGTCCGGCGGCAGCCGGTCGGGTTCGTCCAGCGTGCCGACACGCACGAAGGCCACCAGCGGCCCGCTGCCGGCATAGTGGCTCCACAGCGCCAGCCGGCACTGCGGGCAGCGTGCGATGCGCTGGCCCTGGCCGCTGGCCGAGGGCGTCAGCACGATCTCGGGCGCGCCGGCCAGGCGCTGCAGCCGGTCGCTTTCGATCATCGCGTTCTGCGCGAAGGCGCTGCCGCTCTCGCGCTGGCACCAGCGGCAGTGGCAGGCGTGCACGACCAGCGGCGCGCCGGTCAGGCGGTAACGGACCTGGCCGCAGTCGCAGCCGCCGTCGAAGCAGGAGGATGTGTTCATCGGCGCACCGCGCCCGGCAGACGGGCGCTGGCGGCGACGATGCTACTCGTCGCTCAGGCGGTGGCGACGGCTGCCGGGCGGCGGTTGCGCACGCGCACGATGACGTCGACAGCGCTCAGTTCCAGGCCGTCGCCGAGTTCGGGCAGGCCCAGCACCTGGATTGCCGGCCCGCTCAGATCGGCGACGTCGCCGGTGTCGACGTTGTAGACGTGGTGGTGCGGCGCGACCGTCGAGTCGTAGACGGTGGCGGCGCCGTCGATCGGCAGCGCCTTCAGCAGGCCCTGGCGCACGAAGAGCTGGAGCACGGCGTAGACGGTGGCGCGCGACAGGCCGGGCTGGAGCTCGCGCGCGGCGCGCAGCACCTGTTCGGCGGTCATGTGCACCGGCTGCGGGAACAGCACCGTGCCGACGGCCACACGCTGCAGCGTCGGCAGGATGCCGGCGTCACGCAGCTTCTTCTGGATCGAGGCGGAGCGGGCGAGGTCCATGCGGGTCTTTCGTCTGCCGTTGCTGGGCGTCGAGAACTGGACGCAGTCCAGACGGTGGAACGATTGCAACCGGTCTCGGCGCCGGTCGCCCTGAGCCAGGTCAAGCGCGGGCGCCGGCGGCATCGCTCACGCCGCGCGCTTGCCGGCCCGCGCGCGGCCGACTAATATTGCTGCATTCAAAATGCATCTTTCGCGGCGATGAAACTCACCAGCTTCACCGACTACAGCCTGCGCGTGCTGATCTACCTGGCGACGCGGCCGGGCCGGCGGGCGACGATCGGCGAGATCGCGGCCTGCTTCTCGGCCTCGGAGAACCACCTCACCAAGGTCGTGCACTTCCTGGCCACCGAAGGCGTGCTGGCGACGGTGCGCGGCAAGGGCGGCGGCCTGGGCCTGGCGCGGCCGGCCGAGGCCATCGTCGTCGGCGACATCGTGCGCCGCACCGAGGGCGAGGCGATGCCGGCCGAGTGTTTCGGCAGCGGCGGCGGCTGCGTCATCGCACCGTCGTGCCGGCTGCGCGGTGTGCTCGGCGAGGCGGTGGACGCGTTCTACGCCGTGCTCGACCGCTACACGCTCGAGGACCTGGTCGCCAACCGCGACCAGCTCGACCTGATCCTGCGCATCGGCCAGCCGCCGCGTCCGTTCGCGGCGGAGCTGCCGGCATGACGACGATCCCGCTGCGCATGGCGCCACCGCCCCCGGCCCGCGGTTTCGGCCTGTGGCGCCTGGGTTTCCGCCCGTTCTACCTGCTGGCGGCCGGCTTCGCCGCGCTGTCGATCGCCTTCTGGGCGCTGCAATACGCCGGCCTGCTCGGCGGTGCCTACCTGGCCGGGCCCTTGTGGCATGCGCACGAGATGCTGTTCGGCTTCACGCTGGCGGTGGTCGTCGGTTTCCTGTTCACCGCCGGCCGCAACTGGTCGGGCCGGCCCACGCCCACCGGCGCCGCGCTCGCGGCGCTGGCCGCGCTCTGGGTCGCCGGCCGGGTGCTGGTGCTGACGCCCTGGGGCCTGGCGGCGGCGGTGGTCAACGTCGCCTTCCCGCTGCTGGCGGCGTTCGGCCTGGGCCAGGCGCTGGTCGCGGGGCGCAACCGGCGCAACTACTTCTTCATCGCCGTGCTGCTGGCGCTGGCCGGCGCCCAGGCGCTGTTCCACGCGACGCTGCTGGGCGTGCTGGACCTGCCGCTGCGCGCCGGCGTGCAGCTCGGGCTGGACCTGGTGCTGTTCGTGATGGCGGTGGTCGCCGGCCGGGTGCTGCCGATGTTCACCAACAACGGCGTGCCGGGTGCTGGCGCGACGCGCCAGCCGCGGCTGGAACAGCTGGCGCTGGGCAGCGTGCTCGCGCTGCTGGCGGCCGACGCCGCCGGCCTGCCGGGCGTGGCGACGGCTGCCGTGGCCGTGCTGGCCGCGCTCGCGCATGGCGCGCGCCTGGCGCTGTGGCGGCCGCAGCGCACGCGCGGCAATGCGCTCGTCTGGATCCTGCATGCCGCCTACGCCTGGATCCCGCTGCACCTGCTGCTGCGCGCCGGCGCCGAGCTCGGCTGGCTGCCGGCTTCGCTGGCGGCGCATGCGCTGACCGCCGGCGCGATCGGCGCGTTGACGCTGGGCATGATGACGCGCACCGCACGCGGCCATACCGGCCGGCCGCTGCGTGCCGACCGCTGGGACGTTGCCGCCTACGGGCTGGTGCTGGCCGCGGCGGCGCTGCGCGTCTTCGTGCCGCTGGTGGCGCCGGCGCTGACGCTGCCCGCCATCGTCGCCTCGGGCGCGCTGTGGTCGGCCGCGTTCGTGGTCTACGCCTGGCGCTACGCGCCCTCGCTCTGGCGCGTGCGCGCCGACGGCCAGCCGGGCTGACGCGCCGCGCCTATCTGCCGCTGAAGACGACCGGCTGTTCCTGCGCGGCGCGGGCGCGCAGCTGGCCGCAGCCGCCGGCGACGTCCTGGCCGGCCGAGCGCCGCAGCCGCGTCAGCACGCCGCGCCGGCCGAGTGCACGCGCCATCTCGGCGGCACGCTCCCAGGGTGGGCGGCGGAAGGCGTCGCCCTCGGTCTCGTTGTACGGGATCAGGTTCATCATCGCGTAGCGGCCGGCGAGCAGGCGCGCGATCGCGTCGACTTCGTCGTCGCCGTCGTTGATGCCGTCGAGCAGCGTCCACTGGTACTGGATCGGGTAGCCGGTGGCACGCGCGTAGCGTTCGCCGGCGTCGACGATCTCCTCGGGCGTCATGCGCGGCGCACGCGGCAGCAGGCGCTCGCGCAGCTCGGCCTTGGTCGTGTGCAGCGACAGCGCCAGCGCCGGTTTCACCGGGCCCAGCGGCAGGCGCTCGAAGGCGCGCGGGTCGCCGACGGTGGAGAACACCAGGTTCTTGTGGCCGATGCCGCCGGCGGTGCCGAGCAGCTCGATCGCCTCCAGCACCGCGTCCAGGTTGTGCGAAGGCTCGCCCATGCCCATGAACACGACCTTGGAGACGCTGCGCCGGCGCCGCGCCAGCAGCACCTGGGCGACGATCTCGGCGCTGCCGAGCTGGCGCAGCAGCCCGTCGCGCCCGGTCATGCAGAAGACGCAGCCGACGGCGCAACCGACCTGCGTCGACACGCACAGGCCGTCGCGCGGCAGCAGCACGCTCTCGACCGTCTGGCCGTCGCCGAGCGCCACCAGCAGGCGTTCGGCGCCGTCTTCGGCCGGGTGAGCGGAGCGCAGCGTGGCGAGCGTGTCCAGCGCGCCGAACAGGTCCGGCAGCGCCTCGTACAGCGCACGCGGGTAGAAGTGCTCGGCCTGGCCGCGGCCGGCGCCGGGCGCACGCAGCTGGGCCCAGTTGCGCAGCAGCCGCTCTTCGTGGCGAGGGCCGGCGCCGAGTGCGCGCAGGCGCTGGCGCAGCTCGGCGACGCTGCGCGGCGCGGTCCCGTTCATCGCGTGCCGCTTTCGTGTTCGCCCAGTTCGCGCAGCCGGCGGTAGAGCGTGCGTTCGCTGATGCCCAGTTCGCGCGCGAGCTCGGCGCGGCGCCCGCCGTGTGCCGCCAGGCGTTCGCGCAGAGCCTGGCGCGAGATCTCGCGCAGCGAACGCGCCGGCGCCGCGAGCGCGGGCCTGCCCGGCGCCACCGGCAGCCCGGCGGCGAGCGCACGTTCGACGTGCGCGGTCTCGATCACCTCGCCGTCGCAGAACAGCGCGGCGCGTTCGAGCACGTTGCGCAGTTCGCGCACATTGCCCGGGAAACGCAGCCCCGACAGCTGCGCCAGCGCTGCCGGCGCCAGCGTCAGCCGGCGCTTGGGCGCAACCCGCGCCAGCAGCGCCGCAGCCAGCAGCGCCAGGTCGCCAGCGCGTTCACGCAGCGGCGGCAGCCGGATCGGGAAGGTCGCGAGCCGGTAATAGAGGTCTTCGCGGAAGCGGCCGTCGGCGACCATCGCGCCCAGGTCGCGGTGGGTCGCGGCGACGACACGCACGTCGGTGCGGCGCAGCTCGCTGCTGCCGACGCGGCGGAAGGTGCCGCTTTCGAGCAGGCGCAGCAGCTTGACCTGCATCGGCAGCGGAATGTCGCCGACCTCGTCGAGGAAGAGCGTGCCGCCGTTGGCGGTCTCGGCCAGGCCGGTGCGCATCGCCGTCGCGCCGGTGAAGGCGCCGCGTTCGTGGCCGAAGACCTCGGCCTCGAACAGGGTCTCGGGCAGGCTGGCGCAGTCGACGACGACGAGCGCCTGCGTGGCGCGCGCGCTGGCTTCGTGCAGCGCGCGTGCCACCAGTTCCTTGCCGGTGCCCGACTCGCCGAGCAGCAGCACGCTGGCTTCTGACGGTGCCACGCGGGCGATCTGCTCGAGCATCTCGCGGAACGCCGGCGAGCGCCCGATCAGGCCTTCAGTCGCCGCCGCGCCCTGGGTCGCATGCAGCGGCGACATGCGCTCGACGTACAGCGCCGGCTCGCCGCCGGCGTCGGCCAGCGGCGTCAGCTCGATGTCGATGTAGGCCTCGCCCTGGGGTGTATGGTGCAGGTGCAGCACACGTTCGCGCTGGCCCGACTCGCGCGAGCGCGCCAGCGGGCAGGACTCGCCGGCCTGGTCGCAGGGCACGGCGAAGCGGTGCGAGACGCCGTAGCAGGTGTGGCCGAGCACGCTGGCCTCTGGGCTGTACTGGCGCCGGTAGGCGGCGTTGGCGGCGACGATGCGGTAGCGCCGGTCGAAGACGATGTGCGGTTCGGCCAGGCCTTCGAGATAACTGACGAGTTCGGCCGGCGCCTGCGGCTGCAAGGGGACGGCGGCTTGTGCGGACATGCCGCCAGTGTAACCGGCGGGACTGCCGTTTTTGGCAGCTCCGACTGTCACGGCTGGCGCTCCGGCGCGCTGACAGGATTCGGTCGAATGACGCAAGTGTTTGTCGCGCAAAGAGATTTCGCTGCCCAGTCGGTTGGCACGGCGATTGAATGAGTCATGCCGACGTATCTTCGAGAAGGACCCTGACCCATGGACATCACGCTGCCCGCCCCCGGCTCCCCGGCCAACGCCGAACGCCGGACCTGGATCATGGTGACGAGCGCGGCCGGCGGCGCGGCCGCGGTCGCGACGGCCATTCCCTTCGTCACGACGCTGGCGCCGAGCGAACGCGCCAAGGCCGCGGGCGCGCCGGTCGAGGTCGACATTTCGGCGATCGCGCCCGGCGAGCTGAAGACGGTGGAGTGGCGCGGCAAGCCGGTGTGGATCCTGCGCCGCACGCCGGAGATGCTGGCGGCGCTGAAGGACCACGACGACCAGCTCGTCGACCCGAACTCCGAACGCAAGCAGCAGCCCGACTACGCGAAGAACCCGACGCGTGCGATCAACCCCGAGGTCTTCGTCGCGATCGGCATCTGCACCCACCTGGGCTGCTCGCCGAGCAAGGTGGCCAAAGGCAGCGGCAACCCGAGTGTTCCGGCCGACTGGCCGGGCGGCTTCTTCTGCCCCTGCCACGGCTCGACCTTCGACACCGCCGGCCGCGTCTTCAAGAACAAGCCGGCGCCGACCAACCTGGAGATCCCGCCGCACATGTACGTGGCCGGAGGCCGGCTGCTGATCGGCGAGGACCAGAGCGGCATACCCGCCTGAGCAAGTTGCCCGGAGGCCGCCGACGCCTGCCGCGGGGATGACCCGCCGCGGGCGCCGGACGCCCGAGGGCACCCGGTGCTCACTGGTCGGCGAACGCGCGCTCGATGACGAAGTCGCCCGGCGTCGAGGTGTTGCCTTCCTTGAAGCGCATGCCTTCGAGCATGTGCTTCAGGTCGCGCAGCATCGCCGGGCTGCCGCAGATCATCACCCGGTCGTGGATCGGGTCGATCATCGGCAGTTCGAGGTCGTCGAAGAGCTTGCCCGACTGCATCAGCTCGGTGATGCGGCCGCGGTTGCGGTAGGCCTCGCGCGTCACCGTCGGGTAGTACAGCAGCTGGTTCTGGATCATCTCGCCCAGGAACTCGTGCTCGGGCAGAGTCTTGGTCAGCAGGTCGTGATAGGCCAGTTCCTCGGCCTGGCGCACGCCGTGCACCAGGATCACCTTCTCGAACTTCTCGTAGGTGTCCGGGTCGCGGATGATCGACATGAACGGCGCCAGACCGGTGCCGGTGGACATCAGGTACAGGCGTTTGCCCGGCGTCAGATAGTCGATCAGCAGCGTGCCGGTGGGCTTGCGGCCGACGATGACGCTGTCGCCCACCTGGATGTGCTGCAGCCGCGACGTCAGCGGGCCGTTGGGCACCTTGATGCTGAGGAACTCGAGGTGCTCCTCGTAGTTCGGGCTGACGATGCTGTAGGCGCGCAGCAGCGGCTTGCCTTCGACACGCAGGCCGATCATCGTGAAGTGGCCGTTGGAGAAACGCAGCGACTGGTCGCGCGTCGTCGTAAAGGTGAACAAGCGGTCCGTCCAGTGGTGGACGCTCAGCACGCGCTCTTCGTTGAATGCACTCATGACCTGTTTCAAATGAACCCAGGTCAAATCCTACAGGCTAGTGCAAACCCTCGCGCGTATCGCCGCGCCGGCGTCGTGGGAGAGTGCCGGCTTGGACGCTTGATCTGCGGCAGGTCGCTGCGGTCCGCACGGCAGCGCTACAGTCCCGGCCGATGAACGATCTGTCCGGCGCCGGTGGCGCCTCCGCCTCCGCCTCCGCCTCCGTCTGCGTCTGCGTTGTCGTGCTCTGCGCCGCCTGGTGCCGCACCTGCGATGCCTATGCCCCGGTGCTCGCCAGCGTCGCGGCCGAGTTCCCCGGCCTGGCGCGGCGCTGGCTCGACATCGAGGACGAGGCCGAGCTGCTCGGCGAGCTCGACGTCGAGACCTTCCCCAGCGTGCTCGTCTTCGACCGCGACGCGGTGCGTTTCTTCGGCCCGCTGACGCCGCAGCCCGAGACGCTACGCCGGCTGCTGCGCTCGACGCTGGCCGACGGCCGCCCGGCACGCGACCTGGCGCCCGAGGTGCAGGCGCTGGCCGAGCGCCTGCGCGCCGAGGTCCTGGCTTGAACGGCTACCGCGTGCCGGCCGATGCCCGGCCGGCGGCGTCGCTGCTGCTGCTGCGCGACGCGCCCGCCGGGCTCGAAGTGCTGCTGCTGCGCCGCGCCGAACGTGCCGACGACCACCGCAGCGGCATCTGCGTCTTTCCCGGCGGCGTGCTCGACACGCGCGACCGCGCCGGGCACGCCTGCACGCTGGGCGGCGACGAGGCCGCGCTGTCGACGCGTCTCGGCCTGGCGCAAGGCGGGCTGGACTACGCCGTCGCCGCGCTGCGCGAGTGTTTCGAGGAGACCGGCCTGCTGCTCGCCGACCGCCCGGTCGACGCCGCCGCGGCGGCGCCGTGGCGGCAGCGGTTGCACGCCGGCGAAGCCGGCATCGCCGAGGCCTGCGCCGCGCTCGGCCTGTGCCTGGACCTGCGCGGGCTGAGCTACCACAGCCACTGGCTGACGCCGCCGGGCGTGCCCAAACGTTTCGACACGCGTTTTTTCGCGGCGCGCGCCCCCGAAGGCCAGTCCGGCGAAGCCGACGGCGCCGAGGCGCTGGAGCTGATGTGGCTGACGCCGCAGGCCGCGCTGGCCCCGGCGCGAGGGCTCAAGCTGCTGCCGGTGACCGAACGCCTGCTGCAGGAACTGCTGCCGTTTGCCGACGTCGATGCCGCGCTGGCCGAGTCGGCTTCGCGCCAGGTGCGGCTGACGATGCCACGCGCCGCGCGCCGCGCCGACGGCAGCCGCTGCGTGCTGCTGCCCGAACACCCGGCCTGGGCCGAGGCCGGCCGGCTGGACCCGGCGGGGCGCGCGGACGTCTGCGCCGAACTCGTGCCCGGGGCCGCGGTGCGGCTGTCGCCGCTCGTGCTGCGCATCACCGCGCCCAACGCCGGGCTGATGACCGGCCCGGGCACGAACAGCTATCTGGTCGGCTCGGGCCAGGCCTGGACCGTGATCGACCCCGGCCCGGCCGACGCGCGCCACCTGCAGGCGCTGCTGGCGGCGGCGCCAGGACGCATAACGCGCATCCTCGTCACCCACACCCACCGCGACCATTCGCCCGGCGCCGCGGCGCTGGCGGCGGCCACCGGCGCGCCGGTGTACGGCCGCCGCGCCGAGTTCGCCGACGGCCAGGACACGAGCTTTGCGCCCGAACGTGAACTCGCCGACGGCGAGCGCCTGGACTGCGGCGGCGCGACGCTGCGTGTCGTCGCCACACCCGGCCACGCCTCCAACCACCTGTGCTACTGGCTCGAGGACGAAGACCTGCTGTTCAGCGGTGACCACGTGATGCAGGGCTCGACCGTCGTCATCAACCCGCCCGACGGCGACATGAAGGCCTATCTCGATTCGCTCGCGGCGCTGCTGGCGGCGCCGCCGGCCTGGATCGCGCCCGGCCACGGCTTCCTCGTTGCCGACACGCGCGCCGTGCTCGACGGCCTGATCCGCCACCGGCTGCGGCGCGAGGCACGTGTGCTGCAGGCGCTGCGCGCCCGCGGCGAGGCCGACGTCGATGCGCTGCTGCCCGAGGTCTATGCCGACGTGCCGCCGCTGCTGCACGCGCCGGCGCGGCGTTCGCTGCTGGCGCATCTGCTGAAGCTGGGCGCCGACGGCGCCGCCGAGAGCGAGGACGGCTGGCGCTGGCGCTACGTCGCCGCCGGCTCCTGCCAGACACCGTCGACCAGCAGCTCGTAAGGGCGGAACAGGCTCTTGTAGGCCATCTTCGCGCTCGCCGCGATCCAGTAGCCCAGGTACAGGTGCGGCAGATCGAGCTGGCGCGTCTGGCCGATCTGCCAGAGCACGTTGTAGGTGCCGAAGCTGGCGCGCTCTTCGGGCTCGTAGAAGGTGTAGACGGCGGAGATGCCGTCGTTCAGCACGTCGACGATGGAGACCATCTTCAGCGCGCCGGTGCCGTCGCGGAACTCGACCAGACGCGAGTTGACGCGGCTTTGCAGCAGGAACTGGGTGTACTGGTCGACGCTGTCGTGGTCCATGCCGCCGCCGGCGTGGCGCCCGGACTGGTAGCGCAGGTAGAGCTGGTAGTGCTCGGGCACGAAACACAGGCGCAGCACGCGTGCGCGCAGGTCCTCGTGCTGCTTCCAGGCCCGGCGCTGGCTGCGCGAGGGCTCGAAACGCGCCACCGGCACGCGCAGCGGCACGCAGGCGCGGCAGCCGTCGCAGTGCGGGCGGTAGGTGAACATGCCGCTGCGGCGGAAACCCGCCGCCACCAGCGCCGAATAGGCGTCGGCGTGGATCAGGTGGCTGGGCGTGGCGACCTGCGAGCGCGCCTGCAGGCCGGGCAGGTAGCTGCACGGGTAGGGCGCGGTCGCGTAGAACTGCAGCGACGAGAGGGGTAGCTCTTTCGGATGCGTCACGTGGGTGTCGTCCGGCGCCGGGGCGGTCAGGGCAGAAGCCGCTCCCATGCCGACGCATCATAGGACCAGCGTGCAATGTCCCCGGCCTTGCAGGCGATCCCCAGGTGGCGCTCGAAGGCTTCGCGCCCGATCTCGCGTGCTCCCATCGACGCCAGGTGGCGCGTGTTCTGCTGGCAGTCGATGAGCCCGATGCCCTCGCCGCGGGCGAAGGCGACGAGCGCGGCGAGCGCGATCTTGGACGCGTCGCTGCGCTGCGCGAACATCGATTCGCCAAAGAACATGCGGCCGATGCCGACGCCGTACAGGCCGCCGACGAGTTCGCCGTCGATCCAGGTCTCGAAGCTGTGCACCCGGCCCAGCCGGTGCCAGTCGCGGTAGGCCTGCATCACCTGCGGCACGATCCAGGTGCCGTCCTGGCCTTCGCGCGGTGTCGCCGCGCAGGCGGCGATGACGCGGTCGAAGGCGTGGTCGACGCGGACCTCGCAGCCCGGCGTGCGCACGAAGCGCCGCAGCGTCTTGCGCAGCGAATGCGAGACGCGGAACTCGGCCGTCGGCAGCACCATGCGCGGGTCCGGGCTCCACCACAGCACCGGCTGCCCCGGGCCGTACCAGGGGAAGATGCCCTGGCGATAGGCCTCCTCCAGCCGCGTCGGCGTCACCCGGCCGCCGGCGGCCACCAGCCCCGGCGCGTCGGAGTCGGGGCCGAGCGCGTGGCGCGCCGGCGGCAGCGGCGTGTCTTCGTCGATCCAGGCGATCGGCAGCATCGCCGCGTGCGCTTCAGCGCCCCAGTTGCAGCCGCAGGAAGGCGTATTCCAGCGCCGTCATCTGCGCCCGCTGGGCGTTGTCGGCGGCGCCGCCGTGGCCGCCTTCGATGTTCTCCCAGTACATCACCGGATGCCCCTGCTGGCGCATGCGTTCGGCCATCTTGCGGGCGTGGCCGGGGTGCACGCGGTCGTCGCGTGTCGAGGTGACGAAGAGCACATGCGGCATCTTCTGCTCGCGGCGCACGTTCTGGTAGGGGCTGTAGCGCGAGATGAAGGCCCACTGCGCCGGGTCGTCCGGGTCGCCGTATTCGGCCATCCACGAGGCGCCGGCGAGCAGCTTGGTGTAGCGCTTCATGTCCAGCAGCGGCACCTGGCAGACGACGGCGTTGAACAGCTCGGGCCGCTGCACCATCACCGCGCCGACGAGCAGCCCGCCGTTGCTGCCGCCCTGGATGCCCAGGTGGCGCGGGCTCGTCACGCGGGTGGCGATCAGGTCCTCGGCGACCGCGGCGAAGTCGTCGTAGGCCTTCTGCCGGTTGGCGCCGACGGCGGCCTGGTGCCAGGCCGGGCCGAACTCGCCGCCGCCGCGGATGTTGGCGAGCACGTAGACGCCGCCCTGCGCCAGCCAGCTCGAGCCGACGACGCCCGAGTAGTAGGGCTGCATCGAGACCTCGAAGCCGCCGTAGCCGTAGAGCAGCGTCGGGTTCGCGCCGTCGGCCTTGGCGGCGCGCGGCCAGACGACGAAGTAGGGCACGCGCGTGCCGTCGCGGCTCTTCGCGAAGCGCTGCTCGACGCGCATGCCGGCGGCGTCGTAGAAGGCCGGGCGCGACTTCAGCACCTCGCGTGCATCGCTGCCGACGCGGCCCAGCGACAGCGTGTCCGGCGTCAGGAAGTCGGTGTACTGCAGCAGATAGGCGTCGGCCAGCGGGTCGTCGGCGAGTTCGGGGTCGTGCAGCGCCGCCACCGACAGCGTGCCGGGGAAGGGCGCCGCGACCTCGCGCCGCTGCCAGCGGCCGTCGGCCTGGAGCCATTCCTCGATGCGGCCGGCGACGTTGTCGAGGATCTCGACCAGCAGCGTGTCGCGAGTCGTCGCCATGCCGGCGAGCGAGCGTGTCGCCGTCGGCGTGAACAGCGCGTCGAAGACCCGTTCGCCGCGCAGGAAGGCGGCGGCGTCGGCGACCAGCAGCGAGCCGCTGGGCCAGCTGCGCCCGGCCACCGTCCAGTCGCTGCGCAGCGTGATCAGCACGCGGCTCTTCCAGAAACCCAGTTCGGCGTCGGCGGGTTTGTCGATGCGCAGCAGGCGTTCGCCCTGCAGCAGGAACATCTCGCTGCGGTAGAAGTCGACCGAGCGCGCGAACACGGTGCGCTCGTAACCCGGCGTGTGGTCGACCGACATGCCGGCGGCGACGTCGGTCTTCTCGCCTTCGAACACCGTCTTGGCCGCCGACAGCGGCGTGCCGCGGCGCCAGCGCTTGACGACGCGCGGGTAGCCCGAGTCGGTCAGCGCGCCCGGGCCGAAGTCGGTGGCGACCAGCAGCTCGTCGGCGTTGACCCACTCGACCTCGCTCTTGGCCTCGGGCAGCTCGAAGCCGCCGTCGACGAAGCGCCGGGTCTCGATGTCGAACTCGCGCACGACGTGGGCGTCGGCGCCGCCGCGCGAGAGCTTGACCAGGCAGCGGCGGTAGTCGGGGCCGAGCGCGATGGCGCCGGCCCAGGTCCAGTTGACGCCTTCGGCGCGGCCGAGCGCGTCGACGTCGAGCACCGTCTGCCAGGCGGGTTCACGCTTGCGGTATTCGTCCAGCGTCGTGCGCCGCCACAGGCCGCGCGGGTTGTGCTCGTCCTGCCACAGGTTGTAGAGCCAGGCGCCACGGCGCACGACGGCCGGAATGCGGTCGCGCGAGTCGAGGATGGAGCGGATGCGGGCGCGCGTCGCGGCGAAGCCGGGCTGTTTCTCGAGCACGGCCTCGGTTTCGGCGTTGCGGGCGCGCACCCAGGCGAGCGCACGTTCGCCCTGGACGTCTTCGAGCCAGAGCAGGTCGTCTTCGGTGGGGGTGGCGGCAAGCGTCATCGTGGGCAGGGTCGCGGCCAGCGGCAGCGCGACGGTGAAGTGGCGACGGGAGATCATCGGGTGGGCTGCCTCATTCTGTGGGCCATAGGCGTTGCGGGCTCAGCTCGACACTGGTGTGGGCATTGCCGACCCAGACGTGGCCGTCCTGCACCGTGACCTGGAGCTGCATCGAGCGGGCCGCGAGTGTGGCCAGTTCCTGGGTCTGCGCGGCCGGCAGCTGCCAGATGTGCAGGTTGCGCAGCCGCGTGATCTTGCCCTGCAGCGCGGCCCACCAGATCGGCACCGAGTTGCCATAGGCGTAGAGCGTCACGCGGTCGGCGCGGCCGCAGGCCTTGGCGAGCCGGCGCTCGTCGGTCTGGCCGATCTCGATCCAGTGGCGCAGGCGCCCGTCCAGGTCGCGCTGCCAGAGCGCCGGTTCGTCGCTGTCGGACAGGCCGCGCGTGAACTGCAGGTTGTCGGCGCTGTCGCCGGCGCCGGCCTGCAGCGCGAACGCGAGCAGCCGCACCATCAGGCGTTCCTCGGTCTCCGACGGATGCAGGGCCAGGGTCAGGGAATGGTCCGCATACAGCGGCCGGTCCATGTCGGCCAGCGCGAGCGTGGCCTTGTAGATCGTCGATTTGAGCGCCATGTGGGCCCGGATTCGCGGCAAGAGCGCCGCGCCGCGGACTGTGCCACAGCGGCGACGCATGCTGCCGGCGCTGCCCGCCAGCGGCCGCAGGACGATGGTGCGGTGGCATCATCCCGGGTTCGACCGGCAGGTGCCGGCCTCCCCATTCGCGAGGACTTTCTCCATGACCCGCTTCGTTGCGCCGCGTATCGCGGCGGCCGTCCTGATCGCCTGCGGCGCCACCCTGGCCGCTGCCCCGGGTGCTTTCGCCCAAAGCAAACCCGCCGCCAAGCCCGAAGGCCGCACGCTGTCGCTCGGTGGCAGCGGGGGCTCGGGCGGCCCGATCCTGACCCGGCAGGAGCTCAAGGACTGCCTGGCCCGGCAGGACACGGTCGCCAAGGCGAGCGCCGCACTGGTTGCCGAACGCTCCGAGCTGGAGACCATGCGCATGCAGATCGCGGCCGAACAGGACGCGCTCAAGTCCGAGCGTTCCAAGGTCGAAGGCTCGAAGGAGGCGGTGGCCAGCCTGAACCAGCGCTACCGCGAGCTGGGTGAGCGCGTGGAGCAGTGGAACGAACGAACCAAGAGCTCGGAAGAGCGCAAGGGCGCCGCCGGCGAGCGCGAGCGCCGCCAGCTGGAACGTGAACGGCAGGAGATCCAGAAGACGCAGGCTGCGCTGGACGCCGAACGTGCCCAGCTGGCTGTCGGCAACGAACAAGCCGTCAACAGCTTCAACGATCGTGCTGCGGCGGTGGACTCCAAGGTCAAGGACTGGAACAAGCGCAACGACGACGTGTTCCAGCGCGCCGAGAAGGTCAACGCCGACCGCGACCTCTGGGCCGGCGAATGTGCCAACCGCCGCTACCGCGAGGACGACGAGATCCTGCTGAAGAAGGGTGCCAAGTGAGCGCGGCCCCGTTGACCACGGCCGCCGGCAACCCGCTGCTGCAGGACTGGGACGCGCCCTTCGGCCTGCCGCCGTTCGACGCCTTGCGCGCCGAGCACTTCCGCCCCGCCTTCGAGGCGGCGATGGCGGTGCACCGCGGCGAACTGGCGGCCATCGGTGCCCAGGCCGAGCCCGCGAGCTTCGACAACACCGTCGCCGCCTTCGACCGCAGCGGCCGGCTGCTGGCGCGCATCGGCTCGGTCTTCTACAACCTGACGGCGTCGAACACGACGCCGGAGCTGCAGGCCGTGCAGCGCGAGATGGCCGCGCCGCTGGCGGCGCACGACAACGCCGTCTACATGGACATGGCGCTGTTCGCGCGCCTGGACGCGCTGTACGAAGGCCGCGCCGCGCTCGGCCTGGCGCCCGAGCAGCTGCGCCTGCTCGAACGCCTGCACCTGGACTTCGTGCGCGCCGGCGCCAAGCTCGAGCCGGCGGCGCAGCAGCGTTATGCCGAGGTGATGGAGCAGCTGGCCGCGCTGACGACCCAGTTCGCGCAGAACGTGCTGCACGACGAAGCCGCGTTCCGGCTCGAGCTGCACGGCGAGGCCGACCTTGCCGGGCTGCCCGACTTCGTGCGCGCCGCCGCCCGCCAGGCCGCGGCCGACCGCGGCATCGACGGCCACGTCGTCACGCTCTCGCGTTCGCTGGTGGTGCCCTTCCTGACCTATTCGCAGCGCCGCGACCTGCGCGAGGCTGCCTGGCGCGCCTGGACCTCGCGCGGCGAACACGCCGGCGAACACGACAACCGCGACATCGCGCGCGCCATCCTGCGCCTGCGCCGCGAACAGGCGGCACTGCACGGCAAGGGCAGCTATGCCGATTACGCGCTCGCCGACACGATGGCCGGCAACCAGGCGGCCGTGCGCGGCCTGCTCGACGAGGTCTGGCCGCGGGCCCTGGACGCCGTCGCGCGCGAGCGCCAGGCGCTGGAGGAGGTCAAGGCCGCCGCCGGCGTGCCGGGTTCGATCGAGGCCTGGGACTGGCGCTTCTGGGCCGAGAAGGTGCGCCAGCAGCGCTACGCGGTCGACGACGCCGAGGTCAAGCCGTACTTCGCGCTCGACAACGTGGTTGCCGCTGCCTTCGACTGCGCCAACCGGCTCTTCGGGATCAGCTTCACGCCGCGCGCCGAGCTGCCGGTCTACCACCCCGACGTGCGCGCCTACGAGGTGCGCGACGCCGCCGGGCAGGCGATCGGCGTGTTCCTGCAGGACAACTTCGCGCGCCCGAGCAAACGCAGCGGCGCCTGGATGAGCCCGCTGCGCTGGCAGAGCCGCAACGCGCCCGGCGGCGGCGTCGAGTTGCCGGTGATCCTGAACAACAACAACTTCGCCAAGGGCGAGCCCGGCCGGCCGACGCTGCTGGCGATGGACGACGTGCGCACGCTGTTCCACGAGTTCGGCCACGGCCTGCACGGGCTCTTGTCCAGCGTCGACTACGAGCGCCTGTCGGGCACGCAGGTGCTGCGCGACTTCGTCGAGCTGCCGTCGCAGCTGTTCGAGCACTGGGCGCTCGAGCCCGAGGTGCTGGCGCGCCACGCGCGCCATGTCGACACCGGCGCGCCGATTCCGGACGACCTGGTGCAGCGCATGAAGGCCGCGCGCCGCTTCAATCAGGGCTACGAGACGGTGCGCTACTGCGCCAGCGCGATCGTCGACATGGCGGTGCACGCGCTGCCCGACGCCGAGCCGCCGGCCGACCTGTGCGCCTTCGAGGCCGAGCTGATGGCCGCGCAAGGCCTGCCGGCCGCGGTCGGCATGAACCACCGGCTGGTGCACTTCCAGCACCTGTTCTCGAGCTCGAGCTACGCCGCCGGCTACTACGTCTACCTCTGGGCCGAGGTGCTGGACGCCGACGGCTACGACGCCTTCGTCGAAGCCGGCAGCCCCTTCGACCGCAAGACGGCCGAAGCGCTGCGGCGCCACATCTACGGCGCCGGCAACAGCGTCGAGCCGGGCGCGGCCTACGCCGCGTTCCGCGGCCGCGCGCCGACGGTGCGCCCGCTGCTGGAAAAACGCGGCCTGATCGCCGAGCCGGCCTGAAGCCGGCCGCCGCCGGCGCTCAGGCCGGCGGCGGCCCGAACATCGCGCTGATGGCCTCGTTGAAGGCGCGGAAGTCCAGCGGCTTGGTCCAGTAGTCGGCCATGCCGGCGGCGAGTGCACGCTCGATGTCCTGCGGCATCGCGTTGGCCGACAGCGCGATCACGGGGATGCTCGCGGTCTGCGGCTCGGTGCGCAGGCGGCGCAGCACCTCATGGCCGTCGATGTCGGGCAGCTGCATGTCCAGCAGGATCAGGTCGGGCTGCAGTTCGCCGGCGCGGCGCAGGCCTTCGCCGCCGTCGCCGGCGACGACCAGCGTCAGGTCGGAGCGGCGTGCGATCAGCTCGGAGATGATCAGCGCGTTCACCGGGTTGTCTTCGATGTAGAGCAGGGTCGCCGTCGGCGCCCGCGGCTCGGCCAGCGGCAGCGGCCGCGTCACCCGTGCCGGTGCCGGCGCCGGTGCCGGCGAACCGGTGCCGTCCGGCAGGCGCAACTCGACCAGCGTGCCGACACCGGGCGTGCTCTCGACCTGCACCGAGCCACCCATGCGCTCGACCAGCGTCTTGACGATGACCAGCCCGATGCCGGTGCCGGGAATCGCCTCGCGCTCCAGCCCCAGCCGGTTGAAGGGCTCGAACAGGTGGCGCAGCTGCTGCTCGTTCATGCCGCGGCCGGAGTCGGCGACGCTCAGGCGCACATGGCCGTCGCGGCGCAGCGCCTGCACCTCGATGCTGCCGCCTTCGCGGTTGTATTTGATCGCGTTCGTCAGCAGGTTCTGCAGCACCTGGCGCAGGCGCACCGCATCGGCGAGCGCGAAGCCTTCGAGCGCGCCGGTGCTGATCGCCACCGCGCGCCCGGCGCGCAGCGGCTCGACGATCTCCAGCGCCTGCTCGACCAGCGTGCGCAGCGGCACACGTTCGCTGGCGACACGCACCTCGCCGCCTTCCAGGCTGGCGAGGTCGAGCACGTCGTCGACCAGCGCCAGCAGCTGCTGCCCGGCGCCGCGCACCGCCTGCAGGTGGCGCTGGCGCGTCGTTTCAGCCGGCATGCAGTCGGCCAGCAGCAGCTCGGTGAAGCCCAGCACCGCGTTCAGCGGCGTGCGCAGCTCGTGGCTCATGCGCGACAGGAAACGCGACTTGGCCTGGCTCTCGCGCAGTGCGATCGTGCGCTCCTGGCGTGCGGCCTCGGCCGCGCGCCGGTCGGTGATGTCCCACTCGACGCCGATGCGGCGCCGCGGCCGGCCCTCGGCGTCGGCGAGCAGCGTCGAGCGCTCGGCGATCCAGCGCACCGAGCCATCGGGCCAGACGACGCGGAACTCGAGGTCGGGCACCGAGTCCGGGTGCAGCGGCTCGAGCAGGTGCAGCTGCATCGTCTGGCGGTCGGCTTCGTGCACCGCGGCCAGGCGCTCGGCCAGCGTCGGTGGCGTCGCTCGGGGCTCCAGCCCGCGCAGCCGCCACATCTGCTCGTCCCAGATCGCGCTGCCGTCGCGCACGTCGAGCTCCCAGGTGCCGACGCCAGCGCCGCGTGCCGCCAGCATCGCGCGTTCGCTCGCCTGGCGCAGCGCGACCTCGGCATGGCGGCGTTCGCTGACGTCGACGATGATGCCGAACATCGTGCCGCCGCCGGGGCCATCGAAGCCGGCGCGGGCGCTGAGCGCACGCACGCTGCCGTCGCCGCGCACGATGCGGAACTCGGTGTCGGCGTGGCGCCGGCCGCTGTGGCGCCACTCCTCGAAGCGCCGTTCGACAAGAGCCCGGTCTTCCGGATGCACCCAGCGCTGCAGCCATTCCTCCCACAGCGGCACCGCCTCGTGCGCAGCCAGACCGTGCATGGTGCGCAGCTGTTCGTTCCAGGTGCCGCGGATGCCCTGCAACTCGGCGCTCCAGTAGCCGATGCCGGCGGCCCGCGTCACCAGTTCGAAGCGGCGGCCCAGCTCGGCCGCGCGGCGCGACTCTTCGGCACGATCGGTGACGTCCAGCGCGACGCCGATGAAGGCCACCGGCCGCGACTGCTCGTCGCGCTCGACCGTGCGCCGCACGAGCACGCTGCACCAGTTCTCGCGGTCGTGGTGGCGGTAGCGCAGCTCGATGTCGACCGGCTCGTCGCTCGCCAGCACGGCCTGGCGCTGCGCCGTCAGGCGCGGCAGGTCCTGCGGGTGCACGAGGCGGTGGATCTGCTCGACCGGCACGCCGCCGGGGTGCAGCGGCAAACCCAGCACCCGGGCGGTGCGCGGGTTGTAGTGCACACGGTCGGTATTCAGGTCGTGGCGCCAGAGCGCCAGGCCGGTCAGGTCGGCGGCCATCGCCAGCTGCGACAGCGTCGAGTCCTGCGAATGCGCCAGCGACCAGGCCAGCGTGTCGTCGACGAGCAGCCCGATGGCGCGCGCGGCGCGGCCCTGCTCGTCGGCCAGCACCAGGCATTCGCACAGCAGCGAGCGCACCTGGCCGCTGGGGGTGCGCACGTGGTAGCGGTAGCGGTGGCGGCCCGGGCGCTGCAGCGTCTGGCGGATGCTGCCGACGAAACCTTCGCGGTCGGCGGCGACGATCGCACGCTCGGCTTCCTCCATCGGCGGCGCCTGACCCTCGCCCTCCAGGCCGCGCATCGCGAACACGCGCCGGTCCCACAAGCCGCTGCCATCCTGCAGGTTGCGCTCCCAGCGGCCCAGGCGTCCGACCGAGCTCGCGATCTCCAGCAGCGCGCGGGTCTCGCTGAGCTCGGCCTCGTGCGCGTGGACGTCGTCGCGCGCCTGCAGCACGAGCAGCGTGCCGCCGTCGGGCAGGCGCCGCGGGGTGAGGCCCAGCCAGCGCGCCCCGGCCGCGGCGTGGCGTCGCAGTTCCAGCGTGCGGCCTTCGGCGCAGGCCGCCGCCAGCGTGCCGGCCGCTTCGGCGTCCAGGCTCAGCAGTTCGGCCGTGCCGGCCGCGACGGACAGCGCAGCGCTGGCGAGACCGAGCAGCTCGCGCCCGGCATCGTTGAGCCAGCGCGGCCGGCCTTCGGCGTCGAGAACGAGCAGCGCCGCGGGCAGCGCGGCCAGCCAGTCGCCGGCTTCGGTGGGGG
>NZ_NRRU01000049.1 GCF_016583785.1 Rubrivivax gelatinosus | reverse complement strand
CGCTGCCGTCGCGGCGGAACAGTTCGGCCAGCGCCAGGTCGCCGAAGCGGGGTTCGCCGACGGCGAGTTCGCCGTCGGGGGCGCGCCGCGCCAGCGGCAGCGTGGTCGTCGTGATCATGCGTGGGCTGTCTGCTGCAGCGCGCCGGCTCGGCGGGCGCCGCGGGCCAGCGGCGCCAGGCCGCGGGGGTGGCGGTATTCGACACGCGGCGCCAGCTCCAGGCCGTCGAATCGGCCGCAGGCGACGGCGTCGGCGGGCACGGCGCGGGCGTCGGCCGGGCGGTAGTCGTAAGCGTCGGCGTCGGCGAAAGCGCGGCGTTCGACACGCGGGTTGTGGCGCCAGTCGCCGGTGCCGGCGGCCTGCAGCGGCTCGGCGTCGCCGCACAGCAGGTTGTTCACCGCCATCAGCTCGACGCCGGAGCCTTCGGCCACGCGCAGGAAGCGGCTGCCGCCGCCGAGTTCGTCGACCAGCGTGTTGTGCACCAGCACGAGGGCGTGGCGCGGGCCGCGCCAGCCTTCGATTCCGAAGGAAATCATGATCGGGTTCTCGGTCTGCCGGTTCTGCTGGATCAGGTTGCCGACGACGACGGCGACGCCGCCGTTGGGGAATTCCAGCTCGTAGCTGGCGCGGCCGCCGGCCTCGTCGGTCAGGCGGTTGTGCAGGATCAGGTTGTGCGCGGCGCGGCTTTTCAGCAGGTGGCCGATGCTCGCATGGTGCAGGTAGCTCGCGCGCACTTCGAGCGCGCGGATCGTGCCGGCGTAGAGCTGGTGGTCGTGGCCGTCGGGGCGCTGGTTGTAGGCGAACTCGCAGCCGTCGACGACGAGTTCGGCCTCGGGGTCGTTGCTGGTCAGCAGGCCCATCTCGTTGCCGAGGAAGCGGCAGTCGTGCGCCAGCAGCCGGCCGCTCTCGAAGCGGATGCCGGCGCCGTTGCGGCTGGGCACGCGACAGCCTTCGAAATCGAAGCCCGAGACCTCGAACTCGCCGCCGCGCAGCACCCAGATCGCCTTGTCCTCGGCCGCCTGGCCGTCGGCGACGAGGCGCACGCGGCCACCGACGGCACGCAGCGTCAGCCGGCGCTGGGTGAAGACGGCGACGTCGCCGCGGTAGTCGCCGGCGTCGACTTCGATCAGGTCGCCGTCGCGTGCGGCGCGTGCGGCATCGGCCAGGCGTTCGAAGCGGCGGCCGGGGCCGACGCGCAGCGCCGGGGCGGCGGCCGCCAGGCGCGGCAGCAAAAGCCCGCCGGCCAGCGCGCCGAGCGCGAGGCGCCGGCCGGCAAGCGGTCGTGTGGAACGTGGGGGGCGATGGGATGGAGCCGGGCGCATGGGCATAACGCCGCGGCCGGAGCACCGGCTCGGGGCGCGGGGCAGTGTAGCGATGCGCCTGCGTGCGTTCTTCACGAACCGCCTGACGCCGCTCCCCGTTTCCCGGGGGTGGCGGCGGCTGTCCCGCGCTGTCCGGCGCCCGTAGACTGCCGCAGTCACGAACAGGGGACCCGCATGCTGACTTCGTCCAAGGCCGCCGTCGCGGCCGTGCTGCTGCTCGCCGCGGCTGCGGCCTCGGCGCAGGCGCCGTGCGCCGAGAACGCGCGCCTCGGCCGCCTCCAGATCAACAACCAGATCGGCGGCAAGACGATGTGCGCGCTACGCGGCAACGACCGCTGGCAGGAGTTCCACCAGAGCGGCGGTGCGCTGATCGACTTCAAGAAGGGCCCGAACGACCCGGTCGACCCGAGCAAGCAGGTCGGCACCTGGAGCGTGGGCAGCAGCGGCGCGGACACGGTGCTGACGCACAGCTACGGCGGCAGCGAGAACTACAGCTGGGCCGTCTGCAGCACCGGCAGCGCCAGCTACACGCTGATCTCGACCAGCGGCGCCGGCTCCCAGAACGTCACCGTCGTCGACGGCCAACGCGCCTGCCCCTGACACCTGCAGGCCCGCGCCCGCGCTCCGGGCGGCCTGAATGTCCGACCGTTCCCGACTGATCGCGGCTGCGGCCGCCTACGCGCTGTTCGTCGTCTACGGCAGCCTGGTGCCGCTGGACTTCGTCGCGCTCGCGCCGGGCGAGGCGCTGGCGCGGTTCGCGCGCACGCCTTTCCTCGACCTGGGCGTCGGCTCGCGCGCCGACTGGGTGGCCAACGGCGTGCTCTACCTGCCGCTGGGCGTGCTCGCGGCGCGGCTGGCGCGGCGCGTCGGCCTGGGCGCGGCGGCGCCGTGGCTCGCGTTCGTGGCCTGCGCCGCGCTCGCCGTCGCGGTCGAGTTCACGCAGCTCTTCTTCCCGCCGCGCACGGTGTCGCAGAACGACCTGCTGGCCGAGTTCATCGGTTGCGGCATCGGCATCGTGCTGGCGCCGCTGGCGGCCGTGGCCGCCGGGCGGCTGCAGGACGGCCTGGCCGGCGGGCTGGCCGTCTGGGGGCCGCGGCTGCTGGAGACCTACACCGTCGCCTGGCTGGCGCTGTCGCTGTTCCCCTACGACCTGCTGCTGTCGGCGCCCGAGCTGGCGGCCAAGCTGCGCTCGGCGCAATGGGGCTGGGTCTTCGCCGGCGAGGGCTTTGGCGGCATGGCGCTGCTCAAGTTCGGCGTCGAGGCCGTGCTCGCGGCGCCGCTCGGCTGGCTGCTCGCCTTGCGCCTGCGCGCCGGCCCGGCGCGTGCGGCCGCGATCGGCGCCGTGGCCGGCGTCGTGCTCGAACTCGCGCAGCTGCTGCTGGCTTCGGGCGTGAGCCAGGGCGCGTCGGTGCTGGCGCGGGCGCTGGGTTTCGCGCTCGGCGCGGCGCTGGCACCGCGTCTGGCCGCTGGCGGCAGCGCCGCGGTCCAGGCGCTGCTGCGGCGCACGACGCTGCCGCTGCTGCTCGTGTGGCTGCCGCTGCTGGCCGCCGTCAACGGCTGGTTCGCCGGCCCCTGGCACGGCAGCGCCGGTGCCGCGGCCGCCTGGCACGAACTGCGCCTGCTGCCTTTCTACTACCACTACTACACGACCGAGGCGCAGGCGCTGCAGAGCGCCGGCAGCGTCGCGCTGGCCTATCTGCCGCTGGCGCTGCTGGGCTGGGCCTGGGGGCGCAGTGCCGGCGCGACGGCGACGGCGGTGCTGGTGCTGGCCGCGCTCGTCGAAGCGAGCAAGCTCTTTCTCGGCGGCGGCCGCCATGCCGACCCGACCAATCTGCTGATCGCGCCGCTGGCGGCGGCGCTCGGCGCCCGTGTCGACGCCGCCGACTTCGACGCGGCGCGGCGCGATGCCGGCGAAGGGGGCCGAGGGGACGGCCGCAGCGCAGCCGCCTCGCTGCCGCAGATGGCGCAGCCGATGCTGGTGGCGCAGGCCGGTGCCGGCATCGTCGCGACGGCCCGCACGCTGGTGCAGGCCGCGGCTGGCTCGCTGACCCACGCCGCTGGCGCCGACCTCGACTCGCAATCGACCGGCAGCTGGCAGCTGCACAGCGGTGGCGGCATCGGCGTGCTGGCGGGTGCGCTGGCCGACAGCCGCGGCGCCGAAGCGGGGGCAGCTGCGGCCGCGCCGCCCGGGCTGGGCGTGACGGCGGTACGCGGCGACGCCGAACTGCGTGCCGACGCCGGTGACGCCACGTTGGCGGCACGCGACGCGTTGCTGCTGCATTCGGTATCCGGCGGTGTGCATCTGCTGGCCGGCCGGCGCCTGGTTCTGGCGACCGAAGGCGGGGCCGGCATCACGCTCGCCACGGGGGATCTGCGCCTGGAGTGCCCCGGCACGCTCACCGTGCAGGCCTCGCAGCGGCACTTCGTCGGCCCGCCCGCAGCCGCCTGAGACGTGCGGATGCGGGGACGCGGCCGGCCAAGCGGCCGCGATAATCCCGGGCAGATGAAACACCTCGCCGCCCCGTACGCCCGCCTCGGCCTGCTGGCCGTGCTCGCCACGACGTTCTCCGGCTGCGGCGGCGGTGGAGGTGGTGGCAGTTCGGACAACCCGCCGACGCTGGCGCAGCGCATCGCCGCCGCGCAGTCGGCCGCGGCGAGCGCCACCGAGTGCCAGCAGATCCGCCCCTTCTACTGGGAGATCGGCGACGCCGCGGGCGCGCGTGCTTCAGGCAGCTTCGCCGGCAACCTGCTGACGATCGAAGCCGACACCACGCTGCCCATCGCGTCGGCCTCGAAGTGGATCTACGGCAGCTACGTCGAGCAGACCCGCGCTGGCGTGCTGAGCGACGCGGACATCAAGTACCTGAACTTCCGCAGCGGCTACACCAACTTCAGCCACTGCGGGTCGGACACGACGGTCGGCAGCTGCCTCGACGAAGAGGGCCGGGACGGCGGCAGCAACGGCGACTACGTGGCCGCCAACGACGGCTACTTCGTCTACAGCGGCGGCCACATGCAGAAGCACGCGTCGCTCGATCCCGTTCTGGCCGGCCTGGGCCCCGCGGCGCTGGCCACCGAGATGCGCCGCGTTCTCGGCACCGACATCGCGCTGTCGTACTCGGGCCCGCAGCTGGCAGGCGGCGTCGAGACCAGCGCCGGCGACTACGCGCTGTTCCTGCGCAAGATCCTCGACGGCACGCTGCAATACGAGCGCGCCGCGCTGGGCACGCACCCGGTCTGCGTCGATCCCGACACCTGCGCGCAAGCCAAATTCACGCCTTCGCCCAGTGGCGAGCAGTGGCACTACTCGATCGGCCACTGGGTCGAAGACGACCCGACGGTGGGCGACGGCGCCTTCAGCAGCCCTGGCGCCTTCGGCTTCTATCCCTGGATCGACGCGTCCAAGACCTGGTACGGCGTGATCTCGCGCCTGTCGCTGGTGTCCGACTCGGACGTCTCGGTGGCCGTCGACTCGGTGCGCTGCGGGCGCAAGATCCGCTCTGCCTGGCTCAAGCCCGACTCCCAGTGACCGACACCGAACTGCAGCACGAGCGCGACCGGCGCGCGATGGCGATTGCGCTCGACCAGGCGCAGAACGCCTGGCTGGTCGGCGAGGTGCCGGTCGGCGCGGTGATCATGCGTCCCGGCGCTGAAGGCCCGCAGGTCCTGGCCACCGGCTACAACCGCCCGATCACGACCCACGACCCGACGGCGCACGCCGAGATCGTCGCGCTGCGCCATGCCGCCACGCTGCTGGGCAACTACCGCCTGCCCGAGTGCGAGCTCTACGTCACGCTCGAGCCCTGCGCGATGTGCTCGATGGCGCTGATGCACGCGCGTCTGCGCCGCGTCGTCTTCGGCGCGCCCGACCCGAAGACCGGTGCCGCGGGCTCGGTCCTCGACCTGTTCGCCGAGCCGCGGCTCAACCACCACACGCAGATCGCCGGCGGCGTCATGGCCGAGGAGTGCGGCGAGCTGCTGCGCCGCTTCTTCGCCGAACGCCGCGCGCAGGCGCGGGAGGCACGCGCCGCGCGTGCGATCCCGGCCGGCGAGACGCGTGAACTCGACAACTGGCCTCCTTCCACATGAGCCTTGATTCCTCCCCTGACGGCCACGACCACGGTCCCGGCTGCGGCTGCGAGCCGCCTTCCTCTTCCTCTCTGGTGATCTTTTCGCCGGCGGGCGCCGTGCAGTCGGCGCCGGCGCTGCGGCGAGCGGCCCGGCACCTGGGCCGGGCCGGCTTCGAGGTCACGGTCGACGAGTCGGCGCTGGCCCGCGAGCAGCGTTTCGCCGGTGACGACAAGACGCGGCTGGCCGCGATCCACCGCGTCGCGGAGGCGGCGCCGGCTATCGCGCTGGCCGCACGCGGCGGCTACGGCACGACGCGGCTGCTCGATCGGCTGGACTGGCAGCTGCTCGCGCGCAGCGTCGAACGCGGCACACGCTGGGTCGGCCACAGCGATCTGACGGCGCTGCAGCTCGGCCTGCTGGCCCACGGCGGCGTGCGTAGCTGGGCCGGGCCGCTGGCCTGCGCCGACTTCGGCCGCAGCAGCGACGAAGGCGGCGTCGACGACGTCACCGAAGCCTGTTTCGTCGAGGCCATGAGCGGCGAGCTCGAAGCCGTGGGCTTTCGCACCGAAGCCGGGTTCGACGGCCTGGGCTGCAAGGGCCTGCTCTGGGGCGGCAACCTGACGGTGCTGTGTTCGCTGCTGGGCACGCCGCACTGGCCCAAGGTCAAGGGCGGGGTGCTGTTCCTGGAGGACGTCGCCGAACACCCGTACCGGGTCGAGCGCATGCTGCTGCAGCTGCTGCAGGCCGGCGTGCTGGGGGCGCAGAAAGCGGTGCTACTGGGTTCGTTCAGCGACTGGAAGCCGGTGAAGAGCGACCGCGGCTACAAGCTGAAGACGGTGGTCGAGTACCTGCGCACGCAGACCTCGGTGCCCATCCTCACCGGCCTGCCGTTCGGCCATGTCCCGACCAAGGTGACGCTGCCGGTCGGAGCCAAGGTCGAGCTCGTGGTGCAGGGCCGCGACGCGCTGGTCGGCTGGTGAATCCGCCAAGACCCCTAGAATCGCCCGCTTTTCCGCCGGAGCCGGTCACGAGCGCGGCCGGGCGCGGATTGCAAGTTGACGCCGTCGCCGGCGGGGCCCATCCGGCCCTCAGCCGGCGTCGCGAGGAGAGCCACCGCATGCGCGGGAAATCGATCGTCGTCCGTCTCGGGCTGGCCCTGGCCATGGGCGCGGCCCTGCTGTCTTCGGGCTGCAACAACAGCCCGTACCCCGCCGGTGCCGAACGTGAGAACACGATGTTCTACTCGTTCGACGAGCGCTCGCCGCGCTACCTGGACCCGGTGGCGTCCTACGCCAACCCCGAGTCGGCGTACACCTACCAGATCTACGAGCCGCCTTACGGGTACCACTACCTGAAGCGGCCGTACACGCTGGTGCCGAAGGCGGCGGCCGAGGTCGCCAAGCCGCGCTACCTCGACCGCGACGGCCACGAGCTGCCCGACAGCGCGTCGCCGGATCAGATCGCCGAGAGCGTCTACGACGTCAAGATCCGGCCGGGCATCATGTTCCAGCCGCATCCGGCCTTCGCCAAGGACGAGCAGGGACGCTCGCGCTACCTCAACCTGACGCGCGAACAGCTCGGCGACAAACGCTCGCCGCTGGCCTTCGAGCACCAGGGCACACGCGAGCTGGTGGCCGACGACTTCGTCTATGCCTTGAAGCGCCACGCGACGACGCGCATCGAGGCGCCGATCTTCGCGATCTTCTCCGAGTACGTGATCGGCCTGCGCGAGTACGCCGACATGGTCAAGCGCGAGGACGCCAAGCTGGTCTCCGGTCTGGCGCGCGACGAGCGCGACAAGCCCTTCCTCGACTTCCGCAAGTGGCCGCTGGCCGGCAGCTACGCGGTCGATAAATACACCTGGCGCATCCGCATCAAGGGCAAGTACCCGCAGTGGAGCTACTGGATGGCGATGCCCTTCCTGGCGCCGATGGCCTGGGAAGCCGACGCTTTCTATGCCCAGCCGGGCATGAGCGAGAACGGCCTGTCGCTGAACCAGTGGCCGGTGGGCACGGGGCCGTACATGATGGTCGACTTCGTGCGCGACCGCCGCCACGTGCTGCAGCGCAACCCGAACTACCACGGCGAGACCTATCCCTGCGAAGGCTCGGCCGAGGACCAGGCTGCCGGGCTGCTGGCCGACTGCGGCAAGCCCATGCCTTTCGTCGACAAGCTCTACGTGACGATCGAGAAGGAGAAGGTGCCGCGCAAGGAGAAGTTCAAGCAGGGCTACTTCGACGTGCCGGAGATCGAGCGGCCCGAGTGGGGCGTGGATTTCCGCAACGACGCCGACGACTCCGACCAGGTGCGCCAGCTCTACGAGGACCGCGGCTTCCAGTTCCCGCTGATGACCGACATCTCGAACTGGTACCTGGGCTTCAACATGCTCGACCCGGTGGTCGGCAAGGGCGAGACACGCGAGCAGCAGGAGAAGAACCGCAAGCTGCGTCAGGCGATCGCGATCGCGGTCGACTGGGAAGAAGGCTACGGCCGCATCTTCAAGTCCAAGGGCGGGGTGGCGGCGCACTCGCCGGTGCCGCCGGGCCTGTTCGGCTCGCGCGAAGGCCAGCCGGGCTTCTACAACCCGGTGACGCACACGCTGGTCGACGGCAAGCCGGTGCGCAGGCCGATCGAGGACGCGCAAAAGCTGCTGGCCGAAGCCGGCTACCCGGGCGGCCGTGACGCCAAGACCGGCAAGCCGCTGGTGCTGAACTACGACTTCCAGCGTGCGCCCACGCCCGAGAGCAAGAGCGAGAACGACTGGATGATCAAGCAGTTCGCCAAGCTCGGCGTGCAGCTCGAGATCCGCGCGACCGATTTCAACCAGTACCAGGACAAGACGCTGCAAGGCCGGCACCAGATCTTCTGGGGCGGCTGGCTGGCCGACTACCCGGACGCCGAGAACTTCCTGTTCCTGCTCTACGGCCCGCTGGGCCGCTCCAAGAGCCAGGGCGACAACTACTCCAACTACGACAACGCCGAGTACGACGGCCTGTACCGCAAGCTGCAGTCGCTGGACGACGGGCCCGAGAAGCAGGCGGTGGTCGACAAGATGGTCGCCATCGTGCAGCAGGACTCGCCCTGGTGCTTCGGCTACTTCCCCTGGGGCGGGCTGGCGTTCCAGCAATGGGTGCACAACGGCAAACCCTCGATCCTGATCCGCGACATGGCCAAGTACTACCGGCTGGACCCCGAGCTGCGGGCGCAGAAACAGGCCGAATGGAACCGGCCCATCCTCTGGCCGGTGGCGCTGCTGGTGCTGGCGCTGGCGGCCCTGGTCTGGGTCGCGCGGCGCAGCTTCCAGGCCCGCGAGACGGCCACCGCGCGCGGCAACCCGGTCGAGGCGAACTGAGATGGCGACCTACATCCTGCGCCGCCTCGGCTACGGCGTGCTGATCCTCATCGGCGTCAACCTGCTGACCTTCTTCCTGTTCTTCACTGTCAACATGCCCGACGACATGGCGCGGCTGAACATCGGCGGCAAGCGCGTGACGCAGGAGCAGATCGACAAGTGGAAGGGCGAACGCGGCTACGACAAGCCGCTGTACTGGAACGCCCAGGCCGAAGGCGGCGAGCAGCTGACCAAGACCGTGCTCTGGGAGCGTTCGATCTCGCTGATGAAGGGTGACTTCGGCCGCAGCGACTCGGCACGTTCGGTCGACATCGGCCACGAGATCAGCTCGCGCATGGGCGTGAGCCTGCAGCTGGCGCTGCCGCTGTTCCTGCTGCAGTTGATCGTCAGCGTCAGCTTCTCGCTGATGCTGGTGTTCTTCCGGCACTCCAAGATCGACTTCTGGGGCGTCGTGCTGTGCGTGCTGATGCTGTCGATCTCGAGCCTGTTCTACATCATCGTCGGCCAGTTCCTGTTCTCGCGCCTGCTGCGGCTGGTGCCGATCTCGGGTTACGCGCCGGGGCTGGACGCGGTGCGTTTCCTGGCGCTGCCGATCGTGCTGTCGCTGCTGGCACGCCTGGGCGGCGAGGCGCGGCTGTACCGCGCGATGTTCCTCGAGGAGATCGGCAAGGACTACGTGCGCACCGCGCGCGCCAAGGGTCTGGCCGAGCAGGTGGTGCTGTTCCGCCACGTGCTGCGCAACGCGCTGATCCCGATCATCACCAGCGCCGCCGGCTACCTGCCTTACGTCTTCCTCGGCAGCCTGGTGTTCGAGAGCTTCTTCGGCATCCCGGGCCTGGGCGCGTTCGTCATCGACGCCATCGGCGGCCAGGACTTCGCGATCGTGCGCACGATGGTCTTCGTCGGCTCGGCGCTGTACATCGCGACCAACATCCTGATCGACGTCGCCTACACCTGGGTCGACCCCAGAGTTCGTCTCAACTGAGGGCCGGCCATGGGTTTCAAATTCGTCCTGCTCTGGACCGACATCGCGCTGTGGGCGCTGTTCGCCGCGCTCGCCGGCTACACCGTGCGCGTGCTGCGCAGCGCGCCGCTGCGCACCACCTGGACCAAGGTCTTCCGCGATCCGCCGGCGCTGTGTTCGGTGCTGGTGCTGCTGGTCTTCCTGTGCATCACGGCGCTGGACAGCGTGCACTTCCGGCGTGAGCTCGGCGGCTCGCAAGCGACCGCGGCCGCCGAAAGCCAGGTGTTCTACGACACGCGCACCCAGTCGCTGCTGGACCTGGCGCTCAGCCGCCAGCTGGCGATGCGCGAATCGAGCTACTCCGAGCCGCTGGCCTACCGCGCGCTGAACAAGCAGACCGTCACGCGCGACGGCGTCACGCTGCGCGAGCACCCGCGCCTGGTGTTCGGCGGTGCCCATCTGCAGGACCCCGAGACCCAGTGGGCCGGCGACATCGGCGCCCGCGTTGCCGGCGGTGGCGCCGTCGGCCTCGTCGTCGCCGGCCTGGCCGTGCTGCTGCTGGCCGCGGCGCTGGCGCGCGCGCACGGCGGCTACGGCAACGCGCTCGCCGACCTCGCCCGCGACCGCACCAACCTGCCGTGGCGCGCTGCCGTCATCACCTTCGCCGTGATCTGCGTGCTGGCCGGCGTCATCGCCGCGCTCGCCGGCCACTACCACGTGTTCGGCACCGACCGCACCGGCAACGACGTGCTGGTGCAGACCTTGAAGAGCGTACGCACCGCCTTCGTCATCGGCACGCTGGCGACGCTGGCGACGCTGCCGGTGGCCATCGTGCTCGGCATTCTCGCGGGCTATTTCCGCGGCTGGGTCGACGAGGTCGTGCAGTACCTCTACACGACGCTGTCCTCGGTGCCCAGCGTGCTGCTGATCGCGGCCTGCGTGCTGATGGTGCAGGTCTGGCTGGACAAGCACCCCGACTGGTTCGAAACCGGCGTCGAACGCGGCGACCTGAAGATCTTCATGCTCTGCGTGATCCTGGGCCTGACCGGCTGGTCGACGCTGTGCCGGCTGGTGCGCGCCGAGACGCTGAAGCTGCGCGAGCTCGACTTCGTGCAGGCGGCAATGGCCTTCGGCGTCAAGCCTTCGCGCATCATGGCGCGGCATGTCTTCCCCAACGTCGTGCACCTGGTGCTGATCACGACGGTGCTGAGCTTCAGCGACCTGATCCTCTACGAAGCCGTGCTGACCTACGTCGGCGTCGGCGTCGACCCGTCGACCTCGAGCTTCGGCGGCATGATCAACCTCGCGCGCAGCGAGATGAGCCGTGACCCGGTGGTCTGGTGGAGCTTTGCCGCCGCCTTCAGCTTCATGGTCGTGCTGGTGCTCGCGGCCAACCTGTTCGCCGACGGCGTGCAGCAGGCATTCGACCCGCGCGCCCGCGCCTTCCGCCCGCGCCTGACGTTCAAGAAGCGAGCCTCGGCATGATGAAGATCCAGGACCTCGAGGTCGTGCTCGACGCCGACGCCGGCCTCGTCAAGGCGATCGACGGGCTCAAGCTCTCGATCGAGCGCGGCGAAACCTTCGCCCTCGTCGGCGAGTCGGGCTGCGGCAAGAGCATGACGGCGCTGGCGCTGATGCGCCTCTTGCCCGAAAACGGCCGTGTCACCGGCGGCCAGGTGCGCATCGGCGACGTCGACGTACTCGACCTGCCCGAAGCCGGCATGCGTGCCGTGCGCGGCGGCCGCCTGGGCATGATCTTCCAGGAGCCGGCGACCAGCCTGAACCCGGTGATGAAGGTCGGCGACCAGATCGTCGAGGCGATCGAGACCCACACCGCGCTGCGTGGCGCGGCGGCGCGCGCCAAGGCGATCGACTGGATGCGCCGCGTCGGCATCCCCGAGCCCGAGCGTCGCATCGACGACTACCCGTTCCGCATGAGCGGCGGCCAGAAGCAGCGCGTGATGATCGCGATGGCGCTGGCCACCGAGCCCGACTTCCTGATCGCCGACGAGCCGACGACCGCGCTCGACGTGACGATCCAGGCCCAGATCCTGGACCTGCTGAAGGACCTGCAGCGCGAGCAGCGCATGGGCCTGCTGCTGATCACGCACGACCTGGCGGTCGTCTCCGGCATGGCGCAACGCGTCGCGCTGATGTACGCCGGCCAGATCGTCGAGGTGGCGCCGGCGGCCGAGTTCTTCGCCCGGCCGCTGCACCCCTACGCACAGGCGCTGCTGCGGGCACTGCCTGCCGGCGACCGGCGCGGTGTCGCCCTCGAGGCCATCCCCGGCACGGTGCCGCCGATGTGGCTGCAGTTCGAAGGCTGCCGTTTCGCGCCGCGCTGCGCGGCGGCGATGCCGCACTGCGCCTCGACGCTGCCCGAGATGGTCGACGCGAGCCCGACGCACCAGGTTCGCTGCCTGCTGCACAAGCCTGGTGTGCCGGCTGCACCGGAGCGGATCGCGCCGCCGGCCATCGTGGTTCCTCCGCCGCCGCCGCCGGCGCGTGACGCCGCGCCCTTGCTCGACGTGCAGGACCTGAAGGTGCGCTTCCCGATCCGCGGCGGCTTGCTGCAGCGGGTGCGGGGCCACTTCGATGCCGTCGCCGGCGTCTCGTTCCAGGTCGCACGCGGCGAGACGCTGGCGCTGGTCGGCGAGTCGGGCTGCGGCAAGACGACCACCGGCAAGGCCATCGTGCAACTGCTGCGCCGCATCGCCGTCACCGAGGGCAAGGCGCTGCTGGACGGCAAGAACCTGTTCGAACTCGAAGGCGAGGCGCTGCTCGAAGCGCGGCGCCACGTGCAGATCATCTTCCAGGACCCGTTTGCGTCGCTGAACCCGCGCATGCGCGTCGTCGATCTGCTCGAGGAAGGGCTGACGGCACTGCATCCGGAACTGGATGCGGCGACACGCCGTGCGCGTGTCGAGCGCCTGACCGACCAGGTCGGGCTGCGCCGCGATGCGTTGGCGCGTTATCCGCACGAGTTCTCGGGCGGCCAGCGCCAGCGCATCGCGATCGCGCGCGCGCTGGCGGTGCAGCCGCGGCTGATCGTCTGCGACGAACCGACCTCGGCACTCGACGTGTCGGTGCAGGCGCAGATCCTCAACCTGCTGCGCGAACTGCAGCACGAGCTGGGTGTGTCCTATCTCTTCATCACGCACAACATCGGCGTCGTCGAGTACATCGCCGACCGCATTGCGGTGATGCAGTCCGGCCGCATCGAGGAGCAGGGCGACTGCGCCCGGGTGCTGTCGCAGCCGGAGCGCGACTACACGCGCACGCTGCTGGCGGCGGTGCCACGGCTTGTGACGAACTAGCAGTCGGCCCGAGGCCGTGGCGACGGATGGCTTGCGCTCTTATCGCAGGTCACTCTGGGTCGTCCATTGCTTTCGTGGTAAGGCTCCGGCCAGATCCCACGGCGGCGACATCAACTTGTCGCCAAGTGTTGCTACGGGCCTACACCAGTGCACGGTTGCGGGGGTGTGTCAGCCGGGTTTCAGTCCAGCAAACGCTATCGTCGCGCGATGGCATTTACGTGCCGGCGCAGTGACTGACCGAGGGAACACCGAAGGCAGGATTGCGGCGGACGCGGCCTCGTGCTCCGGCCCTTCGTGGCGAGTCATGGCTTTCCCTTGCAGATCGACGGCGTGACTCGCCTTGACAATCGGTTCACGGTTCTCCGGGTGTGCCTTGCAATGCGTTAACGCGGCACAGGGCTTGCTCGGGGGCAACGGTCTTTCGATCAACGTCACCACAGGAGTGAGTTAATGTTCAAGCGAACGAAAGTTTGCATGGGAGTGCTGGCAGCCATCGGCGGTTCGCTGGTGCTGACCTCGCTGCCGGCTTCCGCGCAGGATGCCGAGCGCATCGAAATCACGGGTTCGCGCATCAAGCGTGCGGCTTCGGAAGGCGCGCTGCCTGTCACCGTCATCTCTCGCGAGCAGCTGGACACGAGCGGCGCGACGACTGTCGCCGAGTTCGTTCGCAACACGACGTTCGCCGGCGCCGGCAGTTTCCGCCCGCAGAGCGGCTCCAGCGCCCAAGCCTTCGCTGGCGTCGACCTGCGTGGCCTCGGCAGCAACCGTACCCTGGTGCTGATCGACGGCCGCCGTGTCGCCAAGGCGCCTAACGTCGGCGATTCCGTCGACATGAACTCGATCCCGATGGCGGCGGTCGAGCGCATCGAAATCCTGACCGACGGCGCTTCCGCCATCTACGGTTCGGATGCGATCGGCGGCGTGGTGAACATCATCACGCGCAAGGACTTCGACGGTCTGGCACTGATGGCCGGTATCACCCGCCCGTCGATCAAAGGCGGTGACCGCGAGGAAGCGTCCGCGCTTCTCGGCATCAACAGCGACAAGGGCCACCTGATCGCTGGCGTCTCGCACACCAAGCGCGACATCATCTACGTCCGCAACTATCCCTGGGGCTATACCTAGGGCGCCTCGTCCTATGCCAACGGCCTGTACAAGGCGGCTTCGGACGGCGAGGGCGGCTATCTGCCCAATATCTCCGGCAGCGGCTACCTCGGCGCCGCGGGCAGCTGCAATTTCCCGGACAAGGGCTTCTATGTCGACGCCGGCGGCCGCTGCCGCTACGACTTCAACCTGGTCGCGGCCGACGAAGCAGCCACCTCGGCGGACTCGTTCTTCACCCGCGGTAATCTGCAGCTGTCGCCCGACTGGTCTGCGTACATGAACGCGTCGGTGACGCGCAACAAGAGCTTCGGCCGCTACGCGCCGGTTCCCGACTCGATTCTGATCACCCCGGGCAGCACCTTCGACCAGACCCACCTGAACGTCGGCGCCAGCGGTGACCCGTACTACCTGGTGCACCGGTTTGCCGCTGCTGGCAACCGCGATACCTCGACGGACGGCAACCTCTACGACGTCGGCGGTGGCGTCCAAGGTTCGGTCGCGGGCTTTGACATCGACGTCGGTGCTCGCCGCCAAGTGTCGAAGGTCGTCGAAACCGGCCGTGGCTTCATCGTCAAGAATCTGGCGACGGCCGCGATCAACGACGGCACCTACAACGTCGATGATCCGTTCTCGAACTCGTCGGAGGTGCTGAAGTCGATCACGACGACCACCGGACGCGACAGCACCTGGACCCAGAACGAGGTCTACGCGAACGCGACCAAGGGCCTGTTCAAGATGGGTGGCGGGGAAGCGACGGCTTATGTCGGCGTCGAAGCCCGCAAGGAAAAGTACGCCGACATCTACGACTCGCTCAGCGAAGCGGGTCAGGTGCTCGGTAGCTCGGGCAGCTCGGCCGTTGGTGAACGCACCGTTCGTGCCTTCTCCACCGAACTGCTGTTCCCGGTCACCAAGTCGCTGGAAGCGACCCTGGCAGGCCGCTACGAGCGCTATTCGGACTACGGTAGCGACTTCTCGCCGAAGGCCTCGGTGCGTTTCCGTGCGACGAACGACCTGACGCTGCGTGCGTCGGTCGGCCGTGGTTTCCGCGCGCCTAGCCTGCCCGACCTGAACGCCAAGCCGGCATTCAGCGCCGATACGGTCGTCGATCCGCGCACCTGCGCGGCCGACGGTGGCTACAGCGCCGCTGATTGCGCCGAGGGCGTCGAGTTCCAGATCAACGGTCTGCACATCTCGGATCCCAGCCTGGACTCGGAAAAGTCCAAGCAGTGGTCGTTGGGTTTCGTGTGGGACATCACCCCGGCGCTCAGCCTGACGGCTGACTACTGGCGCACCAAGATCGACAACGTCATTTCGTCGATCACGGCCCAAGAAGTCGTCGACCGCGACAACGGCACCTCGCCGCTGCCGATCCCGGCCAGCCTGGGCATCAAGCGTGACCCGGTCTCCGGCGCGATCCTCCAGGTGACCAGCGGTCTGGCGAACGAAGGTGATGCCGACTACTCCGGCCTGGACGTGAGCTTGCGCTTCCAGCACAAGTACGCCAGCTGGGGTTCGTTCCGTCACGATCTGTCGGTGGCTCACCGTCTGAAGGCGGCCGTCAACGGTATCAACGAACTGGGGACCTTCGGTGAACCGCGCCAACGCGTGTCGCTGTCCAACACCTGGTCCATCGGCAGTATCGATGCGACGTTGAACTCGAACTACATCAGCAAGAACGGCGACGAACGTGGCTTCGCTGGCGGCTACACGACGCACGACATTCAGCTCGCGTACAGCCCGGCTGCCATCAAGGGCATGAAGGTCAGCGTCGGCGCGTTGAACGTGTTCGAAAAGCTGCCGGCTCTGGTGGGTTCTCCGTACGACCAGAAGCCGTTCAACTACTACCTGTACGACGCCTATGGTCGTCAGTGGTACGCCCGCCTGGAACAGAAGTTCTGATCTAGGTTTCCCGTACCAGCCGGTCTGACCATTTGATGGTCGGGCCGGACCTTACCGGTGAAATTGAAACGCCTGCCCTGTTTCGGGGTAGGCGTTTTTTATTGCGGGCAGCGCGCCAGAGTCTGAAGAACGGATCAGATGCGGGTCGCTTCGACCCACCAACCCATCAAATAGCCGCGGTCCTCGGCGGTTTCGACAACTCCAGGTTTCAGCCCAGAATCGTTCATCGAGGCGACTACGGAGCGAATGGCATCCTCGTCCAGTGCGCGTTGGAGCAGATCCTCGAGGCGGCGGTCTTGGTCGAGAATCAACTGCTCGATGTTTGCCAGGGCCTGGCGGCCGGCACCGGCGCCCCCTTGGGCGGCACGTTGGAATGCCTGCGCCACCCAGTTCTGCGCGTCGACCAGTAAGTCGGGGGCCATGGTCTCGTTCATTCGACGTCCAGCATCCGCCAGGACGCGATCGTAGGTTGCCCTCACTGCTGACCAATGCGCGCTATCGGCGAGTTCACGCCGACCGCTCTCGGTGCCAATCTTGCTCATGGCCTCGGCCATCGGCGCTGCCGCAGGCAGCAGTGCCGACAACAGCCACTGAGCCTGATGGCGTTCGGCACGCGCCAGCGATACCGGGCGACCACCGCGGTGATGCATCAGCAATGCGACCGTGCCGCCAGAGCGCAATACCCGTCCGACCTCGCTCAACGCTGCGGGCAGCGTCGCGTATTCGATGCCGAATTGGCTAACCACGACATCGAAGCAGTTGTCGCCAAAGGGAAGAGACTCGGCGCGTACGCCACCCAACAGCCGTGCCCTGACCGGAGCCGCAGAGCCTGCGCCTTCATTGCTCGCGTCGGGTAGCGCTGCTGCATCGACTCCGACAAAACGCAGGCCGGGATCTTGTGTCCGTGCTGCCAGAAGGTGACGCAGGAGCGCGCCGTTGCCGGTGCCGATGTCCAGTACTTCGCAGCCATCGGGTAGGTTGGAGAACCAGGCTCGCCATCGGGCGGCCATCGGTGCATCTTGCGCAGAGCGTTCGTCCAACCCATGCCCGAACGAGTCCGATGCGCCATTTGCCCAGAGTCTCGCCCAGTGGTTGTCATTCGCCATCATGTCTTGACCTGGCTGGCTTGCGTCGAGAGCGGTGGTGTCGGGACGACTTCGCGATGATGCTGGACCACGCGGTAGGATGATGCAAAATCCGCGCCATGCGGATCAGCATCACTGCCGGAAGCACTTCGATGACCAGATACCTTTTCCCTATCTACCTGACATTGGCGACATGCGCGGCGCAAGCCCAGACAGCCGATTTGAGTCTTTGTCGATCGCTGCCGGATGCGGCACAACGTTTGGCGTGTTACGACTCGATCCCGTTGCCGCAGATCAGTGCCGAGAACCGGGGCAACGCGGCGCCCAACGAGCCGCTAAGGCCGACGACAGCGGCCCCTGCCCCGCAGGCGGCAGAGGCGGCGAAGCCGGGAGACTTCGGTCTGGAGAATCAGCCCCGTGCCGGTCGCGTCGAAGAGATCGTCAGCCGCATCCCGGGGCCGTTCGAGGGTTGGGACCCGAAGACCCGGTTTCGCCTCGAGAACGGTCAGCTGTGGAAGGTTGTCGACGGCAGTCGGGCCAGCTACAGCCTGCAGAACCCCGTGGCCCATATCCGGCGAGCGCTTTTGGGCAGCTTCCTGATGGAGATCGACGGCGTCGCCCAACTCATCCGCGTCCGACGCGTCGAGTGACGACGACGGTGGCTCGCGGCTGCCCGATCACTTCGGCCCCAGCCGTATCGCCCCATCCAGCCGGATCACCTCGCCGTTGAGCATGTCGTTCTCGACGATGTGCTTGACGAGCTTGGCGTAGTCCTCTGGCCTGCCCAGGCGGCTGGGGAACGGTACGCCGGCGGCGAGCGCCTGCTGCACCTCGGCCGGCATGCCGAAGAGCATCGGCGTGCCGAAGATGCCCGGCGCGATCGTCATGTTGCGGATGCCGTTGCGTGCCAGGTCGCGCGCGATCGGCAGCGTCATGCCGACGATGCCGCCCTTGCTCGCGGCGTAGGCCGCCTGGCCGATCTGGCCATCGTAGGCGGCGACACTGGCGGTACTGATCAGCACGCCGCGCTCGCCGGTCGGCTCGGGCTCGTTCTTCGCCATCGCCGCGGCCGCCAGCCGGATCATGTTGAACGAGCCGACCAGATTCACCTGGATCGTCTTCGTGAACGCGGCCAGCGGGTGCGCGCCGTCCTTGCCGACGGTCTTCACCGCCGGCGCGATGCCGGCGCAGTTGACCAGGCCGAAGAGCCGGCCCGTCGCGAGCGCGGCGTCGACCGCGGCCTGCGCGTCGGCTTCCTGGCTGACGTCGCAGCGCACGAAGACGCCGCCGATCTCGCGCGCGACGGCCTCGCCGCGTTCGACCTGCAGGTCGGCGACGACGACGGTCGCGCCGTTGGCCGCCAGCAGCCGCGCCGTTCCTTCTCCGAGGCCCGACGCGCCGCCGGTGACGATGAACACCTTGCCCTGGATCTCCATCCGTTGTCTCCTTCGCCTCTGACGGGCGTGCGGGGGAAGAGGGCCGGGAGGATCAGCTCTCGAGCGCCGCGAAAGCGCGCTCGGTGATCTCCTCGACACTGCCGGTGCCGCTGATGCGGCGATAACGCGGGGCCTGGGCGTCGCCAGCGGCGGCCCAGGCCGAGTAATAGTCGACGAGCGGGCGCGTCTGGCTCTGGTAGACCTCCAGGCGCTTGCGCACGGTCGCTTCCTTGTCGTCCTCGCGCTGGATCAGCGGCTCGCCGGTGATGTCGTCGAGGCCCTCGACCTTCGGCGGGTTGAACTTCACGTGATAGGTGCGTCCCGATGCAGAGTGCGTACGCCGGCCGCTCATGCGCTCGATGATGGCTTCGTCGGGCACGTCGATCTCGAGCACGACGTCGAGCTTGACGCCCGCGGCCTTCATCGCGTCGGCCTGCGGGATCGTGCGCGGGAAGCCGTCGAACAGGAAGCCGCCGGCGCAGTCGGGCTGGGCGAGGCGTTCCTTGACCAGGCCGATGATGATGTCGTCACCGACCAGGCCGCCGGTGTCCATCACCTTCTTCGCGGCAACGCCGAGCTCGGTGCCGGCCTTGACGGCGGCACGCAGCATGTCGCCGGTGGAAATCTGCGGGATGCCGTACTTGCGGCAGATCTGCGTCGCTTGCGTTCCCTTGCCGGCGCCGGGCGCCCCCAACAGGATCAGTCTCATCGCTTCCTCGAGCTTTGTTTGTGATGCTTGCTGCTGCCCGGCGTGGCCGGGCGCATTTGCGGGAAAGGGTAACACGCAGACTCCGCCACCCGCCTGACGCCTGGCCTGCGCGGCCGGTGGATCAGCCGAAGAGGGCGCGCACCCGTTCCAGGTCTTCGGGCGTGTCGACTCCCGAGCCGGGCGCGTGCTCGGCGACGTGCACCGCGATGCGTTCGCCGTGCCACAGCACACGCAGCTGCTCCAGCGACTCCAGCCGCTCCAGCGGCGCTGGCGTCAGCGCCGGGAAGCGGCGTAGGAAGCCGGCGCGGTAGCCGTAGAGGCCGACGTGGCGCAGCGGCCGCGGCTCGGGCAGCGCGCCGGGCGCGCCGTCGCGCCAGCACGGGATCGGCTCGCGGCTGAAGTAGAGCGCGCGCCCCGCGGCGTCCAGCACCACCTTGACGACGTTGCGGTTGGCGAAGTCGGCTGCCGACTCGATCGCATGCGCCGCGGTGCTCATCACGCAGTCCGGGCGTTCGTCGAGCAGCTCGGCGCAGCGGCGCACCAGCGCCGGGGCTATCAGCGGCTCGTCGCCCTGGACGTTGACGACGCGCGCGTCGCCGTCCAGCCCGAGCAGCGTGCAGGCTTCGGCGAGGCGGTCGCTGCCGCTCGGGTGGTCGGCGCGCGTGGCCACGACCTCGACGCCGTGTTCGCGGCAGGCGGCGACGATGTCGGCATGGTCGGCGGCGACGACGATGCGCTCGGCACCGGCGTCAGCGACACGCCGCGCGACCCGCACCACCATCGGCAGGCCGCCGATGTCGGCCAGCGGCTTGCGCGGCAGGCGCGTCGACGCCAGCCGCGCCGGGATCAGGACTGTGAAGCTCACGGGCTCGGCGGCAGGTCCAGGCTGCGCGCTTCGGTCTCGAGCATCACCGGGATGCCGTCGCGGATCGGGAAGGCCAGCCGGTCGGCCGGGCAGACGAGGTCGGTGGGCCGCTGCTGCTCGTCGCGGGCGAGTTCGAGCGGGCCCTTGCACACGGGGCAGACGAGCAGTTCGATCAGACGGTGGTCGAGCGTCATCGGGTTCGCGGCGGCGCCACGAGGCGCAGCACGTCCTGAACGAGTGAATCGGGAAGCCTGAAGTCTAGCCCCACGACCCAGACGCGCGTGCCGCCGAGCGCCCGGCCGGCGAGCTTGACCGCGTCCTTCTCGGTCGTGACGACCTCGGCCGTGCCGGCGGGCCAGGGCAGGGCGTCGTAGCCGTGGTGGTCGGCCAGCGGCAGGCGGCGCAGCGTCAGGCCGGCGGTTTCGAGCATCGAGAAGAAACGCTCCGGCGACGCGATGCCGGCTGCCGCCAGCAGCGTGCGACCCTGCAGCATCTGCAGCGGCTGCGCCGCGTCGCTGCGGCCGGCGGCCCAGTCCTCCAGCGCCAGTGCCGGCCCCAGCGCCCGCAGCGCGACCACGCCGGGCAGCGGCGTCGTCGGCCGCGGCGCGTTGTAGAGCACGAAGCGGCCCGGCGGCAGTTGCGCCGGCAGCGGTTCGCGCAAGGGGCCGGCGGGCAGCAGCCGGCCGTTGCCGGTGCCGCGTTCGTCGAACACGACGATTTCGGCGTCGCGCGCCAGCCGCCGGTGCTGCAGGCCGTCGTCGGAGACGAGCACGTCGACCTCGGGGTGGGCCGCACACAGCGCACGCGCGGCGGCGACGCGGTCGCGCCCGACCCAGACCGGCGCGCCGCTGCGGCGGAGGATGACGAGCGGCTCGTCGCCGACCTCGGCCGCGGCGCTGTCGCCCTCGACCGCACGCACGCCGCCGTCGTCACGGCCGAAACCGCGCGAGATCACGCCCGGCGTGCACCCGGCGGCGCGCAGCGCGTGCACGAGGGCGATCACGGTCGGCGTCTTGCCGGCGCCGCCGACGATCAGGTTGCCGACGACGACCACCGGCACCGGCGCGCGCTGCGGCTCGACCTCCTGCGCGCGCCGCGCGAACACGCCGTAGAGCGACTCCAGCGGCGCGAGCGCGGCCGCCAGCGGCGTGCGGCCGCTTTGCCACCACTGGCGCAGCAGCAGCGCCTCGAGCCGCTCGGCCAGGGACATCAGCGCGCGCCGTTGGGCGTCTGCGAAGCGAAGGTCAGGCGCGACAGGCCGGCGCGGCGGGCGGCGTCGAGCACGTTGATCACCGACTGGTGCGCCGCCATCGCGTCGGCCGAGATGATGACGACGACGTCCTGGCGGCCTTTGGCGGCCTCGGCCAGGCTCGCCGCCAGTTGCTCGACGCTGCGGCCATCGACGAGCTGGCGGTCGATCGCGTAACGGCCGTCGGCGGCGACGGCGACGATGATCTCCGCCGGGCGCTCGCGCAGCTTCTCGGCGTCGGCTGCCGGCAGGCTGATCTGCAGCTCCGTGAAACGCGAGTAGGTCGTCGACAGCATCAGGAAGATCAGGACGACGAGCAGCACGTCGATGAACGGGATCAGGTTGATCTCCGGTTCCTCGGGGCGGCGGCGGCTGAAGCGCATCGTGGGCTCAGGTGGCGGTGCCGCGCACGGCGAAACGCATCAGATGCGGCACCAGGCGTTCGGCGGCAAGTTCCATCGTCAGCTGGAAGGCTTCGACCTGGCCGCGGAAGTAGCGATAGAACATCAGCGACGGGATCGCGATGATCAGGCCGAACGCGGTGTTGTAGAGCGCCACCGAGATGCCGTGCGCCAGCAGCTGCGGGTTGGAGGCGCCGGTCGGCGCCTGCGAGCCGAAGATCTCGATCATGCCGACCACGGTGCCGAACAGGCCCAGCAGCGGCGCCGCCGCGGCGATCGTGCCCAGGGTGTTCAGATAACGCTCGGTCTGGTGCACGGCGGTGCGGCCGGCGTTTTCCATCGCCTGGCGCAGTGCGGGCTCGGTGATGCGGGGTTCGGCGATCACGGCCTGCAGGCCGGCGGCGAGCACGCCACCCAGCACCGAGTTTTCGGCGAGCTTGTTCACCACGTCCGTCGCCGGCAGCGCGTTGCGCGAGACGCCGAGCACTTCGTCTAGCAGCGTCGGCGGCGCGATCAGCGCTGCGCGCAGGTGATAGAGCCGCTCCAGGATCAGCGCCAGGGCCACGATCGAGCACAGGATCAGGGGCCAGATCGGCCAGCCGGCCGCTTGTATGATCGACAGCAAGGGGTTCTTCGAGGTGAGCGGCAGGCCCGCCGCGGCGCGCGGATTATGGAGCAAGCCTCGTCCGGATCCGTCGTGCTGGCGCAAGTCGATCCTCGCCTCAACGGTATCCACGGCTTTTGTGGATAACTTTGTGGAGAAGCCGCCGACAGTCGCGCCAAACCCGCGCCAGGACTGGCCCGGAGCTGGAATGCTCGATTTTTCAGCAATTTTTTCTCCAGCGAAATCAATCACTTGCGAGATCTTGACGGCTTTGTGACGTGGTATACGCGCAGGCATGACCTGATGCCGCTTCCTGTGGAGTTCCAGCGATTCGGGGGCGGGCGTGGGCTGGCCTGAAGGTGGTGGCGGTGTGGCGTCACCGCGCCAGGTCTGGACCGTCGCCGGCCTGCTGCTGGCCACCGGCGATGCGCTTGCGGCACGTTTCGGCGCCGTCGCCGTGCGCGGCGAAATCTCGGGGTTTTCGCGTCCCGCCAGCGGCCACTGTTATTTCTCGCTGAAGGACCACGACGGCCAGCCGGCGCTGCTGCGCTGCGCGATGTTCCGGCGCGCCGCCTCGCTGCTCGATTTCCAGCCGCGCGATGGCCAGCAGGTCGAACTGCGCGGCCGGCTCGGCGTCTACGACGCGCGCGGCGAGCTGCAGCTCGTCGTCGAGTCCATGCAGCGCCAGGGCGCCGGGACGCTGTACGAGGAGTTCCTGAGGTTGCGCGCGAGGCTGGAGGCGCAAGGGCTTTTCGATGCCGCGCGCAAGCGTGCGATTCCTGCTCATCCGCGTGCCGTCGGCGTCGTCACGTCGACAGGCGCCGCGGCGCTGCGCGACGTGCTGACGGCGTTCGCGCGGCGTTCGCCGCAGGTGCGGCTTGTCGTTTACCCGACGCCGGTCCAGGGGCCCGAAGCGCCGCCGGCGATCGTTGCCGCGCTGGCCGCGGCGGCGGCGCGGGCCGAGGTCGACACGCTGCTGCTGGTGCGTGGCGGCGGCGCGCTCGAGGATCTCTGGGCTTTCAACGATGAACGGGTGGTGCGCGCCGTCGCCGCCTGCCCGCTGCCGGTGATCTGCGGCGTCGGCCACGAGACCGACGTCACGCTGGCCGACCTGGCTGCCGACCTGCGGGCGCCGACGCCGACGGCCGCGGCCGAACTCGCGGCGCCGCTGCGTTCGGATCTGCTGGCTGGCCTGCAGGGGCTGGCGTTGGCACTGCAGCGGGCGGCGCAGCGACAGCTCGACCGCGGCTCGCAGCGGCTGGACACCATCGGCCTTCGGCTCGGCCGGCCGGCGGCAGCGCTGGCACCGCAACGCCAGCGCCTGGCGACGCTCGAGCGCCGGCTGCGGCAGGCGCTGGACTCCCAGGTCGCGCGCCGCGGACAGCGGCCGCTGGCGCTGGCGCTGCGCCTGCGCTCGGCGGTCGCCGGCCAGATGCAGCGGGCCCGCTCTGACTGGGCGGCGCGTGAGCAGCGCCTGGCGGCGCTGGACCCGGCGCAGGTGCTGCGACGTGGTTACGCCTGGATCGAGGCGGCCGGCGGCCGGCCGGTGATGTCGGTTGCCGGGCTGTCGGTCGGCGAAGAGCTGCGTGCCGTCTGGGGTGACGGTGCGGCTTTGGTACACGTCTTCGGGGTCGAAAACAAGCGGCCTGCATCAAATGAAGGCGCTGCCTACAATGTTCCTCAACCCTTCTCTACTCCTCACAGGACTCATTGCATGGAACGCACTCTGCCTCCTCTGCCGTACAGCCTCGACGCCCTGGCGCCGCATTACAGCCGTGAGACGCTGGAGTACCACCACGGCAAGCACCACAACGCTTACGTGGTGAACCTGAACAACCTGCAAAAGGGCACCGAGTTCGAGACGCTGGCGCTCGAAGAGGTGGTGCGCAAGTCCTCCGGCGGCATCTACAACAACGCCGCCCAGATCTGGAACCACACCTTCTTCTGGAGCTGCATGAAGCCCGAGGGCGGCGGCGAGCCGTCCGGTGCGCTGGCGACGGCCATCGAAACGAAGTGGGGCTCGTACGCGGCCTTCAAGGAGGCCTTCGTCAAGTCGGCGGTCGGCAACTTCGGCTCGGGCTGGACCTGGCTGGTGAAGAAGGCCGACGGCTCGGTCGACATCGTCAACATGGGCGCGGCCGGCACGCCGCTGACCACCGGCGACACGCCGCTGCTGACGGTCGACGTCTGGGAGCACGCGTACTACATCGACTACCGTAACCTGCGGCCGAAGTTCGTCGAGACCTTCCTCGACAAGCTCGTGAACTGGTCGTTCGCCGAGCAGAACTACGCTGGCTGACGGCAACCCGGCGCCCGCGCCGGGCGTCAGGCACGAGGCCGACCGCATGCCCAACCGGCGCGGTCGGCCTTTTGTTTGAGCGTTTCAGTCTGTTTCAGTTGCCAAACGGCGCGCCGCGGAGCTTGAAGCCGGCGCCGATCCCGTGTTTGGAGAACCAGCCCTGACGCATCTCAAGGGCGAAGCGAACGGCTCGTGCTGAGCAGTGCGATTCGTCGCTTTGCGGCTGCATTTCGGCCGTGTTCACGACCGTGCCGTCGTCGGCGATGAAGGCGATCGACAGCGGCAGCAGCGTGTTGCGCATCCAGAAGCAGCGCACGCCGGGCTCGCGGTTGAAGAACAGCATGCCTTCATTCGGGCCCATCTCGCGCCTGAACATCATCCCGGCGGCCTGTTGTTCCGGCGTCTGCGCGACCTCCGCCTGGATCACGTGCATGCCCGCGACCAGCGGAGTCGTCGGCAAGCGGGGCTGTGGCCCCCCCTGGGCGCGGGCCGTGGGTAGCGCAAAAGAGACAAGGAGCGCAAGTACTCCGGTCAAACGCGTATAGCTATAAAATTTGATATAGGTCGTCATGTTTGAGACAGGAAGCGAAACTACACATTCCGGCGGCGTCCAGCGCCGCCCCCGTTCGTTGGCTTCCATGAGTCTCCCCGGCTTCGCCCCCCTCCAGCAAGCGGCTCCTTCACTGGCCGCTGTCGACGACCCGTTGGAGTTGCACCGCTTCACCCGCTGGTTGCAGGCGCCCGACGGTCTGAAGCTCGGCGAGTCGGCGCTGCAGATCTCCGGCATGTACTGCGCGGCCTGCACCGGCATCATCGAAAACGCCTTGCGGACAGTCGACGGCGTGCACGAGGCGCAGGTCAGTGCGGCTTCGCAGCGTGCGACGGTGCGCTGGGATCCGGCCCGCACCCGGCCTTCGGCGCTGATCAACGCCATCCGCGGCGCGGGTTACGACGCCGTTCCGGATGCCGCGGCCCCGGCGCGCGAGATGCGTCGTGCCGAACACCGCAGCGCGCTGTGGCGTCTGTTCGTCGCCAGCTTCTGCGCGATGCAGGTGATGATGTTCGCGACCCCCAGCTATGTGGCAGCGCCCGGCGAGCTGTCGATGGACATGCGCCAGCTGCTCAACTGGGGCTGCTGGATGCTGTCGATCCCGGTCGTGCTGTTCTCGGCTGGCCCGTTCTTGCGCGGCGCCTGGCGCGGCCTGCGCAGCGGTCGCATCGGCATGGACGTGCCGGTCGCCATCGGCGTCATCGTCACCTTCGTCGCCAGCACCGGCGCCACCTTCGACCCTACCGGCGTCTTCGGCCACGAGGTCTATTTCGATTCGCTGACGATGTTCGTCAGCTTCCTGCTCGCCGGGCGCTATCTCGAGTTGCGCGCCCGCCATCGTGCGGCGACGATGCTCGAAGGCGCGCTCGCCCGGCTGCCGGAGACGGCGACCCGCGTCGAGGCCGACGGCAGCCTGAGCGAAATCAGCGTGCAGCGCCTGGTGGCCGGCGACCGCGTGCGGGTCGCGCTCGGTCAGGCGTTTCCGGCCGACGGCCGGCTGCTCGAAGGCCAGACCCAGGCCGACGAGGCGCTGCTGACCGGCGAGTCGGTGGCGGTGGACAAGCCGCTCGGCGCGGCCGTGGTCGCCGGCAGCGTCAACCTGGGCGCGCCGGTGACGATGCTGGTCGAACGTGCCGGTGCCGATACGCGCTACGAGGCCATCGTCTCGATGATGCGCGACGCCTTGTCGCAGCGCCCGTCGCTGGCCCGGGTCGCCGACCGCTGGGCGGCGCCCTTCCTGTGGATCGTGCTGCTGCTGGCGGCCGGCGCGGCGGCGGTTTGGAGCGTCGTCGACCCGTCGCGGGCCATCTGGGTCGCGGTTTCGGTGCTGATCGTCACCTGTCCGTGTGCGCTGTCGCTGGCCGCGCCGGCGACGATGATCGCCGCTGCCGGCGGCCTGGCGCGCCGCGGCGTGCTGCTGCAGCGCCTGGACGCACTCGAGGATCTGGCGCGCTCGCGCCGCATGTTCATCGACAAGACCGGCACTCTGACCGAAGACCGCCCGGCGCTGGCGACGACCCGCATCCTCGACGAGGGCGTCGACGCGCCGGGCCGTGCCGCGTCGCTGGCAGCCTGGTCGCGCCACCCGCTGTCGCAGGTGCTGGCGGCGGCGCTGCCGCCTTCGGGGGGCAGCTGGAGCGCGATCCGCGAGACGGCAGGCGAGGGCTTGAGTGCCGTCGATGAAGCCGGGGTCGAGTGGCGGCTGGGGCGTGCGGCATTCGCCGGTGCGACCGAGAGCGACGAGGTCCAGGTCTGGTTGGCGCGTGCCGGGCGTCCGGTGGCGGCTTTCGGCTTCGACGAACTGCTGCGCCAGGGGGCACTCGAGGCGGTGCAGGAACTGGAACGCGAGGGCGTGCACGTCACGCTGCTGTCGGGCGACACGCCGCAGCGTGCGGCCCGTCTGGCCTCGCGCCTGGGCTTGAAGGATTTCATCGGCGGCGCGCGCCCCGAGGACAAGCTGGCCGCCGTCGCGGCGGCGCAGCAGGCCGGCGAGCGTGTCGTGATGGTGGGCGACGGCGTCAACGACGCGCCCGTGCTGGCGCGTGCCGACGTGTCGCTGGCAATGGGGCAGGGTGCGCTGGTCGCCCGTGCGCAGGCGGACGCGGTGCTGGTCTCGAACCGGCCGCTGGATCTGATCCAGGCGCGCCGCACGGCCGGCCGCGCGATGCGCATCGTCCGGCAGAACATGATCTGGGCCGCGGCTTACAACGCCGCGTGCATTCCGCTGGCCCTCGCGGGCTGGCTTCCGCCATGGGCCGCGGGCTTGGGCATGGCGGGTAGTTCCCTCTTCGTGGTGCTCAACGCGCTGCGTGCCGGACGCTGAGGCGCCGATGGACATCCTGTACCTGCTCATCCCGCTGTCGGCGGTGCTGGTGCTGATCATCCTCGGCATCTTCGGCTGGGCGCTGCACCGCGGCCAGTTCGAAGATCTCGAGCACGAAGGGGAGCGCATTCTGCGGGACGACGATGGCCACGTTGATGACCATCAAGACCTAACCCAGATCAAGCTCGAACAATCGTCAACTTTGCTTCCTGAACGACGCGAGGAGAAGCCGTATGGCTCATGAATCGTCACCGGCGACCCCGGTGTACTACGACACCCCGGTGAGGTATTTCTCCGTGGTGGCCGTGCTGTGGGGGATCGTCGGCATGTTGGTGGGGGTGATCATCGCCGCCCAGCTGGCATGGCCCGAACTGAACTTCGGCATCCCCTACATCAGCTACGGCCGCCTGCGACCTCTGCACACCAATGCGGTCATCTTCGCGTTCGGCGGTTCGGTTCTCTTCGCGACGTCCTACCACGTGGTCCAGCGCACCTGTCAGGCTGCACTGTTCCTGCCCAAGCTGGCGATGTTCACGTTCTGGGGCTGGCAGGTGGTGATCCTGCTGGCCGCGATCTCGCTGCCGCTGGGCTTCACGACCGGCAAGGAATACGCCGAGCTCGAATGGCCGATCGACATCCTGATCGCCGTCGTGTGGGTGTCCTACGCGATCGTGTTCTTCGGCACCATCGGCAAGCGCAAGGTGCGCCACATCTACGTGGCGAACTGGTTCTTCGGCGCCTTCATCATCGCCGTCGCGCTGCTGCACATCGTCAACAGCGCCGAGATCCCGGTGTCGCTGACCAAGAGCTACTCGGCCTACGCGGGCGTTCAGGACGCGATGGTCCAGTGGTGGTACGGCCATAACGCGGTGGGCTTCTTCCTCACCGCCGGCTTCCTGGGGATGATGTACTACTACATCCCGAAGCAGGCCGGCCGCCCGGTCTACAGCTACCGGCTGTCGATCGTGCACTTCTGGGCGCTGATCTTCACCTACATGTGGGCGGGCCCGCACCACCTGCACTACACCGCGCTGCCCGACTGGACCCAGTCGATCGGCATGATCTTCTCGCTGGTGCTGCTGGCGCCGAGCTGGGGCGGCATGATCAACGGCATCATGACGCTGTCGGGCGCCTGGCATAAGCTGCGCGACGACCCGATCCTGAAGTTCCTGATCGTCTCGCTGTCGTTCTACGGCATGTCGACCTTCGAAGGGCCGATGATGTCGATCAAGACGGTCAACGCGCTGTCCCACTACACGGACTGGACCGTCGGCCACGTGCACAGCGGTGCGCTGGGCTGGGTCGGCCTGATCTCGATGGGCTCGCTGTACCACCTGATCCCGCGCATGTTCGGGCGTCAGACGATGTACAGCACCCGTGCGGTCGAGCTGCACTTCTGGGTGGCGACGATCGGCATCGTGCTCTACATCGCCGCGATGTGGATCGCCGGCGTGATGCAAGGCCTGATGTGGCGCGCGGTGAACCCCGACGGCACGCTGGTCTACAGCTTCGTCGAAGGCGTCAAGGCCACTTATCCGTTCTACGTGATCCGCCTCGGCGGTGGTCTGCTGTACCTGACCGGCATGGTGATCATGGCCTGGAACACGGTGATGACCATCAAGAGCGGCAAGGTCGCTGCGGCGCCGATCCCGATGGTCCCGGCCCACGCCTGACCGCCCGAACCCAAGGAGATACAAGACCATGGCAAAAAACCATGCCGTCGGCGGTCACGAGAAGATCGAGACCAGCAACTTCCTGATGATCGTGCTGATCCTGGTGACGGTCGCCTTCGGCGGCCTCGTCGAGATCGTGCCGCTGTTCTTCCAGCGGTCGACGACCCAGCCGGTCGAGGGCCTGAAGCCGTACACCGCGCTGCAGCTTGCCGGGCGCGACGTCTATCTGCGCGAGGGCTGCTACAACTGCCACTCGCAGATGGTGCGTCCGTTCCGTGCCGAGACGCTGCGCTACGGCCACTACTCGATGGCCGGCGAGTTCGTCTACGACCATCCGTTCCAGTGGGGCAGCAAGCGCACCGGCCCTGACCTGCACCGCGTCGGCGGCCGCTACAGCGACGAGTGGCACCGCATCCACCTGAACAACCCGCGCGACCTGGTACCCGAGTCGAACATGCCGGCCTATCCCTGGCTGGCGCGCAGCGAAGTCGACGGTGCTGGCCTGGCTCCGCGCATGAAGGCCTTGCGCGTCGTCGGCGTGCCCTACAGCGACGACGAGATCGCCAAGGCGGCCGAAGACGTCAAGGGCAAGACCGAGGTCGACGCCGTGATCGCCTACCTGCAGGTGCTGGGCACGGCCGTCAAGTGACGGAGCCGAACATGGACATCAACACGCTCCGCACCATCGTCACCGTGGTGAGCTTCGCGCTCTTCATCGGGATCTTGGTCTGGACCTGGTCGCGGCGGCGCCGCGCCCACTTCGACGAGGCGGCGATGCTTCCCTTCCTGGAGAAGGACGGCGTCGAAACCGCGGGAGAACGCAAATGAGTGACTTCTTCAACGCCGGTTGGTCGGTGTACGTGGCGGCGATCACCATCGTCGGGCTGATCGCCTGCCTGATCCTGCTGTTCATCGCCAGCCGCCGCAGGGTGATGGCCGACGACAACACGACCGGCCACGTCTGGGACGAGGATCTGCGCGAACTGAACAACCCGCTGCCGCGCTGGTGGGCAGGTCTGTTCATCGTCACGGTCGCGTTCGCCGCGATCTACCTCGCGCTGTACCCGGGCCTGGGCACCAACCCCGGCACGCTGAAGTGGACCAGCACCGGCCAGCACGCGAACGAGATGGAGAAGGCGCGCGCGCAGATGGCGCCGCTGTACGCCAAGTTCGTGAGCCTGCCGGCCGAGGCCCTGGCCAAGGACCCGCAGGCCATGGCCATCGGCGAGCGCCTGTTCGCGAACAACTGCGCGCAGTGCCACGGCTCCGACGCGCGCGGCAGCAAGGGCTTCCCGAACCTGACCGACAACGACTGGCTGCACGGCGGCACGCACGAGAAGATCAAGGAGACCATCACCGGCGGTCGTCAAGGCGTCATGCCGCCGATGGCCGCCGCCGTCGGCTCGGCCGAGGACGTGAAGAACGTCGCGCAGTACGTGCTGAGCCTGTCGGGCAGCCCGCACAACGAAGTCGCGGCCCAGTTGGGCAAGCCGAAGTTCGTCGTCTGCGCCGCCTGTCACGGTGCCGACGGCAAGGGCATGCAGGCGATCGGTTCCCCGAACCTGACCGACAAGATCTGGCTGCACGGCTACGGCGAGCAGGCGATCATCGCGATGATCGAGCACGGCAAGATCAACGTGATGCCGGCGCAGGCCTCGCGCCTGAGCCCCGAGCAGATCCACGTGCTGGGTGCCTACGTCTGGAGCCTGTCGCAGACGAGCACGGTGGCGGCGCGCTGAACGGGTGAACGACGAGATGAGCCAAGAGCGGGTCGAGGCTTCGGGCCGGCCCGCCGCGGCTGGGGCCGCCTCTGGCGCCGGAACGGCGAAAGCTGCACCGGTTCCGGAGGCGTTCGTTTCGCTTTACGCGAAGCAGAAGAAGATATACGCCCGTTCGGTGTCGGGCTGGTTCAACAACTGGCGCTGGGTGCTGGTCTGGCTGACGCAGTTGGTGTTCTACGGCCTGCCCTGGCTGGACTGGAATGCGCGCCAGGCCGTGCTCTTCGACCTCGGCACCCGGCGCTTCTACATCTTCGGCCTGGTCCTGTATCCGCAGGATCTGATCTATCTGTCGGCGCTGCTGATGATCTCGGCATACGCGCTGTTCCTGTTCACCGCCGTCGCCGGGCGGCTGTGGTGCGGCTACGCCTGCCCGCAGACGGTCTACACCGAGATCTTCATGTGGGTCGAGCGGCGCTTCGAAGGCGACCGCAACGCGCGCATGCGCCTGGACGCCGGGCCCTGGTCCTTCAACCGGCTCTGGCGCAAGGGTGCAACGCAGTCGGTGTGGATCGCACTGTCGCTCTGGACCGGCCTGACCTTCGCCGGCTACTTCACGCCGATCCGCGAACTGCTGCCGTCGGCGCTGGCGCTGACGCTGGGGCCCTGGGAGACCTTCTGGGTGCTGTTCTACGGCTTCGCGACCTGGGGCAACGCCGGCTACATGCGCGAGCAGGTCTGCAAGTACATGTGCCCGTACGCGCGTTTCCAGAGCGCGATGTTCGACAAGGACACGCTGATCATCAGCTACGACGCCGAGCGCGGCGATCCGCGCGGCACGCGCTCGCGCAAGATCGACGCACGCAGCCAGGGGCTGGGCGACTGCATCGACTGCGGCCTGTGCGTTCAGGTCTGCCCGACCGGCATCGACATCCGGGACGGGCTGCAGTACGAGTGCATCGGCTGCACCGCCTGCATCGACGTCTGCGACGGCGTCATGGACAAGATGAAGTACCCGCGCGGGCTGATCCGCTACGCCACGCAGAACGCGCTGGCGCAGCACCAGACGCCGGCCCAGATGCTCAGACGCGTGCTGCGGCCGCGGGTGCTGGTCTACACGGCGATCCTGGTCCTGATCGTCGCCGCCTTCGTCGCCAGCCTGGCGTTGCGCAGCCCCTTCCGCGTCGACGTCGTGCGCGACCGGTCCTCGCTCGCGCGCATCGTCGACGACGGCTACATCGAGAACGTGTACCGCCTGCAGGTGATGAATGCGACCGAATCGGTCCAGCGCTACCGCATCGGCGCCGACGGGCTGCCGGGCCTCGCGATCGACGGCCAGCGCGAGCTCGAAGTGGCGCCTGCCGACGCACGCTGGGTGACGATCGCGCTGCGTGTGCCGCCCGATTCCGCCTCGCAGGCAGGGCCAGGGGCGCACGCGATACAGTTCCAAGTCGAGCGGCTCGAGGGTCCGGCCGATGCCGGTCCCGCCGTCGCTTCCGAGAAATCCACCTTCGTCGTGCCGCGCTGAGCGGCGGCGACAGGAGTAGCAACCGATGACGACGTCTGCTGTTTCCCCCGAGACGACCCCCTGGTGGCGCGTCGGCATGGTCTGGCTGGTGGTGGGCGGCCCGCTCACCGTCGTCGTCGCCGCGATCGTCACCGCCGTCATCGCCATCCGGGGTGCCGACATCATCGTGACCGACGTGCCTTCGACCGTGCCGCAGGCCGGACAGGTCGAGGCGCAGACCCCCGCGATCGCGGCGCGCAACCACGCGGCGACCGCCGCGCCCTGAGCGCCTGCCTGGGCGGGCAGCCACCATGCTGCGGCGATCTCGCGATTGGAGTGCCGTGCTCTGGTCCGCCTTCCTGATGGCGGGCGTGCTGGAGTTGACGGTCTTTTCCTTCGTCGACCCGAACGAACTGCATTGGCTCGGGGGCGCCTCGATCCAGGCCGATCCGGCTGCCGTCTACACGCTCGCCTTCTTCGTCTTCTGGGCGGCGTGTGCGGCAGCCGCCGGCATCACGCTGCTGCTCTCGCGCAGCGAGAGCGAGATCAACAGCCGCTCGTTCGGGCGCTGAAAACGAAAACGCCGCGCTTGCGGCGCGGCGTCGGCGGCGGGCCTGGCCGGTGTCAGCAGGCGGCGGCGCCGTTCACCAGCTTCTGCAGCGCCTGCGGGTCGAGCACGCGGATCTGGCGCTGCTTGACCTCGAGAATGCCGTCGTCCTGGAACTTCGAGAAGGTGCGGCTGACGGTCTCGAGCTTGAGCCCGAGGTAGCTGCCGATCTCTTCGCGCGTCATGCGCAGGATCAGCGAGTGCGGCGAGAAGCCGCGCGTCTGCAGCCGTTGCGTCAGGTTCAGCAGGAAGGCCGCGAGGCGTTCTTCGGCGCGCATGCTGCCCAGCAACAGCATCACGCCGTGATCGCGCACGATCTCGCGGCTCATGATCTTGTGCAGCTGGCGCTGCAGGTCGCTGAACTCGCGCGACAGATCCTCGAGCTGCTGGAACGGGATCACGCAGACCTGGGAGTCTTCCAGCGCCACCGAGTCGCAGGTGTGGCGGTCGGTGCCGATGCCGTCGAGGCCGAGCAACTCGCCGGCCATCTGGAACCCGGTGACCTGGTCGCGCCCGTCTTCCGACGAGACACAGGTCTTGAAGAAGCCGGTGCGCACCGCGTACAGCGACAGGAAGGGGTCACCCGCGCGGAACAGGGTCTCGCCGCGCGGCACCGCGCGGCGCGTCGCGACCATCGTGTCCAGGCGCTCCAACTGGTCGTTGGACATGCCGACCGGCAGACACAGTTCACGCAGGTTGCAACTCGAGCAGGCGACCTTGAACGGCTCGAGCCGGATGCCGGAAGACGTGTTGTTCATGGAAGTTCGACGGGTGGAATCTGTACGGTCCGGCGCGACGGGGTTGACCCGAGTATCGCTCATGACGTCGCTCAAGGGCATATGCGATTCTTCGCTGGGGTGTCGGGCTGTCGCTTGAGACAGATCAAGCCGATTGGGTGAGTGTTTGGCACAGTCCAGCCCGTACCGCATGACGGCCGGATGAATTATGGACACGATTGTTCCTGAAGCACTGCTGAGGCGCCTCGACGTGCCCGGCCCCCGCTATACCTCCTACCCCACCGCGGACCGCTTCGGCGAGGCCTTTGGCCCTGCTGAGTACCGCCAGGCGCTGCGCCAGCGCGCGGAAGGCAGCACCGTCGGCGGCACGCCGCCGTTGTCGCTTTATATCCACATTCCGTTCTGCGAATCGGTCTGCTATTACTGCGCCTGCAACAAGATCATCACCAAGCACCACGAGCGCAGCACCGAGTACCTCGATGCGCTCGACGCCGAGATCGCGTTGCACGTCAAGGAGTTGGGCAAGGGCCAGACGGTCTCGCAGCTGCACTTCGGCGGCGGCTCGCCGACCTTCCTCACCGACGAGGAGATCAGCCGCCTGATGGCGACGCTGCGCGACGCCTTCAAGATCGTCGCCGGCGCCGAGATCTCGATCGAGGTCGACCCGCGCACCGCGACGCCTGAGCGCCTGCGCAGCCTCGCGGCGATCGGCTTCAACCGCATCAGCTTCGGCATCCAGGACTTCGACGCCGACGTGCAGGAGGCGGTGCACCGCGTCCAGTCCTACGACAGCGTGCGCGACCTGGTGATCGCGGCCCGTGCCAATGGCTTCGAGTCGATCAACGCCGACCTGATCTACGGCCTGCCCAAGCAGACGCCGGAATCGTTCGCGCGCACGATCCAGCAGATCGCCGAACTGCGGCCCGACCGCATCGCGCTCTACGCCTACGCCCACCTGCCGACGCGCTTCAAGCCGCAGCGCCGCATCGCCGCCGAGGACCTGCCTCCGGGCGAGCACCGCATCAAGATGCTGGGCGGCGCGATCGCCGGCTTCATCGCCGCGGGCTACACCTACATCGGCATGGACCACTTCGCGCTGCCGGGCGACGCGCTGTCGGCTGCGCGCCGCCAGGGCCGTCTGCACCGCAACTTCCAGGGCTACAGCACGCAGCCCGACTGCGACCTGATCGCACTCGGCGTCTCGTCGATCGGCCGCATGGGCGCGACCTACAGCCAGAACGCGAAGACGCTGCCCGAGTACTACGAATCCATCGCCAAGGGTGAGTTCCCGATCGTGCGTGGCCTGGCGCTGACGCGCGACGACCTGCTGCGCCGCGCCGTGATCATGGCGATCATGTGCCAGGGCCGGGTCGAGTACGAGTCGATCGAACTCGCGCACCTGATCAAGTTCCCCGAGCACTTCGCGGCCGAACTCGAGGACCTGAAGCCGTTCGCCGAAGGCGGCCTGGTCGAGATCGCCAACGACTCGATCCAGATCACCGCGATGGGCTGGTACTACGTGCGCGGCGTCGCCGCCGTCTTCGACAAGCACCTGCGCGCCAGCGGCAACCGCGAGCGCTTCTCGCGCATCATCTAGTCCACGGCGCGGGTTATCCCCGGACGGGATAATCCGCGGATGTCTCCTCTGGCCTTCGCGTGGATTTCGCGCTCGTCATCAGCGCGCTGATGCTGGGCCTGGCCGGCGCGCCGCACTGCATTGCAATGTGCGGCGCCGCCTGCACCGCGGTCCTGCCGCGCGGGCAGCGTGCCGCCCTCTGGAGCTTCCACGCCGCGCGCGTGCTCGGCTACGCCGCCGCCGGCGCACTGATGGCCTCCAGCGTCAACCTGCTGTCTTCGCTCGGCGAACTGAGCCCGGCGCTGCGCCCGCTGTGGACCATGGCGCACGCTGCGGCCCTGGCGCTCGGCGTCTGGCTGCTCTGGAAAGGGCGCCAGCCGGCCTGGCTGGAGAACATCGGCCGCAGCGCGCAGCGCCGTGCGCCGCAGGCCGACGCCGCCGGCTGGCAGAAGATCAAGGGCCCGGCTCGCGCCGCGACCGCGGGCTCGCTCTGGGTCGCCTGGCCTTGCGGCCTGCTGCAGTCGGCGCTCGTCATCGCCGCGCTCGCCAACACGGCGGCCGCCGGCGCGGCGGTGATGGCGGTCTTCGCCATCGCCAGCGGCGCCGGTCTCGTGCTCGGGCCCATGCTCTGGCTCCGGCTCGGCGGTTCGGCCTCGGGGGCTGCCGGCACCTGGGCGACACGCGCCGCCGGCGCGATGCTGGTGCTGGCCTCGGGCTGGGCGCTGGGCCATGGCCTGTGGATGCAGTGGCAGGCCTACTGCGCCACCTGAGGCGGCCGCGTCCAGGCTCTGTCGGGCCAACGCCCTGACACCACAGTCGTTCGGGAATCGTTGACCTAGAATCAATTCCCGCGAATTCATTCCCGACGACCCACCGCAAGCGCGGTTTGTGGAGACCTCTTTCATGTACCAGCACATCAAGGTGCCCGCGGGCGGGCAGAAGATCACGGTCAATGCCGACTTCTCGCTCAACGTGCCCGACCAGCCCATCATTCCGTACATCGAGGGCGACGGCACCGGCTTGGACATCACGCCGGTGATGCTGAAGGTGGTCGACGCGGCGGTCGCCAAGAGCTACGGCGGCAAGCGCAAGATCCACTGGATGGAGGTCTACGCCGGCGAGAAGTCGACCAAGGTCTACGGCCCCGACGTCTGGCTGCCGGAAGAGACGCTGCACGCGGTGCGCGACTACGTCGTCTCGATCAAGGGCCCGCTGACGACGCCGGTCGGCGGCGGCATCCGCAGCCTGAACGTCGCGCTGCGCCAGGAACTCGACCTCTACGTCTGCCTGCGCCCGATCCAGTACTTCAAGGGCGTGCCGACGCCGCTGAAGGAGCCGGAGAAGACCAACATGGTCATCTTCCGCGAGAACTCCGAAGACATCTACGCCGGCATCGAGTGGGAAGCCCGCAGCGAGAAGGCGCAGAAGATCATCAAGTTCCTGATCGAGGAGATGGGGGTCAAGAAGATCCGCTTCCCTGAGAGCTCGGGCATCGGCATCAAGCCGGTGTCGCAGGAAGGCACCGAGCGCCTGGTGCGCAAGGCCATCCAGTACGCGATCGACAACGACAAGCCCAGCGTGACGATCGTGCACAAGGGCAACATCATGAAGTTCACGGAAGGCGGCTTCCGTGACTGGTCTTACGCGCTGGCGCAGCGCGAGTTCGGCGCCGAGTTGATCGACGGCGGCCCGTGGTGTTCGTTCAAGAACCCGAAGACGGGCAAGGAGATCGTCATCAAGGACTCGATCGCCGACGCCTTCCTGCAGCAGATCCTGCTGCGCCCGGCCGAGTATTCGGTGATCGCGACGCTCAACCTGAACGGCGACTACGTTTCCGACGCGCTGGCGGCGCAGGTCGGCGGCATCGGCATCGCTCCGGGCGCCAACATGTCGGACTCGATCGCGATGTTCGAGGCCACCCACGGCACCGCGCCCAAGTACGCCGGCAAGGACTACGTCAACCCGGGCTCCGAGATCCTGTCGGCCGAGATGATGCTGCGCCACATGGGCTGGACCGAAGCCGCCGACCTGATCATCAGCTCGATGGAGAAGTCCATCCTCAGCAAGCAGGTCACCTACGACTTCGCGCGCTCGATGGAAGGCGCGACCCAGGTGTCGTGCTCGGGCTTCGGCCAGGTGATGATCGACCACATGGCCTGAGTCCCGGCCCGCGGTCTTAGAACGGCGCCCCACGGGGCGCCGTTTGTTTTCCGGCGGCCGCCGGATGCGGCGTCCGGCGGCATCGTTTTATGCAATCGCCGGGCTTGACCCGATCAATCGACGCTTCGGGGATCATCGGGGGCAGAGCCCGAGGGCTTGTTCACCGCCAACCCGACACTCGATGGAATCCTTGCAACACGGCTTGTCGACCCCGGTCACCGGCGCCTGGCGTCCGCTGTCGCTGCTGCGCTCGCCGCGCGCGCTCGCGGCGCAGCCCTTGGTGCTGCCAGCCGTTCCCGACGCCTGCGTGCTGCAGGGCAAGGCCGGCAAATGCTGCGGCAGCAAGCCGCGCTGCAAGAACTGCCCGGCGCGCAGGAAGAAGTAGGCCGGGCCCAGGCCGGGCGCAGCTTGCGGCGGTCAGCCCGCAGTTGATCAGGCTGAAGCCGCTGATACACCTTGTCGACAGGGCCGCAATACGCCCGTCACCGTCGCCCGGCATCCTGGCGCCATGGCAGCAGTTCGAGGTGAAGCCATGGACGAAGTACGTGAAGGCGCCGCCCGCGCCGAGCGCAGCCTGGCCGCGGTGAGAGCCGCCTGGGACGCAGCGCTGCCGCGCGACCGCATCACGCTGCTGTCGCGGCTGTTGCAGCCCCTGGGCCCGCTGGCGCGTATGGCGGTGGCCTCGGGCGCCTTCGCCGCCTATGTCGGCCGCGAACATTGGGCGCAGGTGCAGGTGCGGCTGGAAGACGCGATGGCGCTGCAGGCCGATCAGGTGCTGGCGCTGGCGCACTTCGCCTTCGACGTTCAGCCCGAGGTGCTGAGCGGCATGCCGTCGGCGCCGGCCGCCGGGCTGGGGCTGGCGGCGCTCGCCGCCACGCTGACGCTGGCTTTGCGCCGGCGCTGACACCGCTCTCAGACCAGCGTCTGCACCACGCTGTCGAAGCGGTAGCCGGCGCCGCGCTCGGTGACGATCAGCTTCGGATGGAAGGCATCGGCCTCGATCTTGCGCCGCAGCCGCAGCACCTGGACGTCGACCGTGCGGTCGTAAACCTCGGCGTTGTTCAGCCGCGAGAGCCCGAGCAGCTGGTCGCGGCTCAGCACACGTTGCGGCGCGCCGCAGAACGCGACCAGCAGGTTGAACTCCTGGTTGCTGACTTCGACCAGGCGGCCGTCGGGTGCCTGCAGGCGGCGCGTGCGCAGGTTGAGTTCCCAGCCGGCGAAGCGGAAGGCGCGGCGGCGCTCCTCGCGCAGCGGCATCTCGGCGAGCGCACGCGCCGCGAGCCGGCTGCGCCGCAGGATGGTGCGGATGCGTGCCAGCAGCTCGCGCGGGCTGAAGGGCTTGGTGACGTAGTCGTCGGCGCCCAGCTCCAGCCCCATCACGCGGTCGGCTTCCTCGGCCTTGCCGGTGAGCAGCACGATCGGCACCTCCGCACGTGCGCGCAGCCGGCGCGCCAGCTCCATGCCGTCCTCGCCCGGCAGGCGCAGGTCGAGCACGACGAGGTCGATGGCCTCGGTCGCGAACGCGGCCATCATCGCGCTGCCGTCGGCCACCGCGGTGACGCGCAAGTCGTTGGCGCCCAGGTATTCGAGCAGCAGCGCGCGCAGCGCCGGGTCGTCGTCGACGACCAGCACATGGGCGATCGGGTTGTCGAAGGTATCAGTGCTCATGGAGGGCGGGCGGCACTGCAACGGCCGGCCCACCCCTTAGCGCTCGAGACCCCGTTCACGCTGACAACCGTGGCGCCGCTCCCGGGGATGGTGTCTCCCGGGCCGGTTGCCGTCGTCGCTCCCGGGCACGGGCAGCGGGTGCCGGGCCCGGGTTACAGCTGCAACGCGGCCGCCTGCCGCCGTCACGCCGCCACAGCCGGCCCTCGCCAGCATCGGCGCGATGCCCGTGTCCACCCCTCCGCCGCCGCCGGCAACCGCAGCCCGCGTCCCGACCGCCCGCTTCGCGCACGCGCGCCAGGCGCCCTTGAACGCGCTGCGACGGCTGCGCGACGGCGCCCGGCGCCTGGGCCCCGGGCTGATCACCGGCGCCGCCGACGACGACCCGAGCGGCATCGCCACCTACTCGCAGGCCGGGGCACAGTTCGGCTACTCGATGCTGTGGAGCGTGGTCTTCACGCTGCCGCTGATGGCGGCGATCCAGATCGTCAGCGCCCGCATCGGCTACGTCACCGGGCAGGGGCTGGCGGCGAACATCAAGTCCAGCTTCTCGCGCCCGGTGCTGCTGGCCGTCGTCGGCCTGCTGCTGGCGGCCAACACGCTGAACATCGCCGCCGACATCGCTGCGATGGCCGAGGCGCTGCGTCTGGTGCTCGGCGGCTCGGCCCACGTCTATGCGCTCACCTTCGGCCTGGCGAGCCTGGCGATGCAGGTCTTCCTGCCCTACCGCGCGACGGTGCGCTGGCTGAAGTGGCTGACGCTGGCACTGCTGGCCTACGTCGCGGTGCTGTTCACGCTGCACCTGGACTGGAGCCGGGTGCTCGAGCGCACGCTGGACCCGCATCTGCCGCTCACACGCGACATGCTGCTGACCGTCGTCGCCGTGCTCGGCACGACGATCAGCCCCTATCTCTTCTTCTGGCAGGCGAGCCAGGAGGTCGAGGACCGCGGGCCGGTGGTGCACGGGCCGGCCGAGGTACGCCATCACCTGCGGCGCATCAAGTGGGACACCAATATCGGCATGGCCTTCTCCAACCTGATCGCCTTCTTCGTGATGCTGACGACCGCGGCCACGCTGCACCAGGCCGGCGTGACGCAGATCGAGACCTCGGCCCAGGCGGCGCTGGCGCTGCGCCCGCTGGCCGGCGACCAGGCCTTCCTGCTGTTCGCGCTCGGCATCATCGGCACCGGGATGCTGGCGGTGCCGGTGCTCGCCGGCTCGGCCGCCTATGCGGTGGCCGAGTCCGCCGGCTGGCACGGTTCGCTCGACCTGCAGCTCGCGCGCGGCGAGGGCCGCGGCTTCTACGCCGTCATCGCCGCGGCGACGCTGGGCGGCGTCGCGCTGTGTTTCACGCCGGCCGACCCGGTGAAGGAGCTGTTCTGGTCGGCGGTCATCAACGGCGTCGTCGCAGTGCCGGTGATGGTGGTGATGATGCTGCTGGCCACGCGCGCCTCGGTGATGGGCGCCAACGTCATCGGCAAGCCGCTGCGCCGGCTGGGCTGGGCGGCGACCGCGGTGATGGCGCTGGCGGTGCTCGCGCTGCTGGCGGCTTCGCTGACGGGGGGCGGCGGGTGAGTCCCGCTGCCGGGCCGGCGGCTGCGGCGAGCGCACGCACGGGACTGCTCGGGCGCGCCGCGGCCGCGTCGCCGCTGCTGCTGTTCCTGCTCTGGCTGGCCGCCGGCGCGCTCTGGCGCCCGCTGATGCTGCCCGACGAAGGGCGCTACGTCGGTGTCGCCTGGGAGATGCTGCAGCGCGGCGACGGCCTGACGCCGACGCTGGACGGCCTGCCGTACTTCCACAAGCCGCCGCTGTTCTACTGGATCACCGCGGCCGCGATGCGGCTGCTGGGTGCCCAGCCGCTGGCGCTGCGCGCCGCGCCGCTGCTCGGCGCCTGGGCGATGGGGCTGGCGGCCTGGTTGTGGATCGGCGGCGGCCGCAGTCCGGCGCGGCGGCGCGAGGCGACGCTCGCGCTCGCCCTGCTGGCGACGACGCCGTTGGGCTTCCTCGGCGCGCAGTACGCCGACTGCGACATGCTGGTCGCGGGTTTCATCTCGCTGACCATCGTCTGCGCCCGGCGGGCGCTGGGCGGGCGCCGGCCCGCGCCCGCGGGCTGGGCCGTCGCGGCCGCAGCGTCGGCGGCGCTCGCGGTGCTCGCCAAGGGCCTGATCGGCGTCGTGCTGCCGGCGCTGGTGCTGCTGCCCTGGCTGCTGGCCACCGGGCGCGCGCGGCGGGCAGGGCGGCTGCTGCAGCCGGCGGCGCTGCTGGTGTTCGTGCTGCTCGCCGCGCCCTGGTTCGTCGCGGCGCAGCGCGCCCATCCCGGCTTCTTCGACTACTTCGTCGTCGAGCAGCACTTCAGGCGTTACACCCAGGCCGTGTTCAACAACCGCGAGCCGGCCTGGTTCTTCGTCGCCGTGCTGCCGCTGGCGACGCTGCCGGCCAGCGCCTGGGGCTGGGCCGCGCTGCAGCGCCTGCGGGCCGCCTGGCGGCGTGCCGGCGTGCACGCCGAGCCCGTCTTCGCTGCCTGGTGGCTGGCCGTGGTGCTGCTGTTCTTCTCGCTGCCGGCGTCCAAGCTCGTCGGCTACGTGCTGCCGGCCCTGCTGCCGCTGGTGCTGCTGCTGGTGCGGGC
>NZ_NRRU01000048.1 GCF_016583785.1 Rubrivivax gelatinosus | reverse complement strand
AGCCGGCGCCAGCACCGCTTCGGCGCTCTCGCCGTTTTCGCCTTCGGGCGCGGCTTCGCCTTCGCCGAACTGCCGGAGATCGCCGTGGCCCAGGCCGTGCCGGCCCCGGAGCCGGAACCGACCCCGACCCCGGCCGCGCCGGAACCGGTTCGTGTCGCGCCCTACGTGCTGCCGGCCGACGAGTTGCACGCGCTGGCCGCTTCCGCCGGCCTCGAGTGGGTGCTGTCCGACGCCGACAAGGTGCTGGCGGTCCAGCAGGCGATGGCCGCCGAGCCGGCACCGGTGCGCGTGCCGCGCGAGCCGAAGCCGGCCGTCGTCGTCGACGAAGGCCCGCTGGTGCTGGTCGAGACACGCAAGGACCTGTCGCAGCTGAAGCTGCCGTTCGAACTCGGCGCCTGAGGCCACGTTCGACCCACGGGCCGCCGGCTGCAAGGCCGGCGGCCTTTTTCATGCCGGTCGCGCTTGATGCAACGCATTGCCGACGATCGCATCGCGCACAATCATTCGCGCCGTGAACACGCCACCCGATGTTGCCGACGAGTCGCTGAAGCTGGACCGCCAGCTCTGCTTCCCGCTCTATGCGGCCGGCCATGCGATCGTTCGTGCCTACCGGCCGCTGCTCGAGCCGCTGGGGCTGACCTATCCGCAGTACCTCGTGATGCTGGTGCTGTGGGAGTCGGCACCGTGCACCGTCGGCGAGATCGGCACCCGGCTGGCGCTGGACAGCGGCACGCTGACGCCGCTGCTCAAACGCCTGGCCGGCGCCGGGCTGGTCGAGCGCGAACGCGACCGCGGCGACGAACGCCGGGTGCTGATCCGCCTGACCGACGACGGTGCCGCGCTGAAGCTGCGCGCGCGGGCGGTGCCGGCGGCGCTGGCCTGCCGGCTGGCACCGGAGCGCGGGCAGATCGAACGCCTGCAACAAGAACTGCGCGAGCTGATCGTGCGCCTGGACCCGGCGCACGACGCCGCCGCCTGACCCCTCACCCCTTGCATTTGTCCCGACCGATGACCAAGACCGCCCTGATGCTCGCCCGCCTTGCGGGTGCCCTGACGCTCGCGATCGGTGCCGCGCACGCCTTCGGCGTCGCCGGCCTGCTGCAGATCCACATGATCACCGGCACGGTGCTGGTGCTGGCGCTGTGGGCGCTGGTCTTCGCCGGCTATCGCGCCGCGCCCAAGCTGGCGATGCTGGGCTTCACCTGGGGCCTGCTGCTGCCGGCCTTCGGCATCTTCCAGCTGCGCCTGCTGCCGGGCGACTACCACTGGACGATGCAGCTGCTGCACCTGCTGATCGGCCTGGGCGCGATGGCGCAGGCCGAACGCCTGGGCGGCGCCATCAAGCGCCGCGAGGCCGCGGCCGCCTGATTCAGGGCAGCAGTTCGAGCGCGCGCTGGTAGGCCGGCGCGTGCATCAGGTCGTCCCAGGGCAGCGGCGGCTCCTGCGGCAACAGCGCCTGGCGCCGAGCTTCGGCGATGTCCTCGGGCACCCAGCGGCCGGCGGCCGCGGCCTGTTCCAGCCCGGCCAGCAGCGCGTCGATGGGCGCGCCGCCGTCGACCGTCGACTGGTTGCACAGCAGCACCAGGTCGCAGCCGGCCGCCAGCGCCAGCAGCGCCGCGTCCAGCGTCGAGCCCACGCCCTTGGCGCCTTCCATGCTGAGGTCGTCGCTGAAGACGGCGCCGTCGAAACCCAGGCGCTCGCGCAGGATCTCCTGCAGCCAGCGGCGCGAAAAACCCGCCGGCAGCGCGTCGACCTTCGGGTAGACGACATGCGCCGGCATCACCGCGTCCAGGGTGCCGGCGAGCCATTCGTAGGGCTTGGCGTCGTCGGCCAGGATGGCCTTCAGCGAACGCCGGTCCACCGGCAGCGCCAGGTGCGAGTCGGCCTTCACCAGGCCGTGGCCGGGGAAGTGTTTGCCGCAGGACGCCATGCCGGCCTGCAGCAGCCCGTGCATCAGGCTCTTGGCCAGCAAGGCGGCGACACGCGGGTCACGGTGGAAGGCGCGGTCGCCGATGACCTGGCTGGGGCCGTGGTCGAGGTCGAGCACCGGCGTGAAGCTGAAGTCGACGCCGCAGGCACGCAGCTCGCTCGCGAGCACGAAGCCGGCGGCCGTGGCGGCGGCGGTGGCCTGCATCGCGTCGGCCATCCAGAGCTCGCCGAAGGCGCGCATAGCCGGCAGGTGGGTGAAGCCGTCGCTGCGGAAACGCTGCACGCGCCCGCCTTCGTGGTCGACGCAGATCAGCAGGTCCGGGCGCAGCGCCTTGATCTCCGCGCTCAGTTCGAGCAGCTGATGCCGGTCGACCCAGTTGCGTGCGAACAGGATCAGGCCGCCGGCCAGCGGGTGGCGGATGCGGCGGCGGTCGGCGGCGGTGAGCGCGGTGCCGGCGATGTCGAGCACGACGGGGGCGTGGACGGTCAAGAGGTTTCCTCGGGTGTGGGCGGGCGGCGCTCGACGACGACGAACGACGCGGCGTAGTCGCTTTCGTCGGTGACGGTGACGTGGGCGGCGAGGCCCCGGGCGTCGAACCAGGCGGCGAGTTCGCCCGACAGGCGGATGAAAGGTTTGCCGCTGGGCTCGTTCAGGATCTGGCAGGCGCGCCAGGTCATCGGCATGCGGATGCCCAGGCCGATCGCCTTGGAGAAGGCTTCCTTGGCCGAGAAGCGGGTTGCCAGGAAGGCGATGCCGCGCGACTCGGCGCGGGCGCGCCGGGCGCGGAAGATGCGCAGCTCGTCGTCACCCAGCACCTTCAGCGCGAAACGTTCGCCGCGGCGCGCGAGCGTCGCCTCGATGCGGCGGATGTCGCAGATGTCGGTGCCGATGCCGAAGACCATCGCGCCGCTGGCCTTCAGCCGGCGTAGGCCGAGCGGATGCAGCGCTGGTAGGCGCGCACGGTCTCGGGCAGGCCGATCTCGAGCGCGTCGGCGATCAGCGCGTGGCCGATCGAGACCTCCTTGACGCCGGCGACGGCGTGCAGGAAGTCGGGCAGGTTGTCGCGGTTCAGGTCGTGGCCGGCATTGAGCTGCAGCCCGGCGGCGAGCGCGGCGCGGCCGGCAGCGGCAAAACGCTCGAGCATCTCGGCCTGGCGCGGCGTGCCCCAGGCGGCGGCATAGGGCTCGGTGTAGAGCTCGACGCGGTCGGCGCCGATCTCGCGCGCGATGGCCATCGCCTCGGGCACCGGGTCCATGAACAGGCTCACGCGCACGCCGAACGAATGCGCCTCGGCGATCACCGGGCGCAGGCGCTCGACGTCGGCGGGCAGGTTCCAGCCGTGGTCGGAGGTGAACTGCACCTCGCTGTCGGGCACGAAGGTGACCTGGTGCGGGCGCAGCTCGCGCACGTAGGCCATCAGGTTGTGGAAGGGGTTGCCTTCGATGTTGTATTCGGCCTGCGGCCACTGGCGCAGCAGCGCGGCGATGTCGTGCACGTCGTGGCCGCGGATGTGGCGTTCGTCGGGGCGCGGGTGCACGGTGATGCCGTCGGCACCGGCCTCCAGGCACAGCGTCGCGGCGCGCACGACGCTGGGGATACCGAGGTGGCGCGTGTTGCGCAGCAGCGCGACCTTGTTGACGTTGACCGACAGTTTGGTCAGACCGCCGGCGGCGGCCTCGGGAGCGACGAGAGGATTCATCGGGAAGTGGTGTCGACGAGCTTCTGCACGTCATGGAAGACCTGCCGCGACCGCAGCCGGGCGTGGCCGAGATGATAGTGAAGCACCGCTCGCAGCGGCCCGCGCAGGGCCGCGGCCACCGGTGCGCAGGCGGCGCGCAAGGCGCCGCCGTGCCGGGCGAGCAGCGCGGCTTCGATGCGCACCCAGTCGGCGCCGGGCAGGCCGTCGGCGTCGGCGACGAGTCCGGCTTCGGGGTGCAGCGCGTAGCGGCGCGTGGGCTGCAGCGACTGCAGCGTCAGCGTCTCGCTGCCGAGCTCGGGCAGCAGCCCGAGTTCACGCAGCAGCGTCAGTTCGAACGCACGCAGCGCCGCGCCTTCGTCGGCGGCCAGCGCCGCCAGCGTCTGCGCGTAGGCATCGAACAGCGCGACGTAGGCGTCCTGGCGCGCGAGCAGCTTGAGCAGCAGCTCGTTGCAGTAGAAGGCCGAGAACATCGTCGCCGCCGGCACCGCGGGCACGCCGCCGCCCCATTCGGCACTGCGCAGCGTATGTACCTCGGCGGCTTCGTCGGCCGGCGTGCGCCCCAGCTGCACGGCGATGCGCTGGAAGGGCAGCAGCACCGGGCGCAGCTGCGAGGTCGGGCGCTTGGCGCCTTTGGCGGCGACGACGACACGACCCCGCTCGCGCGTGAACAGCTCGACGATCAGGCTGGTCTCGCTCCAGTCGTAGCTGTGCAGCACGTAGGCCGCGAGCGGTGCGGCAGCCGCGCGGCTCATCGGCGCGCCCCTTCGCTCAGATCACTCGTAGCCGTAACTCCTGAGGTGCGCCTCGTCGTCGGCCCAGCCCGAACGCACCTTGACCCAGAGCTCGAGGAAGACCTTGGCGTCGAGCAGGCGCTCGAGTTCCTGGCGCGACTCGGTGCCGATGCGCTTCAGGCGCTCGCCGCCTTCGCCGATCACCATGCCCTTGTGCGCGTCGCGCTCGACGACGATGGTCGCGGCGATGCGGCGCAGATTGCCTTCTTCCTCGAACTTGTCGATGACCACGGTCGACGAATACGGCAGCTCGTCGCCGGTCAGGCGGAACAGCTTCTCGCGCACGATCTCGCTGGCGAGGAAACGGTCGCTGCGGTCGGTGAGCGCGTCTTCCTCGTAGAACCAGGGCTGCTCGGGCAGGTAGGGCTCGACGATCGCGAACAGGCGCTCGACGTCAGCGGCGGTGGTGGCCGACATCGGCACGTACTGGGCGAAGGCGTGGCGCTCCTGCATGGTCTTGAGCCAGGGCAGGATGTCGGCCCGGCGGCGCAGCGCATCGAGCTTGTTGGCGACCAGGATCACCGGCTTGTCCGGCGGCAGCAGCGCCAGCACCTTGGCGTCGTCCAGGCCGAAACGCCCGGCCTCGACCATGAACAGCACCGCGTCGACGTCGGCCACCGACGAGGTGACGGTGCGGTTGAGCGTCTTGTTCATCGCGCCGCTGTGGCGCTTCAGGTGCGTGGTCTGGAACCCCGGCGTGTCGACGAAGACAAACTGCGAGGCGCCCACCGTGCGGATGCCGGTGATGCGATGCCGCGTCGTCTGCGCCTTGCGCGAGGTGATGCTGATCTTCTGGCCGACGAGCGCGTTCAGCAGCGTCGACTTGCCCACGTTGGGCCGGCCGACGATGGCGAGGAGGCCGCAGCGCTGGCCCTCGACCACGACAGGCGCTGGCGGGATGGGAGGCAGCTCGTAGGTCTCGGGCACGGTGGTGTCGCCGGAGTCGGGTGCCGGCGGCGTCTCGTCGCCCGGGATAGGAGGTGTGTTCATCAGGTGGGCAGCCGCTTCAGGAACGAAGTGGGCCGCCGGGTTTGTCGCTTGCCTTGAGGTGCTCGAGCATCGCACGCGCCGCTTCCTGCTCGGCGGTGCGGCGCGAGCGGCCCTCGCCGCGTTCGGTCAGCCGGAGCGCCGCGACCGCGCATTCGACCTCGAAGGTCTGCGCGTGCTTTTCGCCGCGTGTGGCCACGATGCTGTACGCCGGCACCGGCAGGCGCCGTGCCTGCAGCCACTCCTGCAGTTCGGTCTTGGCGTCCTTGGTCCAGGCCTCGGCCTCGGTCGCGGCGATCACCTCGCCGAACAGCCGCCGCACGGTGGCCAGCGCCGGCTCGAAGCCGCCGTCGAGGAAGATCGCCCCGATCAGCGCCTCGACGCCGTCGGCCAGGATCGACGGCCGCTGGGCGCCGCCCCCGCGCATCTCGCCTTCGGACATGCGCATCACCTCGGGCAGGCCGAGCGTGAGCGCGACGCGGTGCAGGCTGTCCTCGCGCACGAGGTGGGCGCGCACGCGGGTCAGGTCGCCTTCGTCGCTGCCGGAGAAACGTTCGAACAGCAGCGCCGAGACGGCGACGTTGAGCACCGAGTCGCCGAGGAACTCGAGGCGTTCGTTGTGGTCGGCGCCGAAGCTGCGGTGCGTCAGCGCGCGCGTCAGCAGCCCGGCCTGCGTGAAGCGGTGGCCCAGGCGTTGCTGCAGAGCGTCGTGGCGGGCGTCCATCACGGCGCCTTCGCGCTGCCCTCGTACTTCAGCAGCAGGTAGACCGGGCCGGCGAGCGGTATTTCCTTGTCGTACGCGAAGGAGACCACGACCTTGTCGTTCTCCTTCGTGATCTCCAGGTCCTTGCTGTCGATCGAGGTGATCGAGTATTCGACTTCCTTCTGGCGGTCGAAGGCGGTGCGCGCCTCGGCGACCGTCGTCGGCTGGGCGGCGGCCACCTTCGCGACCGCGCGTTTGATCGTCAGGTACTCGTTGACCGTCGGCACCGCGCGCACGAGCACGTAGCCGGCGAAGCCCAGCACGACGGCCCAGGACAGCAGACCGAACAAGGTGATGCCGCGTTGGCTGGCGCGCGGCTGGCGCGGGACCGGAATCATGTTCGCCTCTGGTTGTGCAGCGCCGCTGGGGGCCGACGCGTCAGTGGAACGAGCCGATGCGGCCGAGGTCGCCCAGGTTCATCCAGACGAAGAATGCCCTGCCGACGATGTTCTCGTCCGGTACGAAGCCCCAGAACCGCGAGTCCTGCGAGTCGTCCCGGTTGTCGCCCATCATGAAATAGTGGCCCGCCGGCACCTTGCAGGTCACGCCTTCGGCGCTGTACTGGCAATTCTCGTGCATCGGGAATGTCTTGGGCTCCGGGCCGTAGAAGGCCGGGCGCTGCGGGTCGACGAGGATGCGGTGCTCCTGCTCGCCGAACGTCTCCGCGAACATTTGGGCGTAGCGCAAGCGGTCTTCGTTGTAGAAGTCGCCCAGCGCCTTCACCGGCACCGGCTGGCCGTTGACGTAGAGCTTCTGGTTGACGTAGCGGATCTCGTCGCCGGGCACGCCGACGACACGCTTGATGTAGTCCACGCGCGGGTCGACTGGGTAGCGGAAGACGACGACGTCGCCGCGCACCGGGTCGTGGTTCGGGATGATCTTCGTGTTCAGCACCGGCAGCCGGATGCCGTAGTGGAACTTGTTCACGAGGATCAGGTCGCCGACCAGCAGCGTCGGGATCATCGAGCCCGACGGGATCTTGAAGGGCTCGAACAGGAACGAACGCAGCAGGAAGATGACGACGATCACCGGGAACAGCCCGGCGGTCCAGTCCAGCCACCAGGGCTGGGCCAGCAGCTTCTCCTTGGCCGCAGCGACGTCGCCGTCGACCTTGTCTATGCCCTGGCGCGCGAGGTCGGCGCGGCGCGCCGTGTCCTGCTGCTCCAGGGCCGCGGCGGCGGCCTGGCGCGCGGGCCGGTAGCGATAACGTTCGGCCAGCCAGTAGCCGAGGGTCACGACGCTGAGGAGGAACAGCAGCAGCGAGAAGTTGCCCGTCCACTGCCCGAGGAACCAGCCGCCGAGGTAGACGACCAGGGCGCCGTACAGGACGGCGGTGAGAGTGCTCATCAAGGTGTTATTCGTCCACTTGGAGGATCGCGAGGAAGGCTTCCTGCGGCACCTCGACCGAGCCGATCTGCTTCATGCGCTTCTTGCCCGCCTTCTGCTTTTCGAGCAGCTTCTTCTTGCGCGTGATGTCGCCGCCATAGCATTTTGCCAGCACGTTCTTGCGCAGGGCCTTGATGTTCTCGCGGGCGATGATGTTGGCGCCGATCGCGGCCTGGATCGCGACGTCGTACATCTGGCGCGGGATCTGCTCGCGCATCTTGGCCGCGACCGCGCGGCCGCGGAACTGGCTCTGCACGCGGTGCACGATCATCGCCAGCGGGTCGACCCGCTCGCCGTTGATCAGGATGTCGACCTTGACGACGTCGGCGGCGCGGTATTCCTTGAACTCGTAGTCCATCGAGGCGTAGCCGCGGCTCACCGACTTCAGCTTGTCGAAGAAGTCCAGCACGATCTCGGCCAGCGGCAGCTCGTAGGTCAGCATGACCTGCTTGCCGTGGTAGGCCATGTTCAGCTGCACGCCGCGCTTCTGGTTGGCCAGCGTCATCACCGGGCCCACCGCTTCCTGCGGCATGTACAGGTGCACGGTGACGATGGGCTCGCGGATCTCGCGGATGCGGCCCAGGTCAGGCATCTTGCTCGGGTTCTCGACCTGCAGCACGGTGCCGTCGTTGAGTTCGACCTCGTAGACGACGCTGGGCGCGGTGGTCACCAGGTCCTGGTCGAACTCGCGCTCCAGGCGCTCCTGCACGATCTCCATGTGCAGCAGGCCGAGGAAGCCGCAGCGGAAGCCGAAGCCCAGCGCCTGGCTGACCTCGGGCTCGTAGCGCAGCGAGCTGTCGTTGAGCTTCAGCTTCTCGAGCGCGTCGCGCAGCTGGTCGTACTCGCTCGCCTCGGTCGGGTACAGGCCGGCGAAGACCTGCGGCTGGATCTCCTTGAAGCCCGGCAGCGCCTCGCTCGCCGGGCCGGCGTTGTTCGGCAGCTTCTTCTCGAGCGTGATCGTGTCGCCGACCTTGGCCGCCTGCAGCTCCTTGATGCCGGCGATCAGGAAACCCACCTCGCCGGCCTTGAGCTGCTCGCGCGGCATCGACTTGGGCGTGAAGACACCGATCTGCTCCAGCGGATAGACGGTGTTGGTCGCCATCATGCGGATGCGGTCGCCCTTCCTCAGCACGCCGTCGACGACACGCACCAGCATCACGACACCGACGTAGTTGTCGAACCAGCTGTCGATGATCATCGCGCGCGGCGCGGCGTCGGGCTTGCCGCGCGGCGCCGGCATGCGGTGCACGACGGCTTCGAGGATGTCGTCAATGCCCAGGCCGGTCTTGGCCGAGCACGGAATGGCGTCGGCGGCGTCGATGCCGATGACGTCCTCGATCTCCGACTTGGCGTTCTCCGGGTCCGCCTGCGGCAGATCCATCTTGTTGAGCACCGGCACGACCTCGACGCCGAGGTCGAGCGCGGTGTAGCAGTTGGCAACCGTCTGCGCCTCGACGCCCTGGCTGGCGTCGACGACGAGCAGCGCGCCTTCGCAGGCCGACAGCGAGCGGCTCACTTCATACGAGAAGTCGACGTGCCCCGGCGTGTCGATCAGGTTCAGGTTGTAGACCTGGCCGTCGCGCGCCTTGTACTCGAGCGACGCGGTCTGGGCCTTGATCGTGATGCCGCGCTCGCGCTCGATGTCCATCGAGTCGAGCACCTGGGCTTCCATCTCCCGGTCGGAGAGCCCGCCACAGCGCTGGATGATGCGGTCGGCCAGCGTGCTCTTGCCGTGGTCGATGTGGGCGATGATCGAGAAGTTGCGGATGTGGTTCATGCGGCTCACCAGCCGGCGGTCGGTACCGAAAGGCGTGCCACGCCGCCCCGGCCCGACACTCGGCGCGCCGACGGCAGAACCGCCGTCAGGGCACGCCGTGCCGGAAACAAAAAAAAGGCACGTCCAAGAGGTGACGCGCCTTCCAACAGAACGTATGGCAACTGCTTGTTGGGCACCCATTGTAGCCAAAAGGGCCCGCCGGCAAGGCCCCGGCCGAGCACCCTTCAGGGCTTCAAGGGCGGTCACCGGCCCAACATACCAACAGCTTATCCACAGGAAGCGCCTGCGCCGGGTGGTCGGCACCGGCTGCCGGCGCCGTCATGCGGCCGGGCGCATCAACGCCGTGCAAGACGGGGTGGATTCTAGACCCTGGCCGCCCTAATTCCCGTCTGGCCGACCCGAATGTGAGGAAGCCCTCACGTCGCGAACCGTTCCGTGTCTTTGAGGCGCGACAAGCCGGGCCCCGCGGTCGCGGGAGGCCGGCTGGTCGCGGTGCTCAGCGCGTGGGCCGGATCACGAGGTAGTTGACGCCCTCGCCGCGGCGCACCAGCACGCTGACGGCACGCGACTTCTCGGCCTTGCTGGCCAGCGCCTGGAACTGGCGGGCGTCGGTGATCTCGGTGTTGTCGATCGACAGGATGACGTCGCCCGGGCGCAGCCCGGCGCGGGCCGCCGCCCCTTCGACGGCGTCGACACGCACGCCGCCGCGCAGGCCCAGCTGGCGCTTCTGCGCGTCGCCCAGGTCGGTGACGGTCAGCCCGAGTGCCGCCTTCGCCGCCGGCGCGGCACCGTCGGGCTGGGCAACCCGCGCCGGGCGGTCGTCGGCGAACTCGGCGACGGTCACCGCCAGCTCGCGCGTCGCACCGCGCCGGAAAACGGTCAGCGTGCTCTTGCTGCCGGGCTTGATCGCACCGACCAGACGCGGCAGTTCGCCCGAGCGCTCGACCGGCTTGCCGTCGACGCGGGTGATGATGTCGCCGGCTTCGACGCCGGCCTTCTCTGCCGGGCTGTCCTTCTCGACGTTGCGCACCAGCGCGCCGGCGGCCTTGCCCAGGCCGATGGCGTCGGCGACCTCCTGCGTCACCGGCGCGATCTGCACGCCGATGCGCCCGCGCACGACGCGGCCGGTGGCGCGCAGCTGGTCCGACACGCGGATCGCGTCGTCGATCGGGATCGCGAAGCTGATGCCCATGAAGCCGCCCGAGCGGCTGTAGATCTGCGAGTTGATGCCGATGACCTCGCCGCGCAGGTTGAGCAGCGGGCCGCCCGAGTTGCCGGGGTTGATCGCGACGTCGGTCTGGATGAAGTTCAGGTAGTCGCCGGTGTCGCGCTGCTTGGCGCTGACGATGCCGGCGGTGACGGTGTTGTCCAGCCCGAAGGGCGAGCCGATCGCGAGCACCCATTCGCCGACCTTGAGCCGGCTGGCGTCGCCGATCTTCACCGCCGGCAGGCCGGTGGCGTCGATCTTCACCACCGCCACGTCGGTGCGGGTGTCGGCGCCGACGATGCGCGCCTTCAGCTCGCGCTTGTCGGTCAGCGTCACCACCACCTCTTCGGCGCCGTCGACGACGTGGGCGTTGGTCAGCACGTAGCCGTCGGCGCTGATGATGAAACCCGAGCCGACGCCGCGCGGCTGGGTCTGCGGCGCCGAGTCCTCGTCGTCGCCGCCGCGCGGCGTCGGCCGGTTCGGCAGCGGGATGCCGAAGCGGCGCAGGAACTCCTCGATGCCGGGGTCCAGATCCTGGGCGCCGCGGCTGCGCACCCGTTCAGTGGTGCGGATGTTGACGACGGCCGGGCCGACACGCTCGACCAGCTCGCTGAAGTCGGGCAGCACCAGCGCCGGTGGCGCCGCGGGCGCGGCCGGGGCGGCCTGGGCCTCGGCGAAAACCGGACAGAGCACGGCGGCGGCGAGCGCGAGCGCACCGAGCATCGGCACGCGGCGGCCGGCGGCGGAAACGGCGGAGATCGTTCGGTCGTTCATGCGTTGGGGCGGAGGTTGCGGCGAATGAGGCGGGCGGAGCCGGCGGGCGTCAATGGCGGCGCTGCAGCGCGTCGGCGAAGGCTTTCAGCGTTGCCGGCGGCACGTCGCCCATCACCGTGACCCAGTGCAGGCCGCGGCGCTGGCGCAGCGTGCCGGTGGCGCCGACCTGGCCGAACAGGTCGGCGTAGTCGCGGCGCGACTCGACCGGCTCGACGAACAGCGAGACGTGCGTCAGCCCGTCGCTGAAGACGGCCTGCAGCACCTGCTCGTCGCTGCCGGTGTCCAGCGGCCGCTTGACGGCGCCGACCAGGCGGAAACCCGGCACCGGATGCCCCAGCGTCCAGCCTTCGGCTTCGAGCTGGGTCGTCTTCTGCTGGGCGCGCACGATGCGGTAGCCGTCGAGCTTGCGCAGCGGCTGGGTCACGCTTTCGGGCTGCGGCCGGATGCCGAGTTCGACCTCGGAGAACGCGGTCGACTCGAGCACGCGGCGGTCGGTGCCGACGATGTCGGCACGCAGCATCAGGCCGGTGGCCTTGTCGGCCCACAGGCGCTGGGCATAACGCCAGCCGTCCTTGGGCTGCAGCAGCAGCACCTGGGCGTCGCGGCCGGCGATGCGTTCCACGCCTTCGAGCCGGGCATCGTAGAAATCGAGCGCACGCGGGTCGACGCTGCGTTTGGAGGCCGGCAGCTGCGCCATCGCCGGGCGGTTCTCGACGACGGCGACACCGGCCTGCGGCCACAGCGTGTGCACCGCGTCGTTGATGCGGTAGATGCGCTGCTGGCGGCCGTCGAGTGCCTCCACGCGCTCGTAGGACTGATCGCCGACGGCGAAGTGCGCGATGCGCGAACTCGACATCACGCCGCTGGAGCTGAAGACCAGCGTGCCCTGGTAGTTGCGTTCGTAGGCCGCGCTGTGGATGCGCGTCAGCCAGGCGCGTGCGTCAGGCGCAGCGACGGCCGAGACGAAGGCGAACGGGGCGAGCAGGGAAACGATCGAGGCAAGCGGCAGCCAGCGCCGGACGACGGGAAACATCGGCTGTCGTCAGCGCGAAGCGGCGTAGGCCGGGGCCATCACCTCGACGTTGCGCGGCACGCCACCGGGCAGCGCCGCCGGGCCGCCGGCGAGCGCGTCGCGGTGGGCACGCAGGTAGCTGTCCAGGCGCGCGTCGCGGATCAGCCGGCCTTCGACGACCAGTGCCTGCGGCGCCGCGGTGCCGGTGGTCGCCAGGCTGAGGCCCGGTTTGGCCGCCGGCGCGTCGGCCAGCACCGCGCCGCCGGGCGGCGGCGAGGACATGCGGGTGACGACGACGACACCGGCCACCGCGACGAACCCGGCCGCGACCGCCGCCGGCGCGAGCCAGGCGTTGCGCCGGCGCAGGACCGTGGCCGTCACCGCGGCTGCCGCGACCGGCGTGGCCGTCGGCAGCGGCTGAGGCGCCAGCACCACCGGCTCGTCGGCGAGCCGGGTGCGCAGTCTGGCGAGGAAGGCGGCGTCGTGGGCCGCGCTGTTCGCCAGGTCCTCCGAGCGCATCACGTCGCCGATCAGCTGGTAGGCATGCCAGGTCTGGCGCGCCTGGGCGTCGTCGCGCCACAGGCTGCAGGCCTCGTCCACCGCAGCGGGGTCGCCGTCGGCTAGCGCCGACAGCAGGGACGCGTTGCTTTCCGCGGGAGGCGTGGCGCTGGTGCGGTTCGGGTTCATCGGGTCAGATGTGTGGTTCGTCGCAGGTTGGCGTGGGCCGGGTCACCAGCGTTCGCCTTCTCGGGTGTCCAGCAGCGGGCGCAAACGGGCGGCGATGGCTTCGCGCGCCCGGAAGATGCGCGAGCGCACGGTCCCGATGGGGCAGTTCATCACGTCGGCAATCTCTTCGTAGCTCAGGCCTTCGATCTCGCGCAGCGTGATGGCCTGCCGGAGATCCTCCGACAAGGCCTCGATCGCCGCGTTCACGGCAGTGGCGATCTCCCGGCTGGCCAGCAGGGCCTCGGGCGTCGCGCCATCGCTTAGTTCGTTTTCGACACGCGAAGTTTCATCACCATCGTCGTGCGATGCCAGCGAGCCCTCCATGACCAGGGGATCGCGGCGCAATTCCACGAGTGCCTTCTTCGCGGTGTTGACGGCGATGCGGTAAAGCCAGGTGTAGAAGGCGCTCTCGCCGCGGAACTGCGGCAGCGCGCGGTAGGCGCGGATGAAGCTTTCCTGCGCGATGTCCTGCACCAGCGCATCGTCGCGCACCATGCGGCCGATCAGACGCTCGAGGCGGCGCTGGTACTTGACGACCAGCATCTCGAAGGCGCGCACCTCGCCGCGCTTGGCGCGATCGACGAGCAGGGCGTCGGCGTCGGCATCGGTCATGGGGCGCAAGGTCCCGGCGCGGCGGGAGGCGGCTGCTCGCGAGTTGCGGCAGGCCAATATAGCGCCGCCCGCAGCGGGTGCAGCCGGGGGCCGGCCTCGGCGGCCGAGACGGCGAGCCAGCGCCCAGCGCCCTGCGCCGGGCGCAGTCGCAGCAGCAGCCAGCCGCCGAGGTCGAGCATCACGTCCAGCGCGCCGTCGACCGCGTCGACGCTCCAGTTGCTGCCGTCCCAGCGCAGTTCGGCCGGCCGCGGCCGCGCCAGGCGCCAGCCGGCCAGGCCGGCGACGAGCCCGGCCGCCAGCGTGAACAGCAGCGAGGGCGAACCGGTGCCGAGATGGCCGCTCGCCCACGCGGCGGCCGAGGCCCCCGCCACGGCGGCCAGGGCGCTGCGGGCGACGCGCCAGAGCGCGCCACCCGAGCAGGTCAGGGCGACCGGCGGCGGATGGCGCACGCGTTCGTCACGCGCGGCGGAACACCAGCGTGCCGTTGGTGCCGCCGAACCCGAAGTTGTTCTTCACCGCGATGTCGATCTTCATCTCCCGCGCGGTATTGGCGCAGTAGTCGAGATCGCACTCCGGATCGGGCGTCGTCAGGTTGATGGTCGGCGGCGAGACCTGGTGATGCAGCGCCAGCACCGTGAACAGCGACTCGATGCCGCCGGCACCACCGAGCAGGTGGCCGGTCATCGACTTCGTCGAGTTCACGACCAGCTTGCGCGCGGCGTCGCCGAAGGCCAGCTTGATCGCGTTGGTCTCGTTCAAGTCGCCCAGCGGCGTCGAGGTGCCGTGCGCGTTCAGGTACTGCACCTCGTCGGCGTTGACGCCGGCGTTGCGCAGCGCCGCCCGCATCGAGCGCTTGGGGCCGTCGACGTTGGGCGCGGTCATGTGGTACGCGTCGGCACCCATGCCGAAGCCGGCAAGCTCGGCGTAGATCTTGGCGCCGCGCTTCTTCGCGTGTTCGTACTCCTCGAGCACGAGCACGCCGGCACCTTCGCCCAGCACGAAACCGTCGCGGTCCTTGTCCCAGGGGCGGGACGCGGCCTGCGGGTCGTCGTTGCGGGTCGACAGTGCACGCGCGGAAGCGAAACCGCCGATGCCCAGCGGCGAGACGGTCGACTCGGCACCGCCGGCGATCATCACGTCGGCATCGCCGTATTCGATCAGCCGGCCGGCTTCGCCGATGCAGTGCAGCCCGGTGGTGCAGGCGGTCACGATCGACAGGTTGGGGCCGGTGTAGCCGAAGCGGATCGAGACGTGCCCCGAGATCATGTTGATGATCGAGGACGGCACGAAGAACGGCGAGATGCGGCGCGGGCCGCGCTCCCCGTATTCGGCCTGGGTCTGCTCGATCATCGGCAGGCCGCCGATGCCCGAGCCGACGATCACGCCGATGCGTTCTGCCGCGGCCTCACCCAGCTCGCTGCCCGGCGGCAGCCCGGCATCCTGCACCGCCTGGATCGCGGCGGCCATGCCGTAGTGGATGAAGGTGTCCATGTGCCGGGCTTCCTTCGCCGGGATGTACTCCTCGACGTTGAAACCCTTCACCTCGCCGGCGATGCGGCAGGCGAACGCGGAGGCATCGAACTTCGTGATCTGTCCGATGCCGCTCCTGCCGGCGACGATGTTCGCCCAGCCTTCGGCCACCGTGTTGCCGACCGGGCTGATCAGCCCGAGGCCGGTGACGACGACTCTGCGCCTGCTCATGCGCTGATCAGGCCTTCTGGTGCGCGACCGCGTAGTCGATCGCGAGCTGCACCGTGGTGATCTTCTCGGCTTCCTCGTCGGGGATCTCGATGCCGAACTCGTCTTCGAGCGCCATCACCAGTTCCACCGTGTCGAGCGAGTCGGCGCCGAGGTCGGCGACGAATGCCTTCTCGTTGGTGACGTCGGACTCGGGCACGCCGAGCTGCTCGGCGATGATCTTCTTGACACGGGCTTCAATATCGCTCATGACTCCTCCAGGAGGGGGGTATCGGTAAACAGCCCACGATTCTACCGGCGGGGCAAGGCCGGGTTTTTTGACGAACGGCGGCGGCCGATCAGGCCATGTACATGCCGCCGTTGACATGCAGCTCGGTGCCGGTGACGTAACCGGCCTTCTCGCTGCACAGGAAAGAGACCGCGTGCGCCACCTCCTCGGCGGCACCCAGGCGGCCCAGCGGGATCTGCGCCAGCAGCGCCGTCTTCTGCGCTTCGGGCAGAGTGTCGGTCATGTCGGTGGCGATGAACCCGGGGGCGACGCAATTGACGGTGATGTTGCGGCTGCCGAGTTCGCGCGCCAGCGCGCGCGTCAGCCCGGCGACGCCGGCCTTGGCGGCAGCGTAGTTGGCCTGGCCGGCATTGCCGGAGGCGCCGACGACCGAGGTGATGTTGACGATGCGGCCCCAGCGCTGCTTCATCATCGGGCGCAGCACGCCGCGGCTGAGGCGGAACACCGCCTTCAGGTTGGTGTCCAGCACCGCGTCCCAGTCCTCGTCCTTCATGCGCATCGCCAGCGTGTCGCGGGTGATGCCGGCGTTGTTGACGAGCACGTGCAGGCCGCCGTGTTCCTTGACGACGGCATCCAGCAACGCGTCGGTGGAAGCGGCGTCGGTGACGTTCAGCACCCTGCCCTGCACACCCGGCAGCGCCTCGGCGATGGCGGCGGCGCCGGCTTCGGTGGTGGCGGTGCCGATGACGCGCAGGCCATCGGCCGCCAGCGCCGCGGCGATGGCGCGGCCGATGCCGCGCGAGGCGCCGGTGACGAGGGCGATGCGTTGCGGGTCGCTCATTGCAGAAGGTCCTTGGCGGCAGCCAATGATTGCGGGTCGAGGATGGTGGTCGACGGGATCTCGGCGTCGATGCGGCGCACCAGGCCGGCCAGCACCTTGCCCGGGCCGCACTCGATGACGGCGCCGCAGCCGCGCGCGCGCAGCGCCTGCACCACCTCGGCCCAGCGCACCGGGCCGAAGGCCTGGCGGTAGAGCGCGTCGCGGATGCGGTCCGGGTCGGTCTCGACGGCGACGTCGATGTTGTTGATCACGGCGATGGCCGGGGTGGCGATCGGCGTGCCCGCGAGCTTGTCCTTCAGTCGCTCGGCCGCCGGCTTCATCAGCGCCGAATGGAACGGCGCCGACACCGGCAGCGCCAGCGTGCGCTTGGCACCGGCGGCCTTCAGCGCCTGCGCCGCCAGCTCGACCGCGGCCTTGCTGCCAGCGATGACGGTCTGCTTCGGGTCGTTGAAGTTGGCGGCGGAGACGACCTCGCAGGCGTCGCGCGCGGCCTGCTCGCAGCAGCGGCGCACGACGTCGCCGTCCAGCCCCAGCACCGCGACCATCGCGCCGGCACCGACCGGCACCGCTTCCTGCATCGCCTGGGCACGGAAACGCACCAGCGGCACCGCGTCAGCCAGCGTCAGCGCGCCGGCGGCCACGAGCGCGCTGTATTCGCCCAGCGAATGCCCGGCCACCGCGGCCGGCACGGCTCCGCCTTCGGCGAGCCAGGCGCGGTAGTTGGCGATGCCGGCCACCAGCATCACCATCTGCGTGTTGACGGTGAGGTCCAGCGCTTCCTTCGGGCCGGCGTGGATCAGCGCGGCGACGTCGAGGCCGGCGGCGGCCGAAGCCTCCTCCAGCGTCGCGCGCACGGCGGGGTGATCGCCCCAGGCGTCGAGCATGCCGACGGACTGCGATCCCTGTCCGGGAAAGACGAATGCGAACTCAGCCATGATGTGGTGTCTCCTGTCGTCGGACCGTGTGGCGGGCGGCTCAGAAGTCGAGCAGCACCGCGCCCCAGGTGAAACCGCCGCCGACGCCCTCGAGCAGCACGGTGTCGCCGCGCTGCACGCGGCCGCTGCGCACCGCGACGTCCAGCGCCAGCGGCACCGAGGCCGCCGACGTGTTGCCGTGCTCGTCGACGGTGACGACGAGCCGCTCGGGCGCCAGCTTCAGCTTGCGCGCGGTGCCATTCATGATGCGGATGTTGGCCTGATGCGGGATCAGCCAGTCGATGTCGGCCTCGCTGCGGCCGGCCTTGGCCAGCACGGCGCGCGCGGCCTGGTCGAGCACGCCGACGGCGAGCTTGAACACCGCCTGCCCGTCCATGCGCAGCAGCGGCTGGCCCAGCACCTGGCCGCCCGCGACCGTGCCCGGCACGCACAGGATGCCGCTGTGGCGGCCGTCGGCGTGCAACTCGGTGGCGACGATGCCCGGCTCCTCGCTCGCCTCCAGAACTACGGCGCCGGCGCCGTCGCCGAAGAGCACGCAGGTCGTTCGGTCGTCGAAGTCGAGCAGGCGCGAGAACACCTCGGCGCCGACGACGAGCGCGCAGCGCGCGCTGCCGGCGCGGATCATCGCGTCGGCCACCGTCAGCGCGTAGACGAAGCCCGCGCACACCGCCTGCACGTCGAAGGCCGGGCAGCCGTGCACGCCGAGCTTGGCCTGCAGGATGGTCGCGGTCGACGGGAACACCATGTCGGGTGTCGAGGTCGCGACGATGATCAGGTCGACGTCCTCGGCCGGGCGGCCGGCGGCCTCGAGCGCGCGGCGCGCAGCCTGCAGCGCCAGGTCGCTGGAGTTGACGCCGTCGTCGACGAAGTGGCGCGCGCGGATGCCGGTGCGCTCGACGATCCAGCTGTCGCTGGTCTCGATGCCGCGCGCACCCAGCAGGGCGACGAAGTCGTCGTTGGAGATGCGGCGCGGCGGCAGGTAGCCACCGGTGCCGGTGATGCGGGAGTACGGTACAGCGGTCACGCGTTCAGGCGGCCTGCGGGGCCGCGGTATCGCCAGAGGGCATGGCCTGCAGCGTTTCCGCGATGCGGTCGTGCACGCGGTCGAGCAGGCGGTTGCGCGCGGCGTCGTAGGCACGCGCCAGCGCCGTCTCGAACGCCAGAGCGTCCGAGGAACCGTGCGCCTTGAAAACGAGTCCGCGCAGGCCCAGCAGCGCGCCGCCGCTGTAGCGGCGATGGTCCACCCGGGCCTTGAAGCGGTTGAGCACCGGCATCGCGACGAGCGCGGCCAGCTTGGTCCACGCGTTGCGCGTGAACTCCTCCTTGATCATCTGCGAGAGCATGCCCGCCAGACCTTCGGAGGTCTTGAGCGCGACGTTGCCGACGAAGCCGTCGCAGACGACGAGGTCGGTCGTGCCCTTGAAGATGTCGTTGCCTTCGACGTTGCCGTAGAAGTTGAGGTGGCCACCGGCGTGCGCCGCGCGCAGCAGATCGCCGGCGCGCTTGATCGTCTCGCTGCCCTTCATCGCCTCTTCGCCGATGTTGAGCAGGCCGACGCTGGGCTCCTCGATGCCGTCCAGCGCCTGCACCAGCGCCACGCCCATCACGGCGAACTGCAGCAGGTGCTCGGCCGAGCAGTCGACGTTGGCACCCAGATCCAGCACCTTGGTGAGGCGGCCGCGGGCGTTGGGCAGAAGCGCGGCGATCGCCGGGCGGTCGATGCCGTCGAAAGTCTTCAGCAGGTAGCGCGAGACGGCCATCAGCGCGCCGGTGTTGCCGGCGCTGACGCAGGCCTGGGCGACGAGCGCCGGATCGGCGAGCTTCAACTGGCCGATCGCCACGCGCATAGACGAGTCGCGCTTCTTGCGCAGCGCGACTTCGACCGGGTCGTCCATCGCGACGACCTCGGTGGCGATGACGGTGCGGCAGCGCGGCAGCGAGGCAGCGGCGGCCATCACGTCGGCGGTGCCGACGAGCACGAGCTCGGCACCGGGATGCCGATCGAGGAACGCGCGGCAGGCCGGCAGCGTGACCGAAGGACCATGGTCACCGCCCATGCAGTCCACGGCGATGCGGACCAGCGGCAGCGGTTCCAGTGCGGGATGCTGGGACACGGAAGATCGAAGCCCGGTATTCACGCCGGGCTCGGCGCGGACACGAGAATCTGCGGGCGCTGACGCGCCCGACCGGACCTCAGGCGTCGGCCTTGGTCTTCAGGACCTTGCGGCCACGATAGAAGCCGGTGGGGCTGATGTGGTGACGCAGGTGCACCTCGCCGGTCGTCGGCTCGAGGGCCGTGCCCGGGGCGGCGACCGCGTTGTGCGAGCGGTGCATGCCGCGCTTCGACGGCGACTTCTTGTTCTGCTGGACGGCCATGACAATCTCCTGGGGTCGGCGCCGGAACTGCGGTCCTCGCGACTGGGGCAACACGCCCGAATCGGCCGGCGGCAAAAATGCTACTGCGGCGTCTTGCCTTAGCTAGACGTCGCAAAGCCCGCCAGTATAGCACGCGTATCAAGCGGCAAACCATCGTGGATCAATCGGTGCCGCGAGGGCGCTTCAGTGCGGCGAGCGCGGCGAAGGGGTTCGGCGCCGTTTCCTCGAGCCCCTGCTCCTCGCCGGCGGCCATCGGCAGCGGCTCGGGGCAGTTCTCGTGCCGCGGCACCAGCGGCAGCGCGAGGATCAGTTCGTCCTCGACGAGTTCATGCAGGTCGAAGGTACGGGTGACGACGAGCACGTCGTCCTCCAGTTCTTCGTCCAGGCGCGCGGCTTCGTCCTCGCTCTCGGCGAAGCGGAACCAGCGATCCAGCGCGAGCGGCTCGGCCAGCGGCTGCAGGCAGCGCTGGCACTGCAGCGTCACCGCGGTCGTGGCCGCGAGTTGCAGCCAGACCTGGGGCGCGCCGCCGGTGACCGGGCGCAACTCGCCCTGCACCGTCCACTGCACCGGCGCGGCCTCGTCGCGTGCGCCGGGCATCAGCGAAGCGCCCAGGCGCTCGAACTCGTGCTGCGGCCAGCTGCCGGCCAGCGTCGTGCCGGCCGTGGCGAAGGAGCGCACGTCCAGGCGTCGGGGGTCTTGGTTCTTGTCGCGAGCCATGATGGGGAAATAGCCGGGGCCGGCGCCGTGTGACAGGCGCATGTCGGTCCGGGGGCGCCGAGTGTAGCCGCCGGGGGCCGGCATGGCCCGATGGGACAATCCAGGGCATGGACACTCCGCCGCTGATCCTCGGTTCGACCTCGCGCTACCGGCGCGAGCTGCTGGAACGCCTGCGCCTGCCGTTCACCGTCGTCGCGCCGCAGGTCGACGAGACACCCGCACCCGGCGAGAAGCCGGCCGAACTGGCCCTGCGCCTGGCGCTGGCCAAGGCGCGGGCTGTCGCCGCGCTGCACCCGCAGGCCGTCGTCATCGGCTCCGACCAGGTGGCCGACCTCGCCGGCGAGCCGATCGGAAAACCCGGCACGCACGAGCGGGCACGCGAGCAGCTGCAGCGCATGAGCGGGCGCGAGGTCGTGTTCCAGACCGCGGTCGCCGTGGCCCGCGCCGACACCGGCTTCGCCGAGGTGCTGCTGGCGCCGGTGCGGGTGCACTTTCGGGCGCTGGCAGACGACGAAATCGAACGCTATCTGCTCGCCGAGCGCCCGTACGACTGCGCCGGCAGCGCCAAGAGCGAGTCGCTGGGCATCGCGCTGCTGGACGCGATCGAGTCCGACGACCCGACCGCGCTCGTCGGCCTGCCGCTGATCCGCACCTGCACGCTGTTGCGCGCAGCCGGCCTGGACCCGCTCGCACGATGAACACCGGCACGCTGCTGCTGGTGCCCAACACGCTGGACCTGGGCACCGAGACCGTCGATCTGCAGGAGGTGCTGCCGCTGGGCGTGATCCGCCGCGCGGCGGCGCTGGAACACTGGGCAGCCGAGGACGCACGCAGCGCACGCGCGCTGCTCAAGCGTGTCGGCGCCGTCGTGCCGCTGGCGCGGCCGCTGCAGGAGATCCGCATCACCGAGCTGCCGCGCCCGCGCAAAGGCAGCCGCGAGCCGGTGCCGCCCGCCGCCTGGCAGGAGCTGCTGGCGCCGGCGCTGGCCGGCCACGACCTCGGGCTGGTCAGCGAAGCCGGGCTGCCGGCTGTCGCCGACCCGGGCTCGGCTCTGGTAGCCGCCGCGCACCGCGCCGGCGTGCCGGTGCTGCCGCTCTCGGGACCGAGTTCGCTGATGCTGGCGCTGGCCGCCAGCGGGCTGGAAGGCCAGAGCTTCGCCTTCGTCGGCTACCTGCCGCAGGACGCGGCGGCGCGCACCGCGCGCATCCGCGAGCTGGAGACGCTGTCGCGGCGCCTCGGCCAGACGCAGCTGCTGATCGAGACGCCTTATCGCAACGCCGCGATGCTGGCCGCGCTGGCGGCGACGCTGGCGCCGACGACGCGGCTGGCGGTGGCCTGCGGCATCACGCTGGCCGATGGCTGGACGCGCAGCGGCCCGGTCGCCGAGTGGCGCGCGCGGCCGCAGGCAATGCCAGAACGTTTGCCGGCCGTCTTCTCGCTGCTCGCCGCGTAGATCGACAATGCGCCCCGGAGCGGGCCGGCCCCGCGCCCGCCCGAACAAGAATCGAACGCCCATCACCGGCCCGGCAACCGCGCATGTCCACCGTCATCACCTACGGCACCTTCGACCTCTTCCACATCGGCCACCTGAAGCTGCTGCAGCGGCTGCGCTCGCTGGGCGACCGGCTCGTCGTCGGCGTGTCGACCGACGAGTTCAACGCGCTCAAGGGCAAGAAGACCGTCGTGCCCTACGAACACCGGGTCGAGATCGTTCGTTCGGTCCGCTTCGTCGACGTCGCCTTCCCCGAGCAGAGCTGGGACCAGAAACGCGCCGACATCGTGCGCGAACAGGCGCACATCTTCGCGATGGGCGACGACTGGGTCGGCAAGTTCGACGATCTGGCCGACCTCTGCGAAGTCGTCTACCTGCCGCGCACCCAGGACGTGTCGACCACCGAGATCCGCCAGCTCGTCGCCGCGCTGCACGCCGACAAGCTGGCCGAGCTGCAGGCCGCGTCGCGGCATCTGCAGCAGGTGATCGACAAGCTCTGAGCGCCGGCTCGCGCCGCAGCCGCTACAGCTCGGCGCGGCGCGGCAGGTCGGCACCGCGGCGCGAGCAGGTCAGCGCCGCGGCGCGCAGCGCAAACGCCAGTGCCGACCGCAGTTCAGCCGCATCCAGCCGCAGCCGCCCCGGCGCCAGGCGCTCGTGTTCGGCCAGCCAGGCGAGCAGCGCCGCCTGCACGGTGTCGCCGGCGCCGACGGTATCGACCAGCGCCGACGGCGCCGCGGGCAGCTCGACGGCAGCGGCTGCGGTCCAGCCGCTGGCACCGCCGGCACCAAGCGTGACGACGACGAGCTCGACACCGGCCGCCAGCCAGCGCCGCGCCAGCTCGGCGTGCGCGACGCCGGGGTAAAGCCAGCCCAGGTCTTCGTCGCTGGCCTTGAGCAGCCGGCAGCGGCCCGCCATCCAGTCCAGCGCCTCGCGCCAGCGCGCGGCGTCGGGCTCGACGCCCGGGCGCACGTTGGGGTCGTAGGCGACGAGCAGCCGGCCGTGTTCGCGCTCGACCAGCGCACGCAGCACGGTCGCGACCGGCTCGACCACCAGCGCGTAGGACCCGAGCTGCAACACGCGCACCGCTTCCGGTAGCGCCACCACGGCGTGCGCCGGCAGCAGCCGGTCGGCGGCACCGGCGCCGAGAAAGCGGTAATGCGGGCTGCCGCCCTCGGCGACGTCGATCATCACCAGCGTCGTCGGCGCGTCGAGAGCCGGCGCGCAGCCGGTGTCGACACCTTCGGCCTGCAGCGCGGCGCGCAGGCGCCGGCCGGCGGCATCGCTGGACAGGCCACCGAGAAAGCCCACTGGCTGCCCCAGGCGCGCCAGCCCGATCGCGACGTTGAACGGCGAGCCGCCGCAGCGTGCGTCCAGCATCAGGCCGGCGGCGGTGTCGCCGGCGGCGAAGACGTCCATCAGCGCCTCGCCGCAGACGAGGATCACGATCCTGGACGCCGCAGCGCCCGTGTCAGCGGCCGCCGCCCAGCAGCGACGCGACCTTGCGCTTGGGCCGCAGGCCGGCCGGCAGGGCCTTGCCCGTCGCCGAGGTGGCCGGGGCATCCGCGGCGGCCGTAGCCGCAGCGGCGACAGCGGCCGGAGACGGCTCGTAGGGGCGGTCGAAGATCGGGTCTGCCGGCGGTTGCGGCGCCCGGCGCGGGCGTTCGGCGTACTCGGCGCGCGGCGCGGGCGCACGCGGCGGCGGCGGCGTCTCGGCACGCGGTTCGTCGTCGCGCTCGTCATCGAGGTGGCGGCGAGGGCGGCGTGCCCGGTCGTCCTCGATCTCGAAGGGCTCGACCTCGATCTTCTTCTTGATCAGGTTCTCGATGTCGCCGATCAGGCGGGTGTCGTTGCGCGTGACCAGCGTCACCGCCAGGCCGGAGGCGCCGGCGCGGCCGGTGCGGCCGATGCGGTGCACGTAGTCCTCGGCGTTGAAGGGCACGTCGAAGTTGAACACCGCCGGCAGGTCGGCGATGTCCAGGCCGCGCGCGGCGACGTCGGTGGCGACCAGCAGGTCGACCTCGCCCGCCTTGAACGCGGCCAGCGCCTTCAGGCGCTCGTCCTGGCTCTTGTCGCCGTGCAGCGCCTGCGTCTTCAGGCCGTCGCGCTCGAACGAACGCGCCAGGCGCGCAGCGCCGAGCTTGCTGTTGACGAAAATGATGGCCTGCGAGAGCTCGCGCTGGCGCAGCAGCTGGCGCACGGTGGCGCGCTTGTCGTCGTCGCCGACGCCGTAGAAGCGCTGCTCGACGTTGGTCGCGGTGGCGTTGGGGCGCGCCACCTCGACCGTGATCGGGTCCTGCAGGTAGCTGCCGGCCAGGCGCCGGATATCGGACGAGAAGGTGGCCGAGAACAGCAGCGTCTGCCGCGCCTTGGGCAGGTAGGACAGGATGCGCTGCAGGTCGGGCAGGAAGCCGATGTCGAGCATGCGGTCGGCTTCGTCGAGCACGACGTACTCGACCTGGTTGAGCACCGCGTTCTTGGCCTCGATATGGTCGAGCAGCCGGCCCGGCGTGGCGATCAGCACCTCGACGCCGGCCTTCAGCTCGAGCGTCTGCGGCTTCATGTCGATGCCGCCGAAGACGACCGCCGAGCGCAGCTTGGTGTGCTTGGCGTACGTCTTGACGTTGGCGGCCACCTGGTCGGCGAGCTCGCGCGTCGGCGCCAGCACCAGTGCACGCACCGGGTGGCGTGCCGGCGACATGCTGGCGTTTTCGTGCCGCAGCATCTTCTGCAGCAGCGGGATCGTGAAGGCCGCGGTCTTGCCGGTGCCGGTCTGGGCCGCGCCCATCACGTCGCGGCCGGCCAGGACGATGGGGATCGCCTTGGCCTGGATCGGGGTCATCGAGGTGTAGCCGGCGTCGGCCACCGCACGAAGCAGCTTGGGGTCGAGCGGCAGCGTCTCGAACTTGGGATTCAGGACGGGCTCGGGCGCCGCTCCGGCCTGGTCGGCCTCTGGGGCGGCAGTGGGGGTTGTGACGTTCATCTGGGCCCCATTATCCGCGCGAGCGCCTGGCGGCGTCTTGTGCGGCCTGCAGCACCGGGTCAGCGCGTGCGGTGCAGGTGCAGCCAGCGCGGCGAACGGAAGCGCACGATGCGCCAGTACAGCCCGGTGTAGACCACGCCGAAGAGCACGATGAAACCGGCCAGGATGGGGGTGCTGCTCCAGAACAGCATGGCCGGTGCGATGGCCACCGTGCACAGCAGCCACAGATAGGGCGAGGTCATCGAGTTGCGTCGAACCTGCGAGCGAGGAGCGCGCTCGCACTCGGCCCAGCGCATCACGCGGCGGTAGATCAGCGAATGCAGGTGGATGCCGTCGGGCTCGCTGGCGGACTGTTCGCGCAGCATCACGCGGCGGTAGATCGAGAACACGGTCTCGAACACCGGGTAGATGCACACCAGCAGCGGGAACATCGGCGAGACGCCGGGATTGCGGCTGAGCAGCAGGATGGCGAGTTCGGCGACGTAGAAGCCCAGGAAGTAGGCGCCGCCGTCACCGAGGAAGATCAGACCGAGCGGGAAGTTCAGCACGAAGAAGCCGAACACCGCGCCGACGCCGGCCACCGCCAGCCAGACGATCAGCATGTCGTCGACCTGGAACGCGACGTAGCCGATGCTGAGCATCATCAGCACCGCGCACATCGACGCCAGGCCGTTGAAGCCGTCGATGATGTTCAGCGAGTTGGCGACGCCCGTCACGGCGAAGACGGTGAGCACCGCCGCGATCGCACTGAATGACACCAGCCAGTCCAGCCCGGGGATGTCGGTGCGTGCGATCGTCGCGTCCAGCAGCCACACGGCCAGCGCCGCGGCCACCGCGGTGAAGAAGAGCCGGCGGCGCGGGCTCTGGGTCTTGGTGAGGTCTTCGGTCAGCCCCGAGGCGAAGGCGGGCAGGCCGCAGAGCAGCAGCAGGGCAGCCTGGGCACCCAGCTCACGGTCCAGCCAGTACAGGACACCGACCGCGGCCACGACACCGGCGAAAATGCCGACGCCGCCGACCCGCGGCACCGGGTGCGAGTGGAATTTCTGCGGCCCCGACAGGTCGTGGTCAGTCAGCCGATGGGCGCCCCGACGCGCGTGATGAACCATCAGCAGCGTGATCGACAAAGACACCGCGAAAGCGGTCAGCAGGAGCCACATGGGAGCGATTCTATCGGCCCGACCCAGGGCGTTACCGGCAATGTCAGTCCTGTTAATCAACGAAAAGATGGACGGACGGGCCCGCTAGAATCCTTCGCGCGATTGCTTTGCAACGGCACCATCTGCGACTCGCCTGCCCGCTTTCCAGCTATTCATAGCAACCCAGGCTTACAACCAGCCTTCCAGGATCACCTTGCCCCCCACTATGCACTGCGTTGATTCCACGCCTCGCTTGCGGCGGCTCTTTGTCGCGATGTGTTTCGGATTGATCGCCGCGTTCAGCGCCTCCGCTCAGGATTCGGCCACGCTCCAGACCGACTCCGCCACCTCGGGCGGGGCGATCCGCCTGCGGCAGCAGGAGGCCCCGGCGCAGACGCAAACGCAGACGCAGATGCAACAGCAGCAGCGCCGCCAGGACAGCCGGAGCACGTCGAGCCGCAGCGACGACAAGGAACTGGCCCCGACGCGGCGCCAGCCGGCGCCGCCCAGCGAGTTCGAACGCTACGCCCGCCGGGTCGCGAACGAGCCCGATCTGCGCCGCTTCGGCTACGACCTCGTCGACCGCCTGCAGGAAGACCGCAGCGCCGACTTCCACCCCTCCATCCCGGCCGACTACCTGGTGCGCGTCGGCGACGAACTCGTCGTCACGCTCTGGGGCTCGGTCGATGCCGACCTGCGGCTGACGGTGGACCGCAGCGGCCGCATCAGCATCCCGCGCGTCGGGCCGGTTCTGGTGTCCGGCGTGCGCTACGCCGACCTGCCCGAGGTCATCTCGCGCCGTGTCGGCCAGGTGTTCCGCAACTTCCAGGTCAGCGTCGCGCTGGGCCAGTTGCGTGGCATGCGGGTCTACGTGACCGGCTTCGCCGACACCCCGGGGCCCGTGGTCGTCAACAGCCTGTCGACGATGTCGCAGGCGCTGCTGGCTGCCGGCGGCCCGGCACCGTCGGGCAGCTTCCGCAACATCGTGCTGCGGCGCGGCAAGACCGTCGTCGCCCAGCTCGATCTCTACGATCTGTTGCTCAAAGGCGACCGCAGCGCCGACCAGCTCCTCCAACCAGATGACGTGATCCACGTCGGCCCGATCGGCCCGCAGGTGGCGGTGGTCGGCAGCGTCAACCGCAGCGCCATTTTCGAGATCAAACGCGGCGAAAGTGTCGACGACGCGCTGCAGATGGCCGGCAGCTTCACCGCGGTCGCCGACATGGACCGAGTTGCATTGGACCGCCTCGGCAATGCCAATGCGAATCGTCTGCTGCAATTGAATCTGCCGGAATCCGCCGCAATGGCGCTGGCCAACGGCGATATCCTGCGCGCCTTTAATGCCGGCGACCTGGAACGTCCGGCGGGCACGCAGCAAAAGCGTGTTCGTGTCGAAGGCGAGGTTACGCGCCCAGGCGAATATGTCATGCCCGTGACGAGTAGCGTGGCCGACGCGGTACGCGCCGCCGGCGGCCTCACGACAAATGGGTATCTCTACGCGACCGAGTTCACCCGCGAAAGCGTGCGCCGGACGCAGCAGCAAAACTATGAACGTGCATTGCGCGACCTGGAAACCGACATCAACACCCAGGTCGCCACGCGCCGGTCGACGACCGCGGACGAAGCCAACGGCATCGTCGCCACCTCCGCAGTAACGAAACGCTGGCTCGACCAACTTCGCGAGCTCAAGCCGACGGGCCGTCTGGTACTCAACCTCACGCCCTCCTCGACCCAACTGCCCGACCTGGCCCTGGAGGACGGCGACCGCATCTTCGTACCTGCTCGGCCGACAACGATCGGCGTGTTCGGCAGCGTGTTCAGCGCCGGCAGCTACCTCTACAGCCCGAGCCGCAACGTCGGCGACTATCTGCGCCTGGCCGGCGGGCCCAAGAAGGGTGCAGACCAGAGCAGCGTGTTCGTCGTGCGAGCCAACGGCACGGTCGCCAGCAGCCTGCAGGAGTCCAGCTGGTTCTCGCGCGGCAACGCACTCGCGTCGACTGGCGTTCAGCCAGGCGACACGATCTTCGTACCGGAGGAGATGGACAAGACGACGTGGATCCAAAGCGCCAAGGACTGGACGCAGTTGCTGTATCAGTTCGGCATCGGCGCGGCGGCGCTGAGAACATTCGACTAGCCGAACGACATGGACCAACAAGAACATCAGGGCCTGTCCGCGGTGACCGCCACCCTGCTTCCGGCATGGAGGCGTATCGGCGCCACCTTTGGCGTGCTCTTCCTGCTGGGCTACGGAGTCGCTTGGACGCTGCCTCCCGTCTACACGGCGCGGACAGTCTTCATTCCACCGCAGAGCCAGAACAGCAATGCCGCGTTGGCGCTCGGATCACTCGGCGCGCTAGCCGGCATCGCGGGCGGCAATCTTCAGGTTCGTACGCCGGGCGACCAGTACCTGGCGATGCTGGAAAGCACCACGGTCGTCGACACGCTGGTCAAGCAGCTTGACCTACAGACCGTCTACAAGTCCGAGCTCCTATCGGATGCCCGCAAGCAGTTGCGCAAGAACACCAACGCCGTGCTCGGCAAACGCGATGGTTTGATCTACCTAGACGTCGAGGATTCGGACGCCGCGCGCGCAGCAAAGATCGCCAATGCCTATGTCGCTGAGCTGCAGCGGCTTTCCGCCACCCTGGCCGTCACGGAGGCGCAGCAGCGCCGGGTCTTCTTCGAGCGCCAGCTGCAGCAGACGAAGGAGAGGCTGACAGAGGCCCAGCAGAAACTCGAACGTTCAGGCGTCTCGTCTGGCGTCCTGCGCGCCGAACCCAAGTCGTCGGCAGAGGCCTACGCACGGATCGCGGCGGAGGTGACGGCGACCGAGGTGAAGCTCGGGGCTTACCGCAGCAAGTTGCAGCCGAATGCGCCCGAGGTCCGCGCTGCCCAGGCCGAACTCGCGGCATTGAAGAACGAGTTGACCAAGATCGAACAGGCCAAAGCCAACGAGGGCGCGCCCAACGATTACATCGGTCGCTACCGCGAGTTCAAGTATCAAGAGGCGTTGTTCGAGCTGTACGCCAGACAGTACGAGGCCGCCAAGCTGGACGAAAGTCGCGAGGGCAGCCTGATTCAGGTTATTGATCTTGCCCAAGCGCCGGATCGGCGTTCACGTCCCGTGCGGCTACTCATCGCCGGTGTCGCGGCGATCGTCGGCACGTGTGTCTACTGTGCGTTCCTGATGTTCAGCAGGCGTCGCCGGAGCCTGTCTTGAGCGAACGGCCCGCGTCGGGAACCGTGCTGCCCACGTTCCGGGCGCTGGCGGATCTTCTGCAGGCCGCCCGCCCAGCCAGCAAAGGCAGGCGCCGCGCCATGATCCTGCTGACCGGCTATGGCGGTCACGAGCAGATGCTGCTGCGCCACATGGCTGCTGACCCGGCCACTGAGTGGGACATCGTCGCTGCGGCTGAAGAGCCGACTCATCTAGCCCGGCTATCTCAAGCCCTGCCCTCCAATGTGAGGTTGAGCGACACGGTATTGCTGCCGGCCTATCCGAGCCTACTTGGTACCGCTCTCGTGCGCGCGACGCTGTCTGCACGCCGGTTCCTCGGTCGTGAGATCGGGGAATTCGACCTTGTGAGTGCTGGCGATATCGGCAACTTCGCCTATCTGACGGCCATGGTGCGCCTGTCCGCTGCAAGACCGCCAATCACTTATGTCCCGATGCCGCCACGTCAGCGCAACCGTGCGACCCAGCTAGGCCGCTGGGCAGCAACGCGACTGGCGACGATCTCGCCGACCGAAGCCGCCGGTTTCGGTCCGCCAGCAGACTACGTGCTGCGCAACATGGCACCCGGACACCTTTCGCGCCTACAAAGCGAGGGGCTAGATGATGGCCACCTCAATCTGTACTGGATCGGGCGGCTCGAGCGAAATCAGAAGTGCCCCGAGAGAGCCCTCGCCATTCTGGCACTTTTGCATGCCCGAGGCCTCGCCCACGCGGTGCTTCATTTCGTTGGCGACGGAGAGGAACGATCCGCGTTGCAGGCGCGTGTGCGCGAGCACTCTCCCCAGGGCGCAGTGTGTTTTTGGGGCTGGGTGGACTTCGAAGCGGAAACCCTGCCGCCGCTGCCCCGTATGCACGCCCTCCTCAACACATCAAACTTCGAAGGCATTCCGTTGACCTTGCTCGATGCGCTGGACATCGGGATCCCATGCCTGGTGCGCGAGGGGGCGATCTCGGACCCCGAGCTTGCCGCCCAAGTGGTCGGCTGGCGTACGGAGCACGAGGCCGCCGACTGGATTGCCGATCATTGCGCTCCCGTGGAGGCTGCACGACATGGCTGAGCGGGGACGCGTCCTGTTCGTCACGCCTTGCACGATCTCGGGATACGCCGGCAACATCGCCCGCTTCCGGCAGACCATCGCGCTGTTAAGCCGGGATCATGAGGTCGAGTTCCTGTCCTTGGTGGAGCCGATCGGACGCAACGCCGGCAAGCTCGCCGGTTGGGGCGCGCGACCTTGTCGCCTGCCGCCGGTGCTGCAGAACAGCTTGCGGATCGCTTACAAGAGTATCTACTTGCTGAACCGGCTCCTCGTGGAGGGAGGGTTCGCGTCGGCCTATCGCTTCGGCGCCTTCGACATCGTCGGTCGGGCATTGCTAGCGCTGGTCCCGGGCTGGCGTCGCTACGACATGGTCTTCACAAACTATGTATGGACGGCCCGGCCATGGGCCAGGGCAGCCACGACCACGGTGATCGATTTGCACGACATCCACGCAAACCGGCACGAACGGTTGGGCGTCAAGGTGTGGGTGACACTCAGGCCGGAAGACGAACGACAGCGGATCGAGGAGTCGGACGTCAGTTTGGCAATCGCCTGGGCGGAGTACCAGACGCTTCGGGCAAGGCACGGGGACATAAAAGTCCGTTTCATGCCCTACTGGCCTACCGAGGCGCCGCAGCGTGACGGCCATCGGGAACCCGTAGCCGTCTTCCTCGCAAGCGCCAACCAGGTGAACGCCGACGCCCTGGACAACCTGCGCCTTTCCGGCGTCGTCGAGATCCTGGTGAATCTCGGCGCACGCATTCGCGTCTGCGGAGCGGTGTGCAGCACGCCGCAAGCTCTGTCGCTGCAACAAGCTTTCCCGCAGGCGGTCGAACTGCTGGGAGTGGTCGACGATCTAGGCAGCACGCTGAACTCCGCTGCACTGGGCATCAACTTGGCCGGCCCGTCCACCGGACTGAAGATCAAAACCGTGGACTACCTGCACGCCGGGTTGAAGGTCATCGCCACGGCGCACGGCTCGGACCCCTGGCTCGAACGCACGTGCCCGCTTCACCTTTTGATCCTGCCCGACGGACCGCTGAACGGCCCGGCGCAGGCACGCGCACAGGAGTGGCTGGCCGCCGCATTGGCCGAACAGACAGCCGCCCCGCCCGAGGGGCCACGCAAGGACGCCGAGCGGTGTTGGGCCCAAGCGCTGACCGCAAGGGCAGATGCTGATCCGCGGAGGACGCACGCATGACGCCCTCCCCTTGCGTAGCCCTGCTGATGGCGACGTACGGCCGCGACGATCCAAAACATCTTTCGGAGGCATTGGACCACCTAGCCCGGCAGACCTATCCGCACCAACGCATGCGGCTGCTGCTGGCCATCGACGGCCCCATTCCGGAGTCCAACCGGCAGGTCATCGGAGCATTCCAGGCAAGTTCCTCGATCAGGACGGTAGCCACTGAGATTCCTCGCAACGGCGGCCTCGCACGGGCCTTGAACGCGGCGGCAACCAAGCTCTCAGGGGAGGATGAGTACGTGTTGCGGGTCGACGCAGACGACCTCTGCCATCCCGACCGCGTGCTACTGCAAGTGGAGCAACTGCAAGCGGACGTAACCGTCGGCATCCTCGGCTCGGCCATAGAGGAGTTCGAAAGCTCCGGGGCGACGCTCGGCGTGCGCACCTATCCGCGACGAGATCAAGTGCGCGACTACATCGTCAAGGCCAGCCCCCTCGCGCATCCGACCGTGTGTTTTCGGCGCAATGCATGGGATGCGCTCGGGGGCTACCGCGACGTCGCCTTCAATGAAGACCTGGATATGTGGTTTCGCGCATTGACGCAGGGGATTGTCATTGACAACCTCGCACAGCCGCTGCTCCGATACCGTATTAGCGAAGGCTTCTACTCCAGGCGATCCTGGAGCAAGGCCTTTGCAGAATACCGCTGCTACACGATCGGCCTGTACCGGTTATTCGGTATTTCATGGCGGCTTGCCGTTCCGGCTGCCCGACTGGCCATCCGCCTAATGCCCCGGGCCGTAGCCCGAGTGATTTATAGCGGCAGGTCCTGGCGCCGGCGAATGTTGAACGTCTGATGGCTGCCATGCCTGGGCAGGCCTCTGCTTCACAGCGGTCCCGTGATCTCCAGGTCCTGGTGATCTGGGTAGTCGCGCTATTGATCCAGTTGGTATCGTTCGGACGTGATTTCGGCACCGATATCGACAACTACGTCGATTACCTGAAGGCACTGGATTCCATCTCGACGGCGAACTCTCTGGAGCCGATCTACATCTTCTTGGGACGGATTTGCCTAGATATCGGACTTGGCAGGACGGCCGTAATCGAGCTTACTGCACTGGCCTCGATCATGTTGATCGCGGTATTCTGCAGCCGACAACGCAATCCGCTGGCAACGCTGGTGATCGTGCTTGGCTGGATGTTGCTTCAGCAGATTTGGGGCACTATCCGCATGGGGCTGGGCGTTTGCCTGCTCCTGTTCGCCAATGAGATTTACATCCGCCGCGGGCGTATTCCCTGGTGGACGCTGGCGGCACCGGTGTTCCACTGGTCGTTGTTGGTGCATCCGTTTACGCTGCTACTGCGATGGCGCGCTCGCACGGCCGTGGTTCTTTCGATACTCACCTACGCGGTAGTCGCCACGACAGGATCGATACGCACGCTCTTCTTCGCCATCGTGCCAGACCAGATGGCGGCGGTTGCGAACTACGCCGCGCTGCAAGGTGAGTCAGTCGCGACAATCCCGTCGCCACTGGCACTGCTGATTCACCTGATGCTTGTGTACGCCCTGACAAAGACGTGCTCACAAGAGGAACTCCCCCGGTTTCTCGGCCCTCTCACGCTGCTTTACTGCGCCACCTGTCTATTTTTTGACTTCGACCAAGCCGGCGGCCGTGTCGCCAATATTCTGATTTCGATGAAGTTGCTGGCACTGATCAAAGTCTACGACGAGGCAGAACGCCTCAGTTCGAGGGCATTGCTGGTGAGAAGCGCCATCCTCGCCTACTGCTGCCTGGTGGCGCTACAGTACTACATCGCCAATGCCGAGTATTTCTAGGCTCTGGCAGTTGGTCTGTTCCCCTCGAGCGCTGTATCTCGCCGAGCGCTCTGCCAGCTTAGCCCTGACTCTTGTATCCGGAATAATTCTGCTGCGGGCACTTGGCCCGGCGGCATTCGCGGTATACGGCACGACCGTCGGGCTAGGACAAATGGCTGCGTCGTCGTCGCGTCTTTCCCTCGACGACATGTACGCCAACCGGTTTGCGGCAGGGGCTCTGGATGGCGCAGGCGAGTTGCGAGTATTTATCCTACGTGCGGCCATCGGTGTCGTCGTCGGAGGTCTATTATGGGGCTGGACCGATCTCGTGCGCGGACAAGGGCTCCTCACGCTGTCAGGCGTGCTCGCCGTGGCGCTGCTGGAATCTCTCTCGCTACGAGAGACGTTGCTGCAGGCTCAGAGTCGTTTTCGACTGCTGTCCGTCTTGGGGACTGGCCGTACGATCGTCGGCTTCTCGGCGCGGCTGACCGTCTTCCTGACGGGAAACGCCAGCGTCGCCGCTATGCTCTGTATCGCGGTCGCTGAACTGGTCGTCATGCGTGGCGGCACGCTTGCGCTCGGAATGCGACGACCGAAACCCGACGGCAAGCCGGTACAGGTGCTTTCGCGGCGTGAATTTGCAAATTACGCATCGGTCACCTTGCTGAGCCTATGCTATTCACGCTTGGACTTTCTCATCGGCTCGCAAATGCTCGAGCCGGAGGAGTTCGGGCACTATCTTGCAGCCCAACGATTCGTTGAGATTTATGGCTTCTTCGCAACGGTCATCGGCGCGTTGATGATGCCGGACGTCGCAAAGCTCAACGGTACCGCGGCCTTTTCATACGCACTGCACAAAAGCGCCCGAATGGGAATTCTGGCCATTGCGATCTGCCTCGTGAATGTCGTGGTCGTCAGGCCGTTGCTGCCGATTATCGCGGGCCCGCGTTTCGCCGGCATCGATCATTACTACCTGATCCTGACCTTCGGCCTGCTGCCCTTGTTCTGCGGGCTGCCGCTCGGGCGGATCGCATTGGCCCAACGCTTGCCCTCGTTGATGATGTGGGGCGGGACGGTCGCGATCTCTTTGAGTGCCGTGCTGTTCTTCTGGCTGAAGGATCTGGCAAGTCCCGGGCTCGTATTGGCCAGCGCCATGGTGACAGGCAACTCCATCGGTTGTCTCGTCGTGATGTTCCTAATTTGGCGGCGGGCATCCCCAAAGCCGCCGACGAGCTTATCGAGCTAGATGGAAGAGAACCTGCTATTTCTGCTGCCACGCGACCGCAACACCGGCCTCAATAACGTCATGCAGGTGCTGGCACGGCAATTGAACGCACCGGTCGAGTTCGTCGACAAGGGTCATGGTTATCGTCTCGGAGACGTCATTGAACTGCTGCATGGCCTACGGCAGGCCAAGCGAGCGGGGCGGCGCGTGCACAGCTCCGGACTGGTACCCGACGTTCTGAACCGCATCTCCGGCAGGCGCGGCGGCTCCTCGACAGTGCATAACTTCCTGGCGCCTGACTACAAGGCACAGTATGGGAACACAAAGGGCGTACTTGCTGCTTGCCTGCACGCATGGGCGTTGCGTGGCATCGGTCAGGTGCTCGGATGCAGCGCGGCGGTCAGCCGGAATCTGAACCAGCGCTACAGGCTCCGCGCGATCACCTGCCTCAACGGCTGCGCCGATTGCGCCGCACCCAGCGGCGCATATGATGACCAGCGACGGTATTACTTCGCTGGCCCCCTGATCCGGCGCAAACGAGTGGATGCGGCGGCTGCGGCAATCTGCAGTCTAGATCCGCTGGGCAAGATGCGTGTCTTCGGTTCCGGCCCGGAAGAGAACAGGGTGATCGAGGCGATGGCCGCGCGGCCGCAAGACTTGATAATTGGGCCAGTGGACTCCCCCGCTGCGCACTATGTGCCTGGGCAATTTTACATCTCGTTTGCGAGTTTCGAGGGCATGCCGCTCGGTGTGTTGGAAGCGTTCAAGCAAGGGCTTATCCCGGTACTGTCGGATATCCCCCCGCATGCCGAGGCCGTACAGGCACTCGGAATTCCTGAACTGCAAACTTTCGAAACACCGGGTGCCGGCGTGAAGTGGGCGACAAGCCTCTCCAATGAGGCCCGACTCGCACTAGCCAGAAAAATTCGGCAGCAAGCTCTCTCCGTTTTTTCCGAAATCGCCTTTGCGCGACGGTTCAAAAAATGCCTCTTCGAATGATCAGGAAACTATCAACGTGGGTCAAACAGGACTACCGCCGGCTTCTGGAGAGCACACGTGCGAATACAGGTGCGCGCGCACTCAACCTGGGCTGCGGCTCCCGGCCGATGCCGGGATTTCTCAACGTCGATCTGGTCGCCGGCTCGGGCGTCGATCAAGTCGTCGACTTGGAACAGCCGCTGCCGTTTGACGACATGAGTTTCGATCTCGTGGTCGCAGACAATGTCTTCGAACACATCCGGAACTATCTTGCGCTGTTGCAGGAGTGCAGCCGAATACTGCGGCCGGGCGGAACCCTAGTCGTCGACGTTCCGTATTTCCGCAGTGCCGGAGCCTTTATCGACCCCACCCACTGCAACTACTTCACGTTGCGCTCGATGCGTTATTTCGTTCCCGATACATACGAGTCCCGGCACTATCGCTACCTGCCGCTACTATTCAGTAGCGTGCAGGTCGTCGTCGATCCGCATCGCCAGCGAATCGGCTCCGCCTGGACGTCCTTGATCGCAAACAAGCGACCCGAGTGGATTGAAGGCACAGTGCTCGCCGCCCTGCTGCCCATCGCGTCAGTACGCTTCGTGCTCCAGAAATAAGACATAGCCATGCATCTGAATAGCCGCCTGATCTTCACGAAGTACGTTTTGCCCTTTTTGCAGGGATCTCCCCGTGTGTTGGAGATAGGCCCCGACGCGTTCCCTTCGAGTTATTCCAAAGTAGCCGGACAGCGCGGACAGTGGGACACGGTCGACATCTTCCCTCGACCAGGGCTCACGTTTGTTGCGAGCAACGAGAACTCCTTCCCGATCGAAGATGGCGCTTACGACGTCGTTATCTCCGGCCAAGTACTGGAACACGTACGCAAACCGTGGATCTGGATGCATGAGGTCGTCCGGGTGTGCAAACCAGGCGGACTGGTCGTCACCATCGCCCCGACCAGTTGGCCCTATCACGAGGCCCCCATCGACTGCTGGCGTGTCTACCCGGCCGGCATGCAAGCACTGCTGGACGATTGCGGCGTCGAGGTTCTAGTCAACGAGAGCGTATGCCTGGAGGAAGACACCTCCCGCCACTTCGTCGTTCCAGGGCGATCGGCTGAATCACAGTGGCGAAAGCAGCGGCTGCTCTCCCAGTGGTTGAACGGTTTCGGTGTCCCTCGAGAGCGCGCGTTCGACCTGGTGTGCATCGCTCGAAAGCGCTGACCGAACGGGGGACTGCAGCTAGCGCAGGTCCCCAAGATACCCCACAGCCGCCAGGATATCGGCCTGCACAGCCTCGACGCGAGCGCGCTGTTCCGCGGTCCAGCGAGGTTGCCAGTGTTCGCCCTGGTAACGGAGGTTCAGCGTTGCTATCAGTTGCCAGTAGCCGGGCGAATAGTCAGGATCGACACCAAGGAAGGTCAGCACCCGCCTTAGTTGCGCCCCCGGTTCGGTGAGCAGTTCGTCGTATCGTAGGTAGATCACTTGGCTCGCAGGGATGCACGCCAGACCCGCCGACATGTCACGCACCTCGTGCGCCCAGTTCTGGGCCGCCAGGTCAAGCGCGTCGGCGCCTCGCCTGACCAATTCGCGCGGTGTACGTCCGTCCCAGTACAAGATGTGGTCGTCCCACCAGTGCACCTGGACCAGAGATTGAGCCACCGCCCTGCCGTCACGGTGCAGGACGACGAAGCGCGAATCAGGAAAGGTCGCATGCAGAGCCGGTATGCGGCGGTTGTTCGCGGTACGCTTGCTCAGCAGAAGCGGGGTGCCGTTGAGCTGCCTTATCCGGCCGAAGAGCCGCCGCGCCCGACTCTGCGTTTCCGCAGTCGGCACCCAGTTGGAGGGTACCATTTCCGGAAATCCGCAGCGCTTATAGAACGGCTCACATTCCTCTGGCGTGGGAAACCAGCGCCCTGGGCGGTGGCGTCGCCCGCCCAGAAACGCCCCGCCGCGATCATCGAACCAAGCTCGGCGCTTAAGTGTGTAATGATCCTGCAACAATCGATTACCTAGAATGACACTATCGAAGCGCGGCAAGCGGGTCAGATAGTTGTTCAGGTAACCGACGAGAGGATGGGCCGCGAGAAGCTTGTAGAGAAGCGTTGTACCGGAACGTCCTGCCCCGACCAGAAAAGCGGGAGGACTTCCCCCCAGGTTTTCCATGAACATTCCTTGCAGTGCCTCGATTGACTGAGGCGCTCTCCCCGTCGGTAGACAGTTTGATTGTCACACAGGAGGGATTCACTCCCGAACCCAGATGACGGCGAAGGCGCACCTACGGGCAGGGGGTTCGCGGGGACGAACACCATCAACACGCGCGCAAGGACTCCAGTGCCGGCGCCATTGCATCTCGAGGGGCGAGCGACGGCTCAGCGGCTCCGGTCGGCGGCCACTTGATCCCGATCGCCGGATCATCCCACCGCACCGCCCCCTCGCACTCCTTCGCATAGACGTCAGTCGTCTTGTAGAGAAAGTGCGTATCGTCCTCCAGCGCCAGGAACCCGTGCGCGAACCCCTCCGGGATCCAGAGCTGGCGCTTGTTCTCGGCCGTCAGCTCCACCCCGAACCACTTCCCGAAATGCTCCGACCCGCGCCGGATGTCCACCGCGACGTCGAACGCCCTGCCCCGCACCACGCGCACCAGCTTGCCCTGCGCATGCGGCGGCAGCTGGTAGTGCAGCCCACGCAGCACGCCGGCGCGGCTGCATGAGTGGTTGTCCTGCACGAAAGGCCGTGGCTGCGGCTCGCCCAGCTCCTCCAGCGCCTGGCGCCAGCGCGGCTCGTTGAAACTCTCCATGAACCAGCCACGCTCGTCGCCATAGACGGCAGGTTCGACGATCAGCACGCCCGGCAGCGGCGTCTTCACCAGCTTCATCAGAAAGCCTTCTGTTCAATGAGCTGAATCAGGTAGCGACCATAGCCGTTCTTCAGCATCGGTTGCGCCAGCCTCTCCACCTGCGCGGCGTCGATCCAGCCGGCGCGGTAGGCGATCTCTTCGGGGCACGCCACCTTCAGCCCCTGGCGCTTCTCCAGCGTGGCGATGAACTGGCCGGCCTCGAGCAGGCTGTCGTGGGTGCCGGTGTCCAGCCAGGCGTAACCGCGACCCATGATCTCGACGTCGAGTTCGCCCTGCTGCAGGTAACGCGCGTTGACGTCGGTGATCTCGAGCTCGCCGCGTGCACTAGGGGCGATGCTGGCGGCGATGTCGCAGACCTGCTCGTCGTAGAAGTACAGCCCCGTGACGGCGTAGTTGCTCTTCGGCGCCTTGGGCTTCTCCTCGATCGACAGCGCGCGCTGCTGGCCGTCGAAGGCGACGACGCCGTAGCGCTCGGGGTCCTGCACGTGGTAGGCGAAGACGCTGGCGCCGCGGCCGCGGCCATCGGCGCGCTGCAGCAGGCCCTGGAAGTCGTGGCCGTAGAAGATGTTGTCGCCCAGCACCAGCGCACTCGGCCGCCCGCCGATGAACTCGCGCCCGAGGATGAAGGCCTGCGCCAGGCCGTCGGGGCTGGGCTGCACGCAGTAGGTGAACGACATGCCCCAGCGGCTGCCGTCGCCCAGCAGGGCCTCGAAACGCGGCGTGTCCTGCGGCGTGCTGATCACCAGCACCTCGCGGATGCCGGCCAGCATCAGCGTGGCCAGCGGGTAATAGACCATCGGCTTGTCGTACACCGGCAGCAGCTGCTTGCTGACGGCCAGTGTCGCCGGGTGCAGCCGGGTGCCGGAACCGCCGGCCAGGATGATGCCGCGGCGGTTCATCAGCGTTCTCCCGTGGTCGTGATCTCGTCGAGCATGCGGCGCACGCCGTCCTGCCAGGGCGGCAGATGCAGGCCGAAACGCTCACGCAAAAGACGGGTGTCCAGGCGCGAGTTCAGCGGCCGCTTCGCCGGTGTCGGGTAGTCGCTGGTCGGCACCGGCTCGATCGCGCCGGGCACGATGCGCAGCGGCCGGCCCGCGGCCAGCGCGTGCTCGACGACGAAGCGTGCGTAGCCGTGCCAGCTGGTCTCGCCGGTGGCCACGCAGTGGTAGGTGCCGGCCAGCGACGGGTCGGCCAGCGCCTGGCGCAGCGCGTGCGCGGTGATGTCGGCCAGCAGGTCCGCACCGGTGGGCGCGCCGATCTGGTCGGCGACGACACGCAGCTTCTCGCGTTCGGCCGCCAGCTTCAGCATGGTCTTGGCGAAGTTGGCGCCGCGCGCCGCGTAGACCCAGCTGGTGCGCAGGATCAGGTGGCGGCAGCCGCTGGCACGCACCAGTTCCTCGCCTTCGAGCTTGGTGCGGCCGTAGACCGACAGCGGACCGGTCGGCGCGTCTTCGGTGCGGGCGTGCTCGCCACTGCCGTCGAAGACGTAGTCGGTCGAGTAGTGCACGAACCAGGCGCCACGCGCCGCCGCTTCGCGCGCCAGCAGGCCCGGCGCCTCGGCGTTGATCGTGCGCGCCAGATCGGGCTCGCTCTCGGCGCGGTCGACGGCGGTGTGCGCGGCGGCGTTGACGATGACCTCGGGCCGGTGCGTGTCCAGCAGCGCCGGCAGCGTGTCGGGGCGCGAGAAATCAGCACCGGTGTCGCGGTCGAACGCGACCAGTTCGCCCAGCGGCGCGAGCGCGCGCTGCAGTTCCCAGCCCAGTTGGCCACCACAGCCCAGCAGCAGGATCTTCATGCCTTGTCTCCGTAATGACGCTGCAGCCAGTCGCGATAGGCGCCGCTCTGCACGCGCGCGACCCAGTCCTCGTGCGCCAGGTACCAGGCCACCGTCTTGCGGATCCCGGTCTCGAAGGTCTCGGCCGGGCGCCAGCCGAGTTCACGCTCGATCTTGCGCGCGTCGATCGCGTAGCGGCGGTCGTGCCCCGGGCGGTCGGTCACGTGCGTGATCAGGCGCGCATACGGCCCGGCCGGGTCGGGGCGCAGCTCGTCGAGCAGCGCGCAGACGGTGTGCACGATCTCGATGTTGGGCTTCTCGTTCCAGCCGCCGACGTTGTAGGTCTCGCCCGGGCGGCCGCGCTCGAGTACGGCGCGGATCGCGCTGCAGTGGTCGCCGACGTAGAGCCAGTCGCGCACCTGCCGGCCGTCGCCGTAGACCGGCAAGGACTTGCCGGCCAGCGCGTTGACGATCAACAGCGGGATCAGCTTCTCGGGGAAGTGGAAGGGCCCGTAGTTGTTGCTGCAGTTGGTCGTGACCACCGGCAGGCCGTAGGTGTGGTGCCAGGCGCGCACCAGGTGGTCGCTGGCAGCCTTGCTGGCGCTGTACGGGCTGTTGGGCTCGAACGCGTGGGTTTCGGTGAAGGCCGGCGCGTCGGGCGCCAGGCTGCCGTAGACCTCGTCGGTGCTGACGTGGTGGAAGCGGAACTGCGCCCGTTCGGCCTCGGCCAGCGTGTTCCAGAAGCCGCGTGCCGCTTCCAGCAAGGTATAGGTGCCGTTGACGTTGGTGCGGATGAAGTCGCCGGGGCCGTGGATCGAGCGGTCGACGTGGCTTTCGGCGGCGAAATGCACCAGGGCGCGAGGGCGGTGCGTCGCCAGCAGTTGGTCGACCAGAGCGCGGTCGCCGATGTCGCCGCGCACGAAGACGTGGCGCGCGTCGCCGTCCAGGCTGGCCAGGTTCTCCAGGTTGCCGGCGTAGGTGAGCGCGTCGAGGTTGACGACGGGCTCGTCGCTGCCACGCAGCCAGTCGAGCACGAAGTTGCTGCCGATGAAGCCGGCGCCACCGGTCACGAGAAGAGTCATGTCGCCGTCCTGCCGTAGGTGTCCTCGAAGCGCACGATGTCGTCTTCGCCGAGGTAGCTGCCGGACTGCACCTCGATGATCTCCAGCGGCAGCTTGCCGGGGTTGCGCAGCCGGTGCGTCTCGCCCAACGGGATGTAGGTGCTCTGGTTCTCGCTCAGCAGGATGACCTTGTCGCCCACCGTCACCTCGGCGGTGCCGCTGACGACGATCCAGTGCTCGGCCCGGTGGTGGTGCATCTGCAGGCTCAAGCTGGCACCGGGCTTGACCAGGATGCGCTTGACCTGGTGCCGCGGCCCCGAGTCGATGCTGTCGTACCAGCCCCAGGGCCGGTGCACCTTGCGGTGCAGCGTGTGCTCGCCGCGCTGCTGGCTGCCGAGCTGGGCGACGATCTGCTTGACCTCCTGGCTGCGCGCGCGGTCGGCCACCAGCACCGCATCGGCGGTCTCGACGATGATGACGTCGTCCAGGCCCACGGCGCCGACGAGCCGGCTGGTCGCGTGCACCAGCGTGCCGCGGCTGTCGCGCACGATGGTGTCGCCGACGGCGGCGTTGCCGTGTTCGTCCTTGGCCGCCACCTGCCACACCGCTTCCCAGGCGCCCAGGTCGCTCCAGCCGGCGTCCAGCGCCACCATGCGGATCGCCTGGCCGCTGCCCGGGCACT
>NZ_NRRU01000047.1 GCF_016583785.1 Rubrivivax gelatinosus | reverse complement strand
GGCGGGCACCGGCCAGCAGCGCCAGCGCCTCGACCTGGGCCGCGCGTTCGCGCTGCAGCTGCGCCGCCAGCGACTGCGCCTGCGTCAGCAGCGTCTGCACCTGCAGCAGCGTCAGCTTCGAGCTCGAGCCGACCTCGACGCGGCGGCGTGTGATGCGCAGGCTCTCGCTGCGGCTGGCGACGGTCTCGTCGGCCAGCGCCAGGCGCTCGTCGAGTTCGCACAGCGTGTAGTAGCCGTCGGCGACCTGGGCGACGAGCTGCAGCGCGACGGCACGCTGCGCCGCTTCGCTGGCGAGCCAGCGTTCGCGCGCACTGTCGCTCTGGGCGCGCAGGCGGCCGAAGAGGTCGAGCTCCCAGCTCGAGAAACCCAGGCCCGCGCTCTGCGCGCCGCCGGTGCTCTCCTGGCGCGTCAGGCTCAGGTCGGCCGGCGTGTGGTAGCGGATGCCGCGCGACTGCAGGCCGATGGTCGGGCCTTCGTCGGCACGCTGCAGGCCGTAGCCGGCACGCGCCTCGTCGACGCGGCGCGCGGCGATGCGCAGGTCGCGGTTGTTCTCCAGCGCCTGGGCGATCAGCTGCTGCAGTGCCGGGTCGGCGAAGTAGCCGCGCCAGCCCGGCACCCGGGCCGCGGCGTCGGCCGCTGCGCCGAGCGTCGGCGGCGGCTCGCCGGGCGAGGGCGGGGCGCCGCGGTCCGCCGGCGCCGCGCAGGCGGCGGCCAGGACGGCGATCACGATCGGGGTCGTCAGCCGCAGCGCCGTGCGGCCGGCGATCGGCCCGGGGGCTGTCGCGCGCGTCTCGCCGCGGGCCACGGCCTGCGCCTGTCTTCGGGTCATGCAAGGTCCTTCCGTCAGTCCGCATCTTAACGACCGGTGAGTCGGTAGTGAACCCCCCTCGTGGTGCCGAGCTAACATCGCGGCGTGGACGCAGACAAGGACTCCAACGGCACACCGCGGCGCCGGCTGTCGCCGGCGGTACGCATGCAGCAGATCCTCGACGCCGCACTGGTCGAGTTCTGCGAGCGCGGTTATGCCGATACTCGCATGGACGAGATTGCGCGCCGGGCTGGCCTTTCCAAAGGCGGGCTGTATGCGCACTTCGGCAGCAAGGACGCGGTCTTCGAGGCGCTGCTGCGGCGCTCGCTGACGCCGCCGTCGCTGGAAGGCATGCCCGAGCCCGACGCCCGCGTGCCCTCGCGCGAGTTCGCCGCCTGGCTGGTCGAACGCCTGTACGGCCAGTTCGCCGAACCGTCGGGGCTGCGCATGCTGTGGCTGATGATCGCCGAGCGCGAACGGGTGGGCCACCTGCTCGAGTTCTGGGACCGCCAGGTGCTGGGGCCGTACGAGGCCTTGCTGCAGCGTGCGCTGGCCGCGCGCGTGGCGGCCGGCGCGACGCCCAGCGTGCTGTCGCGTGCGCCCTGGCTGGCGCTGTCGCCGCTGGTGCACATGGCGACGCGCGAACTGCTGCTCGGCGAGCCCGACGCGGCCGAACTCGCGCGCTGGCGCCGGGCGCACGAGGACCTGCTGGTCGAGCTGCTCGACCCGGCCACACGCCTGGCCGGCTGAGAAGGTGTGACAGAACCCGCCACGCCCGCGTCGATCCGCCAGCGACCCCGAACGCGCGACGGCGCGACGCCGTCTCGGCGCTGATCGCAGCGCGCCCGGCATCGCCTCGGGGTCGCTCGTCGGCTCGCCCCTGCGGGACGGGGCACATCCGGGCGCCGGACGGCGTTGCGCCGCTTGCCGGTACATCGAGTACCGGCTGCGCGACGCGCCTTGCCCGACTCCCGGCTGCACCCCGTCGCGGGCACGCCGGGTTCTGTCACACCTTCTGAGCGCCGGCGGCGCGGCTATGCTCCGCCGCCATGCTGCGACCCCTGCCCTTAGACGCCACGACCTCCTGGTTCCTGATCGGGCTGCTGCATCTGGCGCTGGCGGCCGCGGTCTGGACCGTGCTCACCGGACGCCACAGCCGCCGCAGCACGCTGCTGTGGTGCTCGGGCTCGGCGCTGGCGGGGCTGATGATGCTGCTCTACGCCGCGCGCGGGCTGCTGCCTCACGTGCCGATGATCGTCGTCGCCAACGTCTGCGGTTATGCCGGCTTCGCGCTGCGTTGGGCGGCGCTGCGCAGCGAACGCGAGCAGACGCTGCCGCTGGCGGTGCTGGGCTTGGCGGTGCTGGGCGCCAGCACCGCGGTGCCGCTGCTGGACGCCGTGGGCCCGCAGTGGCGCGTGCTGGGCAACGTGTGTTTCAACATGCTCGCGTCGCTGGCGCTGTGTGTCGAGGCCCAGGCGCTGGGCCGGGTGCGCGCCAGCCGCAGCGCGCGCATGGTTGGCTGGAGCTACGGCGTGGTGGCGCTGGTGCTGTTCCTGCGGCTGGCCTCGCTGCTGCTCGGTGGCGGCGCGCCCGCCGCGCCGGCCATCGACACCGAGCTGATCCTGCTCGCCTGGATGCTGGCCGCGCTCTGGGCCAACCTGGGTTACGTCGGCTTCGCCATCGAGATGGCCGAACGCCGCGCGCGGGTGCGCAGCGTCGAGCTGGCCGCGGCGACCGAGGGGCGCGAGCTGGCCGAACGCCAGGCGGCCGAGCTGAAGACCTTGTCCGAGGAGCGCCAGGAACTGCTGCGCGTGATCTCGCACGAGGTGCGCCAGCCGCTGCACAACGCGCAGGCGGTGCTCAAGGGCGCGGCCGACGCACTGCACGGCGCGGCGCCCGTCGCCGCGCTGGAGCGGGCGCGCAGCGTGCTGCGCGAGATCACGCGTTCGCTGGACAACACGCTGGCGGTGTCGACCCGGCTGATCCAGGCGCAGCCGCCGCCGCTGCGCGACACCGACCTGGACATGCTGCTCGAGCTGGCGCTCGGCGACCTGCCCGACGAGGGCCGCGGGCGCGTGCGCGTGCAGCGCGACAGCGCGGTGCGCACCGCAGCGCTCGACGTGGCGCTGATGCGCCTGGCGCTGCGCAACCTGCTGAGCAACGCGCTCGCCTACGCCACGCCCGGCAGCACCATCACGCTGCGCCTGGCCGACAGCGACGAGCCGCTGGCCTTGATCTTCGAAGTCTGCGACGACGGGCCGGGCATCGCGCCGACGCTGCTGCCGCGGCTGTTCGAACGCGGCGTGCGCGGCCGCCACGACGTGCACGGCCAGGGCCTGGGGCTGTACATCGTGCGCCAGGCGATGCGCCTGCAGGGCGGCACCGTCGAGGCCCGCAGCAGCGCAGCCGGCAGCACCTTCACGCTGATGCTGCCTCAGGGGCGCGAGCCCACCTGAAGCCGGCGCGTCAGAGCGACTTCAGCGGCGCCCGGAAGACGTAGCCGACACGCGGCTCGGACTGCAGCGGCACCAGGCTGGTCGAGGACTTCTCGATGCGCCGGCGCAGCCGGTAGATCGTCGCGTGCAGCGTGTTGTCCAGCGTGTTCGACTGGTCGCGGCCCAGGCGCTCGATCAAGGTGTCGCGCCGGACGACGGCGCCGTCGGCTTCGAGGAAACAGCGCAGCAGCGCCAGATCGGCTTCGCTCAGGTCGACCTTGGCGCCGTCGGGCGCCTGCAGCTGGGCCGCTCGCAGGTCGACGATCCAGCTCTGGTCACGCTGCCCGCGCAGCACCGCGCGCCGTTGCAGCGCGCGGATCACCAGCAGGATCTGCTCCATCGAGACCGGCTTCTCGAGGTACATGTCGGCGCCAGCGTCGACGACCGAGGCGAAGGTCGAGGAACCGACCTTGCCCGAGACCACCAGCACGCCGGCGTCGGTGCGCCGGCGCAGGATGCGGATCAACTCGTCGCCGACCACGCCCGGCAGCATCAGGTCGACGACGTAGAAGTCCCAGCCGAAGGGCGATTCGCTCGCCAGCAGGTCGCTGCTGTCGCCGAACACCTGAACCTCGACACCCTGCCCGCGCAGGAAGGAGGCGAACGCATCGGTGAAGTCGAGGTCGTCGTCGATCAGCGCAATCGTCTTCGGAAGCATGGTGTCGGAGGCAGGCCGGGTATGAATCCCGGCAAGTCTAGTGCCCGGGCGCCGTCGACACCTGAATGCGGGATTGCAACTCGTTACGTTTCCTCGGAATGGTAGTCGGTCACACGCTGGACCTCGTTGCGCGAGCCCAGCATCACCGCCACCCGTTCGTGCAGCTTGGCCGGCACGATGTCGAGGATGCGCTCGTGGCCGTTGGTCGCCGCGCCGCCGGCCTGCTCGACCAGGAAGGCCATCGGGTTGGCCTCGTACATCAGGCGCAGCTTGCCCGGCTTGTCGGGCTCTCGCTGGTCCCAGGGGTACATGAAGATGCCGCCGCGCATCAGGATGCGGTGCACGTCGGTGACCATGCTCGCGACCCAGCGCATGTTGTAGTCCTTGCCGCGTTCGCCGGTCTTGCCGGCCAGGCATTCGTCGACGTAGCGGCGCATCGGCGGCGCCCAGTGGCGCATGTTGGACATGTTGATCGCGAATTCCTTCGTGTCCTCGGGAATGCGGATGTCCGACTGCGTCAGCACCCAGGAGCCGGTCTCGCGGTCCAGCGTGAAGGCGACGACGCCGTTGCCCACCGTCAGCACCAGCATGGTCTGCGGGCCGTAGATGCAGTAGCCGGCCGCTGCCTGGTGCTTGCCGGGCTGCAGGAAGTCGTCCTCGCTGACGCCGCGCGTGTGGCCCACCTTGCGCAGCACGCTGAAGATGGTGCCGATCGAGACGTTGACGTCGATGTTGCTCGAGCCGTCCAGCGGGTCGAACAGCAGCATGTACTCGCCCTGCGGGTAGCGGTTGGGCACGACGTGGATCGAGTCCATCTCTTCGCTGGCCATGGCCGCGAGGTGGCCGCCCCACTCGTTGGCCTCGATCAGCACCTCGTTGCTGATGATGTCCAGCTTCTTCTGCACCTCGCCCTGCACGTTCTCGCTGCCGGCGCTGCCGAGCACGTCGCCGAGCGCGCCCTTGTTGACCGCGATCGCGATGCGCTTGCAGGCACGGGCGACGACCTCGATCAAGAGGCGCAGCTGCGCCGGGATCAGGCCGTGCTCGCGCTGCTGCTCGACCAGGTACTGGGTCAGGCTGACGCGCCTCATCATTGCGCCTCCAGCGCGCGGCCGAGCACCTCGCGCACGTCGTCGCTCAGGTCGGGCTTGGCGGCGACACGCGCCAGCGCCTCGCGCGCCGCGCTGCGGTAGGGCTCGGCCAGCGCCGTCCAGCGGTCCATCACACGCGCCAGGCGTGCGGCCAGCTGCGGGTTGATCGGGTCGATCTCGAGCAGGCGCTCGGCCCAGAACACGTAGCCGGCGGCGTCGGCGCGGTGGAAGGCCGCCGGGTTGTTCATGCACAGCTGGAAGACCAGGCTGCGCGCGCGGTTCGGGTTCTTCAGCGAAAAGTCCGGGTGCTTGAGCAGCGCCTTGGCGCGGGCGAACGCGCGGCCGTGGCCGGCACCCACCGGCTCGCTGGCCTGGGCCTGGAGCGCGAACCACTTGTCGACCACCAGCGGCTCGCCGCCGGCGATCGCGTGGAAACGAGCCAGCGCCGGTTCGGCCAGCTCGGAGTGCGAGTGCACCAGCGCCGCGAGCGCGCCGATGCGGTCGGTCATGTTGCTCGCGTCCTTGACACGCTGGTAGGCGCGGCCCGGCCAGACGGCGTCGCCGCTGCGCACCGCGTGCAGGCACAGCATCGCCAGCGCCAGGTTGGCGAGCGCGCGCCGGCCGGCCTGCGCCGGCGTCGGCGCGTAGCCTTCCTGCACCAGGTTGGCTTCGAAGGCCTCGGCCCAGTCGGTCTGCAGCGCCGCGGCGAGCTGCTCGCGGAAGTTCTCGCGCACCGCGTGGATGCGCTGCGGGTCGAAGCTCGCCAGCTGCTCGGCGACATAGCCTTCGCTGGGCAGCGTCAGCACCAGCTCCTTGAAGGCCGGGTCCAGCGCCGGATGGCGCAGCACGGCACGCATCGCGTCGACGAAGGGGGTGTCCAGCGCCTCGGTCGTCGGCGCCTGCACTGCCGCCAGCAGGCGCGCCAGCGCCAGGCGCTGGCCGGCTTCCCAGCGGTTGAACGGGTCGCTGTCGTGCGCCAGCAGCGTCAGCAGCTCGGCGTCGCCCAGGCCGTCGTCCAGGATCACCGGCGCGCTGAAGCCGCGCAGCAGCGACGGCACCGGCTCGGCCGCGACGTCCTCGAAGACGAACTGCTGCTCGGGCGTGTCCAGCACCAGCAGGCGTTCGCCGGCGAGCGTGCCGCCGTCGCGGCCGATCAGCGCCGCCAGCACCGGGATCACGAAGGGCTCCTTCGTCGGCTGGCCGGGCGAGGGCTCGGCACTTTGCGTCAGCGTCAGCGTGTAGCGGCGCGCCTCGGCGTCGTAGGCGCCGCGCGCCTTCAGCCGCGGCGTGCCGGCCTGGGCGTACCAGCGCTTGAAGGTCTCCAGCCGGGCGGCGAGTTCACTGCCGGGGTTGGCGTCGGCGATGGCTTGCGCGAAGTCGTCGCAGGTCACGGCCTGGCCGTCGTGGCGCTCGAAGTACAGCGTGATGCCGCGCTCGAAGCCTTCGCGGCCGACCAGCGTCTGCATCATGCGCACGACTTCGGCGCCCTTTTCGTAGACGGTGGCGGTGTAGAAGTTGTCGATCGCGGCGTAGCTGTCGGGGCGCACCGGGTGCGCCATCGCGCCGGCGTCCTCGGGGAACTGCGCCGCGCGCAGCCCGCGCACGTCCTCGATGCGTTTGACCGCACGCGCCGAAGCGCCGCCGGCCATGTCCATCGAGAACTCCTGGTCGCGGAACACCGTCAGGCCTTCCTTCAGCGACAGCTGGAACCAGTCGCGGCAGGTGATGCGGTTGCCGGTCCAGTTGTGGAAGTACTCATGGCCGACGACGCTCTCGATGCCGGCGAAGTCGACGTCGGTCGCGGTGGCGGGGCTGGCCAGAACGTACTTCGTATTGAAGATGTTCAGGCCCTTGTTCTCCATCGCGCCCATGTTGAAGTCCTCGACCGCGACGATCATGAAGCGTTCGAGGTCCAGCGGCAGGCCGAAGCGGGCTTCGTCCCAGACGACCGAGGCCACCAGCGAGGCCATCGCGTGTTCGGTCTTGCCCAGGTCGCCGCGGCGCACGAAGACCTGCAGCAGGTGCTCCTTGCCGGCGCGGGTGCGGATCTTCTGCTCGCGGCACACCAGGTCGGCACCGACCAGCGCGAACAGGTAGCAAGGCTTGGGGAAGGGGTCGTGCCAGACGGCGAAGTGGCGGCCGTTGTCCAGTTCGCCCTGCTCGACCAGGTTGCCGTTGGACAGCAGCACCGGGTACTTCGCCTTGTCGGCGCGCAGCGTCACCGTGTAGACCGCCATCACGTCGGGGCGGTCGAGGAAGTAGGTGATGCGGCGGAAGCCCTCGGCCTCGCACTGCGTGAAGAAGCCGCCGCCCGAGGTGTACAGGCCCGACAGGTGGGTGTTCTTCTCGGGGCTGCAGGTGTTGCGGATCTCGAGCACGAACTGCGCGTCCGCCGGCGGGTTGTCGATGACGAGCAGCTTGTCCTCGTGGCGGAAGGACAGGCTTTCGCCGCCGGACATCACGCGCAGCACGCTGATGTCCTCGCCGTGCAGCTTCAGCGGCTGCGGCTCGGCCGCGGGGTTGCGCTCGATGTGCAGCTTGCTCGAGACGATGGTCTTGACCGGGTCCAGGTCGAAGCAGAGTTCGACCTGGCGGATCCAGAACGCCGGAGCGGCGTAGTCCTGGCGGTGCACGACGGTGGCGGGGCCTTCACGCATGGCGGGTTTCTCGCGGGGTAAGTGTGGTCGGGTCGAAACCGGCGAAATCGGGGATCGCGGCTCGGAGATTGGGGTAGCCGGCGAACGCGCTCGCCGGCAGGGTGGTGGTCAGCGCGACGGCGTCCATGCCGGCGCGGCCTGCTGCTTCGACACCCAGCGGGGCGTCCTCGAAGACGAGGCAGTCGTCCGCGGCAACGCCCAGGCGCCGCGCGGCTTCGAGAAAGATGTCCGGGTGCGGCTTGCCACGCAGCCCGTCGGCCGGGCTGGTGAGCGTGTCGACGAGGCTGTCCAGCGCGAAGCGCTCGAACGCCACCTGCACGTTGGCCAGCGGCGAGGCGGTGCAGACCGCGAGCTTGAAGCCCGCGGCGCGTGCCGCGACCAGCAGTTCGCGCGCGCCCGGCACCAGCGCCAGCGTGCCGGCCGCGGCTTCGCGGTACAGCGCTTCCTTGCGCTCGGCCAGGCGGGCGCGCTCGGCGTCGGGCATGGCCGGGAACAGCTCGCGCAGGATCTCGTCATTGACGCGTCCGGCGGTGGCGACGAAGAAGCCGCCGTCGTCGAAGGGCAGGCCGAGTTCGGCGTGCCAGCGCCGCCAGGCCTCGTGGTGGATCGGCATGCTGTCGATCAGCGTGCCGTCCAGGTCGAAGAGCAGGGCGGCCGGGCGCGCCATCACAGGCCTTGCTTCAGGCTGGCCTCGATGAACGGATCGAGGTCGCCGTCGAGGACCTTCTGCGTGTTGCTGATCTCGACGCCGGTGCGCAGGTCCTTGATGCGGCTCTGGTCGAGCACGTAGCTGCGGATCTGGTGACCCCAGCCGACGTCGGTCTTGCTGTCCTCGAGCTTCTGCTGCGCTTCCATCTGCTTGCGCATCTCGTGCTCGTAGAGCCGGCTGCGCAGCATCTGCCAGGCCTCGTCGCGGTTGCGGTGCTGCGAACGGTCGTTCTGGCACTGCACGACGATGCCGGTCGGGATGTGCGTCAGGCGCACCGCCGAGTCGGTCTTGTTGATGTGCTGGCCGCCCGCGCCCGAGGCGCGGAAGGTGTCGGTGCGCACGTCGGCCGGGTTGATGTCGATCTCGATCGAGTCGTCGACCTCGGGGTAGACGAAGAGGCTGGCGAAGCTGGTGTGGCGCCCGCCCGAGGAGTCGAACGGGCTCTTGCGCACCAGGCGGTGCACGCCGGTCTCGGTGCGCAGATGGCCGAAGGCGTAGTCGCCCTCGATCTTCAGCGTCGCGCTGCGGATGCCGGCGACGTCGCCCTCGGTCTCTTCCATGACCTCGGCCTTGAAGCCCTTCTTCTCGCAGTACTTCAGGTACTGGCGCAGCAGCATGTTCGCCCAGTCGCAGGCCTCGGTGCCACCGGCGCCGGCCTGGATGTCGACGAAGCAGTTGCCCGGGTCGGCCGGGTTGCTGAACATGCGGCGGAACTCGAGCCGCTCGACGGTCTCGCGCAGCACGTGTGCTTCGGCCTCGATCGCGGCGATGCCGTCGAAGTCCTCGTCGGCCTTGGACATCTCGAAGAGTTCGAGGTTGTCGGCGAGGTTGCGCGCGAGGTGGTCGATGGTGCCGACCACGTCCTCGAGCGACTTCTTCTCGCGCCCCAGTTCCTGGGCGCGCTTGGGTTCGTTCCAGACGCTGGGATTCTCCAGCGCGGCATTGACTTCGTTCAGCCGCAGCGCTTTGCGGTCGTAGTCAAAGATACCCCCGGAGCTGCTCGGTGCGGGCGCTCAGGTCGGCGAGCAGCGTGCCGATCGAGTTGATGTGTTCGATGTCCATGTGTGGGCCTGGTCTCGACGCCGCGTGGGCGAAAACGCGCATTTTCTCATGCATGCGCCGCGTGTCCGTGGATTGTCCGCGCCGCCGTGCCGGCCGCGCGCCGCGGCTCAGGCCGCGAGGAAAGCCGCCAGCCGCCGCGCCAGCGCCTCGGGCTGGTCGTGGTGCACCATGTGGCCGCAGGGCGCGAGCCGCTCGCGTTCGCACTGCGCCACCACCGCCAGCCGGGCCTCGAAGTCGGAGCGTGCGTAGCGGTGGCCCCACCAGGTCTCGAACTCGCCGCGGTCGCCTTCGACGAAGAGCAGCGGCGCGGCGACCTGGCGCCAGGTGGCGACGGCCTCGTCGCGCCGGTAGAGCACCGGGTTGACGCGTTTGTGCGCCGGGTCGGCGAGCAGCCGCCGGCGGCCATCGCCGATCGGCACCGACCAGTGCCCCGCCAGCCAGGCCGCCTTGTCCGGCGGCAGCAGCGGGTTGTTCTTCATCAGCCGCTGCGCCACTTCGGCCAGACCGGCGTAGTCGCGCAGCCGCTGCGGCGTCTTCAGCTCGTCCAGCCACTGCGCCAGGCGCGCCGGCGCCTCCTCGGGCGTGGTCGCCGGCAGGCCGTAACCCTCGACGTTGACGATGCGGCGCACACGTTGCGGGCGCACGCCGGCGTAGGCCATGACGATGTTGCCGCCCATGCTGTGGCCCAGCAGGTCGACGGCGCCGTCGGGCGCCAGCGTGTCCAGCAGCGCGTCCAGGTCGGCCAGGTAGTCCGGGAACCAGTAGCTGTCGGCCGCGGGCACCTCGGTCAGGCCGAAACCGCGCCAGTCGGGCGCCAGCACCAGGCGCTGCCGGCCCTCGGCCTCGGCGAGCGCGTCGACGACGAACTGGAACGAGGCGCCGCAATCCATCCAGCCGTGCAGCATCACCAGCGGGCGCGTGCCTTCGGGCGCGCTGTCGCCCCAGCGGCGCACGTGGTAGCGCAGGCCGCGAAGGGCGACGAACTCGTGCTGCGCGGGGCGGCGGGGGCGGTATACGGCGGCGTTCATGCCCCCGATGCTAGGCGGCGGCGGCCGGGTCTGCTTGTCCGGCACGAGACAATGCCCCCCATGACCACGCCCGCCCCGTACGCCTTGCGCGCGGCCGAACGCCGCGACCTGCTGGCCATCGCCGGCCTGATCCACGAGCTGGCCGCGTTCGAGCAGCTCTCCCACGTCTGCGAAGCCACGCCCGCGGCGCTGGAGCCGCAGCTGTTCGGCGCGCGCCCGGTCGCCGAGGCCGTCGTCGCCGAAGCCGAGGGCGTGGTGATCGGCTTCGCGCTTTTCTTCACCAACTTCTCGACCTTCCTCGCCAAACCCGGGCTCTACCTGGAAGACCTGTACGTGCAGCCGGCCTGGCGCGGCCATGGCGTCGGCCAGGCGCTGCTGGAACACCTGGGCGCGCTCGCGGTCGAACGCGGCTGCGGCCGTTTCGAGTGGAGCGTGCTCGACTGGAACGAGGCCGCGATCGGCTTTTACCGCCGCATGGGCGCGAGCGTGCTGCCCGACTGGCGCATCTGCCGCGTCAGCGGCGAGGCGCTGGCGCGGTTCGCGCGCTGATCAGGCCAGCGCCAGCTGCATCAGCTCGCCGGCCGTGAACTCGCGGCCGAAGGCGTGGTCGCCGACGACACCCGAGACCGTGTGCCGGTGCTCCGAGGTGTCCACACGCAGCGGTGCCGGCAGCGGCCGGCCGCCGGGGCCGATCAGGCAGGCGACGATGGGGCAGGCCACGGTCGGCCCGCGGCCGACGACGACGCCCAGCGCGCCCGACACCAGGCGCACGAAGCAGCCCGGCGGGTAGATGCCGAACTCCTTGATCAGCGCCGCGGTCATCGGGTGGCCGGGGTCCTGCATGAACATCTGGCGCCCGGCGACGTCGGCGGCGAGCGCGGCGCGGTGGCCGCGTGCCGCCAGCTTGGCGGTGTAGGTGTCGACGCGCCGCAGCAGCGAGGCGATCTCGCCGACCTCGCTGGTGCCGGTCGGGTAGCCGCTGCCGTCCTCGACCTCGTGGTGGCGCTCGACGGCGAGCAGCCAGTCGCGGTCGTCTATGCCGGCGAGCTCGAGCATCTCGCGCCCGCGCCTGGGATGGCGCAGCACGGTGGCGTACTGCGCCGGCGTCATCGGCCCGCGCTGCTCGGCGAGTTCGCCTTGCAGCTCGAGCATCGCCAGGTTCATCGTCAGCCCGGCCTTGAACACACGTTCCAGCGTGTCGCCGTCCCAGCACAGGCGCCGCGCGACGAGGTAGGCGGCGATGGCGGCGCCGAACGAGCGCCGCACGCCGTAGGCGGCCCGTTCGCCGCCTTCCTGGCGCAGCACCTGGAAGATCGCCAGGTCGGGGTCGCGTTCGATCAGCGCCAGCACCGGCTGGCTGGCTTCGGTCAGCGCCTCGTCCAGGCCCTCCTGCGGCGCCCGCTGCAGCGCGTCGGCGACGCGGCCCAGGCCCTCGCGCCACAGGCCCGGCAGCTGCTCGCGTGCGAGCTGGCCCAGGCGTTCACGCTCGCCCAGCAGTTCGGACAGGTCGACGAGCGCGCCGCGGTCCATCAGCGCCTGCAGCTGCCCGGCGTCGGCGACGCGGTGGCCGCGGGCGAGCAGCAGCGTGCGGTCGGCGTTGCGCACGTTGAACGGCAACGGTTGACCGACCTGGATGCGATGGGCGACGGCGGAAAGCGCGGTGTAGGACATGGGCCCTGTCTTCGACGTCGGCAGCGGCACCAGTGCTGCTGCCTGCACCGCAGTCATTTCGGCGCCTGGCGGCGGAACTTGACGGTCTCGGTGAAGCCCCCGGTGCACGAGCGCAGCACCTGCCCATAAGCTGGGACGATGCAAACCGACCCCGGCGGCAACGATGGCCGCGACGCCCACGAACAACTGCACCAGGCCTGGCGCTGGCAGGTACCGCCCGACTTCAACCTCGCCCACGCCTGCTGCACGCGCTGGGCGGCGAGCGGCCGCAACGCGATCCGCTGGGAGGACGAGGCCGGCGCATCCGGCCGCCTGAGCTATGCCGGGCTCGACGCCCAGGCGCGTGCTTTCGCCGCCGCGCTGGCGCGTCGCGGCGTGCAGCGTGGCGAGCGTGTCGCCATCGTGCTGGCGCAGCGGCCCGAGACCGCGGTCGCGCTGATGGGCTGCGCGATGCTGGGCGCGGTGGCGATGCCGCTGTCGGTGCTGTTCGGGCCCGAGGCGCTGGTCTGGCGCCTGGCCGACAGCGGCGCCGTCGCCGCCGTCGCCGACGACGCCACGATCGCGCAGCTGCTGGCACTGCGCGGCGACTGCCCGGCGCTGGCGCTGATCGTCGGTGTCGGCGCGGCCGAAAGCGCCGCCGATCTCGGCTGGCGCGCGCTGCTGGCCGACGGCCTGCCAGGTTTCGCGCCGGTGGACACCACAGCCGACGACGCGGCGCTGCTGATCTACACCAGCGGCACCACCGGCCCGCCCAAGGGCGCGCTGATCCCGCACCGGGCGCTGCTGGGCAACCTGCCGGGTTTCGTCTGCAGCCAGAACGGCTTCGCCGGCGACGCGGTGTTCTGGAGCCCGGCCGACTGGGCCTGGACCGGCGGCCTGATGGACGCGCTGCTGCCGACGCTGTACTTCGGCCGCGAGATCGTCGGCTTTCGCGGCCGCTTCCAGCCCGAGCGTGCCTTCGAGCTGATGCAGCGCCACGGCGTCACGCACAGCTTTCTGTTCCCGACGGCGCTCAAGGCGATGATGAAAGCGGTGCCCGAGCCGCGCTCGCGTTACGAGCTGAAGCTGCAGGCGCTGATGAGCGCCGGCGAAGCCGTCGGCGACGCCGTCTTCGGCTGGTGCCGCGACGCGCTGGGCGTGCCGGTCAACGAGATGTTCGGTCAGACCGAGATGAACTACATCGTCGGCAACTGCGCGCTCAGCGTCGACGCCGACGGCCGCGTCGTGCCGGGCTGGCCGGCGCGGCCTGGCAGCATGGGCCGCGCCTACCCCGGCCACCGCATCGCCGTGCTCGACGACGAAGGCCGCGAATGCGCGCCCGGCGTGCCCGGCGACGTCGCGCTGCACCGGCTGGACCGCCACGGCGACCCGGACCCGGTCTTCTTCCTCGGCTACTGGCGCAACGAGGCTGCCACACGCGCCAAGTACACCGGCGACCCGGCCGCGAGCTGGTGCCGCAGCGGCGACACCGCGGTCATGGATGCCGACGGCTACCTCTGGTACCAGGGCCGCAGCGACGACGTCTTCAAGGCCGCCGGCTACCGCATCGGCCCGAGCGAGATCGAGAACTGCCTGGTCAAGCACCCGGCGGTGGCCAACGCCGCCGTCGTGCCCAAGCCCGACGCCGAACGCGGCGCCGTGGTCAAGGCCTACGTCGTGCTGGCCGCGGGCGTGCAGGGCGACGAGGCACTCGTGGGCGAGCTGCAGCAGCACGTGCGCGCGCGCCTGGCGCCCTACGAGTACCCGAAGGAGATCGAGTTCATCGAGGCGCTGCCGATGACGACCACCGGCAAGCTGCAGCGCCGCGTGCTGCGGCTGCAGGAGGAGGATCGGGCGCGCGCCCGGCTTCAGCAATAGCCAGCCATGCGGGCGTTGCGCGCCACCAGGCTGAACGGGTCGAGCACGGCGATGCGCGAGTCCTTGACGACGACGCAGTCGGTGCCGCGGCGGTAGCGCCGGCTACCGTCGGGCAGCAGTTCCTCGGTCCAGTCCTTCTCCAGCGTCTTCGCGATGCGTGTCTCCAGGTTCGGGCGTGGGGTGTTGGCACGCGCATCGTCCAGCGCCGGCGAACGTTCGACACGGGCCGCGCCGCCACGCGGCAGCGTCAGCAGCAGCGGCGCCGGTGCCGCAGGCTCGGCTGCCGGCGTGGCGGCCGAGGGCAGGGCGGCGGCAGCCGGCGCCTGCAGCGCGAGTTGGGCGCTGCGCGCCGGCGCCGCGGGCAAACGCGGGCGCTCGCGTCCCGGCGGCGCGTCCGGCTGCGGCTTCGGGCTGTCCGTCAGCAGGCGCAACCAGCTGACCGAAGCCGGTGCGGCGACTTGACGCTCCCGCGGCGGCAGCAGGCTCGCCAGGCCGGCCAGCAGCAGCGCGTGCGCCGCGAGCACCGCCGCCGCGGCGGCGCGGCGCTCAGTCTTCACCGCCCGGCTCGTCGCCCGGTACCCAGGCGAGCAGGTCGCCGGGCTGGCACTCGAGCACCTCGCAGATGCGCGACAGCGTCTCGAAGCGCACGCCGCGCACCTTGCCGCTCTTGAGCAGCGAGACGTTGGCCTCGGTGATGCCGATGCGCTCGGCCAGTTCGCGCGAGCGCATCTTGCGGCGCGCCAGCATCAGGTCCAGGTGCACGACGATCGCCATCGTCAGACGAAGCCGCGGTTCTCTTCGGCGGCACGTACCGCCTCGTGCATCGCGGTGGCCACTGCGAGGATCGTCACCGCGACGACGACCAGCAGGTAGTCGCCGCTGTCGAAGCCCAGCGTCAGCAGGCGCTGGCCCGGCGGGTTGCCTATCGTCAGCGCCACCGACAGCGCGGCGTCGGACAGCGGCTGCACCAGCGCCAGCGCGAGCAGTGTCGCGCCCACCTGCTGCAGCCGACGCTGCGCCCCGGCGCTCAGCGCCTGCCCGCGCTGGTAGGCGCCGAATAGCCGCCACAGCAGGCTGCACAGCAGCAGGCCCAGGGCCGTCGGCGGCAGCATCGCCGCGATCGCCAGCGCCTGGCCGCGTGCGTCCAGCGTCAGCGGATGCTCCTGCAGCCCGGCCGATTGGCGCCCGATCTCCGCCAGCAGTTCCGGCCTGGCCGCCAGCACCAAGGGCCAGGCGAGCAGCACCACGGCCGCCAGCAACACCGCGCCGCGCACGAAGCGGCAAAGCCGGCGCAAACGCCGCGACCTCGGTTCAATATCGTCGGATGGCATCTAATTATCGTAAAACGATAAGTTATCGATGGCAAGCCGGCTGCGGCACACTTCCATCATGGACACCACGACTCTGGGCCTGGACGGCCCGCGCGTCTCGCGCATCTGCCTGGGCACGATGACCTTCGGCGAGCAGGTCGGGCAAGCCGACGCCCACGCCATCCTCGACCGAGCCGTCGAACTCGGCATCGATTTCCTCGACGCCGCCGAGATGTACCCGGTGCCGGCGCGGCGCGAAACGCAGGGCGCGACCGAGACCATCATCGGCAACTGGCTGGCCGCGCGCCCCGGGCTGCGCCAGCGCCTCGTCGTCGCGAGCAAGGTCGCCGGGCCGTCGCGCAACATGGACTGGATCCGCGGCGGCGCGGCCGACCTGGCGCCGTCCGACATCGTCGGCGCCTGCGACGCCAGCCTGGCGCGGCTGCAGACGGACGTCATCGACCTCTACCAGATCCACTGGCCGAACCGCAACGCGCCGATGTTCGGCGGCCTGTACTTCGACCCGGCCAAGGACCGCGAGCAGACCGGCATCCGCGAGCAGCTGGACGCCCTTGCCGGCCTGGTCAAGGCCGGCAAGGTGCGGCACATCGGCCTGTCCAACGAGACGCCGTGGGGGCTGCTGGAGTTCGTGCGCCTGGCCGAGCAGCACGGCCTGCCGCGTGTCGTCAGCGTGCAGAACCCGTACGCGCTGGTGAACCGCTCGGTCGACAACGGCCTGGACGAGGCGCTGCACCGCAGCGGCGTCGGGCTGCTGGCGTATTCGCCGCTGGGTTTCGGCGCGCTCACCGGCAAGTACGACGCCAGCGGCTTCGATGCCGCGCCGGCGGCCACCGGGCGCCTGGCGCAGTTCGCCAGCATGCGGCTGCAGCGATGGGCGCGCGACGAGGCGCTGGCCGCGGCGCGCGAGTACAACGCGCTCGCCCGCCGCCACGGGCTGACGCCGGCGCAGCTGGCGCTGGCTTTCTGCTATCGCAACTGGCGTGTCGCCAGCACCATCATCGGCGTCACCAGCATCGCGCAGCTCGAGGAGGACGTGGCCGCCTGGGCCGTCCAGCTGACGCCCGAACTGCTGGCCGGGATCGACGCCATCCGCTGGCGCCACCGCGACCCCGCCCAGTGAAGACGAGACCATGGCGAAGAAGAACCACCACGTCAGCGAAACCCCGGCGACGCAGTTCCTGCGCCGCGCCGGCATCGAGTTCAGCGAACACGTCTACGACTACGTCGACCACGGCGGCACCGCCGAGTCGGCGCGCCAGCTCGGCGTGCCCGAGCACGAGGTCGTGAAAACGCTGGTGATGCAGGATGAACGCACCCAGCCGCTGGTGGTGCTGATGCACGGCGACCGCCAGGTCAGCACCAAGAACCTGGCGCGCGAGATCGGCGTGAAGTCGGTCGAACCGTGCAAGCCGGATGTCGCGCAGCGCCACAGCGGCTACCTCGTCGGCGGCACCTCGCCCTTCGGCACGAAGAAGGCCATGCCGGTCTACGTCGAGGCGAGCGTGCTCGAGCTGCCGCGCATCCTGATCAACGGCGGGCGCCGCGGGTTCCTGGTCGGCATCGACCCGCGCGTGCTGCCGCAGGCGGTGGGCGCGCAGGCAGTGAACTGCGCGCTCGCGGCCTGATCAGCCGCCCATCGCCGCCGCCAGCGCCTCGGGCGTCAGCGGCTTGAACAGCAGCGGGATGCCCTCGGGCAGCGGCCCGAAACGCTCGAGCGCGGGGCCGCTGTGGCTGGTGGCGAGCACGATGCGCATCTTCTGCGTCGCCGGGTTCTCGCGCAGCTTGCGGATCATCTGCAGGCCGTCGAGGCCGGGCAGGTCGATGTCCGTGATCAGCCAGTCGGGCACGTCGCGGCCGGCGTCCAGCAGCGCGGTGAAGCCGTCGCCGAAGACACGCAGGCGCGCCTGGGGCCGCAGGTCCAGCAGCTGGGATTCGATCAGCGCCGAGGTGACCGGGTCATCCTCGACGAGCATGATCGATTCGACACCGTCGGCCGCTTCGATGCGGGAGCGGCGCTCGGCCACCATGCGCTCGACGGCTTCGGCGTCGAGACGGCGGTGGCCGCCCATCGTCTTCCAGGCCGGCAGGTGGCCGGCGTCGACCCACTTCTGGATCGTCTGCGGAGAAACACCCAGGCGTTCCGCCGCTTGGGCTGTCGTGATTGTTTTTCGTTGCATGCAGCACTGCCGGGTTGTCGTCTGAAGGGCTCCCTGCCCCACCGACCTGCTCGACGGCGCGTCCCCCGGGGGGCGGCAGTCCCCAGCGCGCCGTCATTTCTTCGCAGGTCACGCGTGAATCATCTCACGAATGACCTGGACGGCCGGCGGTGCGGGTGTGCAGGTCCACTGCCACTGTAGCGGTGACGGCTGTCGTGTGGCTGTCTCCTTGGCGCCGGGGCCCCCCAGGCTCGGGTGCGGCCGCCCCTTACACTTGCGCCCCATGTTTTCGCTCCCTGCGGCGGCCGCGATCCTGGCTGCCTACCTGATCGGTTCCTTGTCTTTCGCCGTGCTCGTGAGCCGCAGCATGGGTCTGGCCGACCCGCGCAGCTACGGCTCGGGCAATCCCGGCGCAACCAACGTCCTGCGCTCGGGCAACAAGAAGGCGGCGCTGATGACGCTGCTCTTCGATGCGGCGAAGGGCTACGTGCCGGTGCTGCTGGTCGTGCTCTTCGGTGCGCGCTGGGGGCTGGACGCGACGGTCGCCGCCTTCGTCGGCCTGGCGGCCTTCGTCGGCCACCTGTGGCCGGTGTTCTTCCGCTTCCAGGGCGGCAAGGGTGTCGCGACCGCGGCCGGCGTGCTGCTTGGGCTCAACCCGCTGCTCGGTGTCGCGACGCTGGCCACCTGGCTGCTGGTCGCGGCTTTCTTCCGCTACTCGTCGCTGGCGTCGCTGGCGGCGGCGGCCTTCGCGCCGTTCTACCAGGCGCTGATCTGGGGCGTGGACCCGTCGCTGCTGGCCGTCGCCGGCATGAGCCTGCTGCTGGTCTGGCGCCACGAGGGCAACATCCGCAAGCTGCTCGCCGGGACCGAGTCGCGCATCGGCCACAAGGCCGCCGCGGCCAAGGGCCCGGCGCCGCATCCCCAGCCCCACCATCCTCACCACAAGAGCGGCCACGGCCGCAAGGGACACCGGAAATGATCCAGCGTTTCGACGTCGGCACGCGCCTGTCCGAGATGGCCGTTCACAACGGCGTCTGCTACCTCGCCGGCCAGGTGGCCGCCGACGACAGCCAGGACATCGCCGGCCAGACGCGCCAGGTGCTGGCCGCGATCGACGCCTTGCTCGCCCGCGCCGGCAGCGACAAGTCGCGCCTGCTGATGGTGCAGATCTTCATCGCCGACCTCGCCGACTTCCCGGCGATGAACGAGGTCTGGGAGGCCTGGCTTCCCGAGGGCGACGCGCCGCCGCGCGCCACGGTGCAGGCCGCGCTGGCGCGCCCGGGCTGGAAAGTCGAGATGGTGGTCACCGCGGCGCTGTGAGCCGGCAAAGATGCCGCTCACATCTGCTTGCAGATCATCATGAGGATTGCGACTTAAGCGTTTCGGCCTGAGGTCGTAGATCGGGGCATGAGCCCGATCAAGACCCCTCTTCACCTCGTCAGCCTCGCCTGCCTGCTCGCACTCGCCGCCTGCGGTGGTGGCTCCGGCAGCGACGACACCGCCGCTGCCACCGCCGACGAGACGGCCGCGGCCGATGTCGCTGACAGCGACCTGGCCAAGTCCTCGGCGCTGCTGGACACGCAGGCCGACGACGCGTCCTGGCTCGATGCCGAAGGCACGTCCACCACGTCCACCACGGCCACCGATGCCAGCGTCGACACGCTGACGGTCACGGCCGCGGCGACACGCAAGAAGACGACCCCGACCCCGACTCCGACTCCGGCGACGCCGACTCCGGTTACTGCGGTGCCGAGCGATGCCCAGCGCATCGCCGCCGCCAGCGCGACGGCGCTGAGCACCAGCAACGCCTGCGCTCAGGTCCGGCCCTTCTACTGGGAAGTGGGCAGCGCTGGCGGCAAGCTCGGCAGCGGCTCGGTCGCGAACTCGGGCTCGGCGGCGGTCAAGCCCTCGGCGCCGATCACCATCGCCTCGGCCTCCAAGTGGCTCTACGGCGCCTACGTCGCGCAAAGCCGCGCCGGCGTGCTCAGCAGCAGCGACCGCAAGTACCTCGCGATGGGCGCCGGCTACGTCTCGCTGTCCACCTGCAGCGGCACGACCAGCGTCGACAACTGCCTGAAGACCGGCAGCAACGGTGTCTACTCCTCGGGCTACGACGGCGTCTTCAAGTACGACGGCGGCCACATGGAAAAACACGCCAACCTGATGGGGCTGGGTGCGCTGTCGACCAAGGCACTGGCGACCGAGGTCAAGGCCAAGCTCGGCACCGACATCGCGCTGTCGTACTCGCAGCCGCTGCTGGCCGGCGGGGCGGTGATCTCGAGCGACGCCTTCACGCTCTTCCTGCGCAAGGTGCTCGCCGGCAAGCTGCAGATCGGCTCGCTGCTGGGCAGCGGCGCGGTCTGCACCAACCCGCTGACCTGCAGCACCGCCGCTTTCGCGCCGCTGCCGGCCAGCGAGAGCTGGCACTACTCGGTCGGGCACTGGGTTGAGGACGACCCCAAGGTCGGCGACGGCGCGTTCAGCAGCCCCGGTGCCTTCGGCTTCTATCCGTGGATCGACTCGAGCAAGACCTACTACGGCGTCGTCGCCCGCGTCGCGACCAACGGCGCGCTCGGTTCGGTCAACTGCGGCCGGCTGATCCGCTCGGCCTGGGCCAGCGGCGTCGCGAAGTAAGGCGCTTGCCGCCCGCGCGGCCCCGGCGACGGGGCCGTTGGCGTTTCTACAGCCCCAGGCGCGAGAGTTCGCCGCGGCCCTGGCGTAGCAGCACCGGCTCGTCGTCGGTCATGTCGAGCACGGTCGTCGGCTCCATCGGGCAGGCGCCGGCGTCGATGATGCCGGGCAGCAGCTTGCCGAAGCGCTCGAGGATCTCGTCGACGTCGTTCATCGGCAGCGTGTCGCCGGGCGCGATCAGCGTCGTCGCCAGCAGCGGCTCGCCGAACTGGGCCAGCAGGTCCTGCGTGACCTGGTGGTCGGGCACGCGCAGGCCTATCGTGCGCCGCGACGGGTGCGAGACGCGGCGCGGCACTTCCTTGGTCGCGTCGAGGATGAAGGTGTAGGGCCCGGGCGTGCCGAGCTTGAGCAGCCGGTACTGGCGGTTGTCGACGCGCGCGTAGTTCGCCAGCTCCGACAGGTCGCGGCACAGCAGCGTCAGCAAGTGCTTCTCGTCGATGCCGCGCAGCCGGCGCAGCTGCTCGGCGGCGGCCTTGTCGTCGAGCCGGCAGACGAGCGCGTAGCTCGAGTCGGTCGGAACGGCGAGCACGTCGCCGCCGCGCAGCAGGTCGGCGGCCTGCTTGAGCAGGCGCGGCTGCGGGTTCTGCGGGTGGACCTCGAAACGCAGCGACACCGGCTCTCCTTGTGTTCAGGCCACGGCGACGGGGATCTTGCCGATCTTCGCCTGCCACTCGCGCGGCCCGGTGACGTGGGCGCTGGTGCCGCCGGCGTCGACCGCCACCGTCACCGGCATGTCGACGACGTCGAACTCGTAGATCGCCTCCATGCCCAGGTCGGCGAAACCGACGACCTTGGCCGCCTTGATCGCCTTGGACACCAGGTAGGCGGCGCCGCCGACGGCCATCAGGTAGGCGCTGCGGTTGTCCTTGATCGCCTCGATCGCCGTCGGGCCGCGCTCGGCCTTGCCGACCATCGCGATCAGGCCGGTCTGCTCGAGCATCATGCGGGTGAACTTGTCCATGCGCGTGGCCGTCGTCGGGCCCGCCGGGCCGACGACTTCGTCGCGCACCGGGTCGACCGGGCCGACGTAGTAGATGACGCGGTTGGTGAAGTCCACCGGCAGCGGCTCGCCGCGCGCCAGCATGTCCTGGATGCGTTTGTGCGCGGCGTCGCGGCCGGTGAGCATGCGGCCGTTCAGCAGCAGCGTCTGCCCCGGCTTCCAGCTCGCCACCTGCTCCTTGGTCAGCGTGTTCAGGTCGATGCGCTGGCTCTTGTTGTAGTCGGGCGCCCAGTTCACGTCGGGCCACAGGTCCAGGCTGGGCGGCTCGAGGAAGGCCGGGCCCGAGCCGTCGAGCACGAAGTGCGCGTGGCGCGTCGCGGCGCAGTTGGGCACCATCGCGATCGGCTTGCTCGCGGCGTGCGTCGGCCAGGTCTTGATCTTGACGTCCAGCACCGTCGTCAGCCCGCCCAGGCCCTGCGCGCCTATGCCCAGCGCGTTGACCTTCTCGTAGAGCTCGATGCGCAGCTCTTCGAGCTTGTTGGCCGGGCCGCGCTGCAGCAGCTCGTACATGTCGATGTCGTCCATCAGCGACTCCTTGGCCAGCAGCGCCGCCTTCTCGACGGTGCCACCGACGCCGATGCCCAGCATGCCCGGCGGGCACCAGCCGGCGCCCATCGTCGGCACGGTCTTGAGCACCCAGTCGACGATCGAGTCGCTGGGGTTGAGCATGTAGACCTTGCTCTTGTTTTCGCTGCCGCCGCCCTTGGCCGCCACCGTCACCTCGAGCTTGTCGCCCGGCACCAGGTCCATGAAGACGACCGCCGGCGTGTTGTCGCGCGTGTTCCTGCGCTCGAAGATCGGGTCGGCCAGCACCGACGCGCGCAGCTTGTTGTCGGGGTTCAGGTAGCCGCGGCGCACGCCTTCGTCGACGGCGTCCTGGATCGAGCCGGTGAAGCCCTCCCAGCGCAGGTCCATGCCGATCTTCAGGAACACGTTGACGATGCCGGTGTCCTGGCAGATCGGGCGCTTGCCTTCGGCGCACAGGCGCGAGTTGGTGAGGATCTGGGCGATCGCGTCCTTGGCCGCCGGGCTCTGCTCGCGTTCGTAGGCACGCGCGAGGTGGGCGATGAAGTCGGCCGGGTGGTAGTAGCTGATGTACTGCAGCGCGGCGGCGACCGACTCGATCAGGTCGGCCTGGCGGATCGTCGTGGTCATGGGCGTGTCGTCCGGTGGGTCAGTCGTTGGCGTGCTGGGCGTGCACCATCACGCGGTCGGCGAGCGCGATCGCCAGCGCCGAGAACAGGAAGGCGATGTGGATCACCGTCTGCCACAGCAGCACGTGCTGCTCGTAGTTGGCGGCGTTGATGAAGGACTTCAGCAGGTGGATCGAGCTGATGCCGATGATCGCGGTGGCGAGCTTGACCTTCAGCACCGAGGCGTTCACGTGGCTCAGCCATTCCGGCTGGTCGGGGTGGCCTTCGAGGCCCAGGCGCGAGACGAAGGTCTCGTAGCCGCCGATGATCACCATGATCAGCAGGTTGCTGATCATCACGACGTCGATCAGCGCCAGCACGACCAGCATGATGATCGTCTCGTTGAGCCCGGTGATCTCGGCCTTGCTCTGGTAGCCGACGTTCTTCACCAGCAGTTCGAGCGCGTGCTGGTCGCCGAAGGCGGCCTCGATCAGGTGGACCAGTTCGACCCAGAAATTGAAGACGTAGACCGCCTGGGCGAGGATCAGCCCCAGGTACAGCGGCAGCTGCAGCCAGCGGCTGGAGAAGATCAGCGCAGACAGCGTCCCCAGCTTCGGGACCGCGCCGGTGGTTTCTGGCTTCATGAGAGGGGGGAAGGGCGCGAATGCGCGATGGCGTAAATTGTAGAACGTGGCTTGAGCGGGAGCAGACGCCCGCCGGGCCTGCCGTCCGGGGAGTAAGGGGTTCGTAAGAGCGTCCTTCTACTGTCCGCGCCATCGGTCGACTACGAACCGAGCCATCCAAGGAGACAAGCACATGTCGAGCCACGACGCTCCCACCGAGTACTCCCTTTATCCGCCGCCGGCCGACGCCGTCGCGCATGCGCATGTCTCCGGCCAGGCCGCCTACGACGCACTCTGCGCCGAGGCCGAGGCCGACTACGCCGGGTACTGGGCACGTCTGGCGCGCGAGCTGATCAGCTGGAAGACACCGTTCACGCAGGTGCTCGACGAGTCGAACGCGCCGTTCTTCAAGTGGTTCGCCGACGGTACGCTGAACGCCTCGTACAACTGCCTGGACCGCAACATCGAGCGCGGCCTGGGCGACAAGACGGCGATCATCTTCGAAGCCGACGGCGGCGAGGTGCGGCGCGTCAGCTACAAGGAGCTGCTGGCCATCGTCAACAAGATGGCCAACGGCCTGAAGTCGCTGGGCGTCCAGAAGGGCGACCGCGTCATCATCTACCTGTCGATGGGCATCGAGGGCGTGGCCGCGATGCAGGCCTGCGCGCGCATCGGCGCGACGCACTCGGTGGTCTTCGGCGGCTTCTCGGCGCAGTCCTTGCGCGACCGCATCGAGGACACCGGCGCGGTGGCCGTGATCACCGCCGACCAGCAGCAGCGCGGCGGCAAGGCGCTGCCGCTGAAGACCATCGTCGACGAAGCGATCGCGCTCGGCGGCTGCGGCAGCGTCAAGCACGTGCTGGTGCACAAGCGCACCGGCGCCGACATCCCGTTCGACGCCTCGCGCGATCTGTGGCTGGCCGACCTCGTGGCCGGCCAGAGCGAGGTCTGCGAGCCCGAGTGGGTCGAGGCCGAACACCCGCTGTTCCTGCTCTACACCAGCGGCTCCACCGGCAAGCCCAAGGGCGTGCAGCACAGCACCGGCGGCTACCTGCTGCACGCGGCGCTGACCACCAAGTGGACCTTCGACCTGAAGGACGACGACGTCTTCTGGTGCACCGCCGACATCGGCTGGGTCACCGGCCACACCTACATCACCTATGGCCCGCTGGCACTCGGCGGCACCGAGATCGTGTTCGAAGGCGTGCCGACCTTCCCCGACGCCGGCCGCTTCTGGAAGATGATCCAGGACCACAAGGTCAGCATCTTCTACACCGCGCCGACGGCGATCCGTTCGCTGATCAAGGCCGCCGAGGCGACCGAGTCGGTGCACCCGAAGAACTACGACCTGTCCTCGCTGCGCATCCTGGGTTCGGTCGGCGAGCCGATCAACCCTGCCGCCTGGGAGTGGTACCACAAACACGTCGGCGGCGGCCGCTGCCCGATCGTCGACACCTTCTGGCAGACGGAGACCGGCGGCCACATGATCACGCCGCTGCCGGGCGTGACGACGCTGGTGCCGGGCTCGTGCACGCTGCCCTTCCCGGGCATCCAGGCCGCCGTCGTCGACGAGACCGGCAAGGACGTGCCCTGGGGCCAGGGCGGCATCCTGGTCGTCAAGAAGCCGTGGCCGAGCATGATCCGCACGATCTGGGGCGACCCGGAGCGCTTCAAGAAGAGCTACTACCCGGCCGACTTCCACGGCAAGTACTACCTGGCGGGCGACGGCGCGATCCGTGACCCGAAGACCGGCTACTTCACGATCACCGGCCGCATCGACGACGTGCTCAACGTCTCGGGGCACCGCATGGGCACGATGGAGATCGAGTCGGCGCTGGTCAGCCACACCGAGCTGGTGGCCGAAGCCGCGGTCGTCGGCCGTCCGGACGACACCACCGGCGAGGCGATCTGCGCCTTCGTCGTGTTGAAGCGCCCGCGCCCGACCGGCGACGAAGCCAAGAAGCTGGCGGCCGAGCTGCGCAACTGGGTGGCCAAGGAGATCGGCCCGATCGCCAAGCCCAAGGACATCCGCTTCGGCGAGAACCTGCCGAAGACGCGCTCGGGCAAGATCATGCGCCGCCTGCTGCGCTCGATCGCCCGCGGCGAGGCCATCACCCAGGACACCTCGACCTTGGAGAACCCGGCGATTCTCGACCAGTTGTCGCAGACGAACTGATCGAGACCGCGCGCGAGCGCGGCGGCGCGCCAGCGCCGTCGACGGGTTTGGGGAACGCTCATGTCGCGCAGCGACGTGAGCGGTCACCAGAATCCCGCGATCCTGGATCACTTGTCGCAGACGAACTGATCGAGACGGCGCGCGGTCAAAGGGGCTCCTCGGAGCCCCTTTTCCATTTCGCGCTCAGCGTAGCGACAGCACCCAGGCGGCCAGCCGCCTGGCTTCGTCGGGCGTGACCTTGGGGTTGGCCGGCATCGGCACCGGCCCCCAGACGTTGACGCTGCCTTGGCGGATCGCGAGCGCCAGCCGCGGCGCCGCGTCCTTCTGCCCGGCATAACGCGCCGCGATCACCTGGAACGGCGGGCCGACGCGCTTTTGCACGATGTCGTGGCAGCCCATGCAGATGCGCTGGCGCGCCAGCTCGGTGTCGGCCGCCGCCGGCAGCGCTGCCGACAGCACGATTGCACAAAGCGTCGTCGCAACGGCTCTCATCGGGGCTGGCCTTAGGCTACAGTGAACAAAACGATGGTAGCGGGTCGCCGGAGAGCGAAAGCATGTGGTTTCTGATCGTCGGGCTGGTGCTGCTGGGGCTGTATCTGGCCGGGATCGAGCCTGTCGCGAGCTGGCACTGGCTGTGGATCGCGCTGCCGTTCGGCGCCGCCGCCGCCTGGTGGACTTTTGCCGACAGCTCCGGGCTGACACGCCGGCGCGCCGAGAAGAAAATCGAAGATCGCAAGCGCGCCCGGCGCCAGCGCGACATCGACGCGCTCGGGCTCAACCCGCAGCAGCAAAAACGGGTGCACGAACTGCACAAGAGCGACCCGGGCAGCGCCAAGGAGCGCGGCCCGCGCTGAACAGTTGATGAGGGGCGAACGGCCGTCACGCGTGTGACGGTATCCGCAGGAGGCGAGGGCCGGTGCAGCAGTGCCGGCCCTCGACCTTCGTTCCGCTTGCCCCGTTTCGATCGCAGCTCCTGTCGTTGCCGGCCTCGAGGCCGTGCCGGGCCCCGCCGCGGCCACGATCGGCCCACCGCTGGGCCCATGCGGGGCGGGGCGTCGGGCGGCGGCGGCACAATCGCCGCTCCCGCCCGCAGCAGAACAACGAAAGGCCGCCCCCGATGCTGGTGCATCCGCAATTCGACCCGATCGCGGTCGCGCTCGGACCGATTCAGATCCACTGGTACGGGCTGACCTATCTGGTCGCCTTCGGCCTGTTCCTGCTGCTGGCGCGGCTGCGTGCGGCGCAGCCGCAGTTCGTGCAGGCCGGCTGGACGCGCCAGGACGTCGAGGACCTGCTGTTTTTCGGCGTCGTCGGCGTCATCGTCGGCGGCCGCCTGGGCTACGCGCTCTTCTACAAACCGGGCGACTACCTCGCCCATCCGCTGGAGATCCTGCAGGTGTGGAAGGGCGGCATGTCTTTCCACGGCGGGCTGCTGGGCGTGCTCGCGGCGATGGCCTTCTTCGCGCGGCGCAAGGGCCGGCCCTTTCTGCAGGTGACCGACCTGGTCGCGCCCTGCGTGCCCACGGGGCTGGCGAGCGGGCGCATCGGCAACTTCATCAACGGCGAGCTCTGGGGCCGCGCGGCCGACCCCTCGCTGCCCTGGGCGATGGTGTTCCCGCAGAGCGGCAGCCTGACGCCGCGGCACCCGTCGCAGCTCTACCAGTTCGCGCTGGAGGGGCTGCTGCTCTTCGTCGTGCTGTGGCTGTATTCGCGTCATCCGCGGCCGACGGGGCGTGTCTCGGGCGCCTTCCTGATCGGCTACGGCACGCTGCGTTTTGCCGCCGAGTACTTCCGCGAGCCCGACAGCTTCCTCGGCCTGCTGGCGCTGAACATGAGCATGGGCCAGTGGCTGTGCGTGCCGATGGTGCTGGCCGGCATCGGGCTGTGGCTGTGGTCCGGGCGCCGGGTAGCATCGGCGCGATGAGACAGATCTTCCTCGACACCGAAACCACCGGCCTGTCGGCCGCCGACGGCGACCGCCTGGTCGAGATCGGCTGCATCGAGATGCTGAACCGGCGCCTGTCCGGCCGGCATCTGCACCACTACCTGAACCCGCAGCGCTCCAGCCACCCGGATGCCGTGCGCGTGCACGGGCTGACCGACGAGTTCCTGGCCGACAAGCCGCTGTTCGCCGCCGTCGTCGACGAGTTCCTCGAGTTCGTCGCCGACGCCGAACTGATCGCCCACAACGCCTCATTCGACGTCGGCTTCATCGACGCCGAACTGGCCCGCCTGGGCAAGCCGCCCCTGGCGGCGCACGGCTGCACGATCACCGACAGCCTGCTGATGGCGCGCGAGCAGTTCCCGGGCAAGGCGAACTCGCTGGACGCGCTGTGCAAGCGGCTGGAGGTGGACAACAGCAACCGCGCGCTGCACGGCGCGCTGCTCGACGCCGGGCTGCTGGCCGAGGTCTACATCCGCATGACGCGGGGCCAGGACTCCCTGGTCATCGAAGTCTCGGAAGAGGGCGGCTCGACGCTGGAAGTGGCCGCCATCGACCTGGCTGGCTTCGAGTTGCCGGTGATCGCGGCGAGCGCCGACGAGCAGGCCGCGCACGAGGCCGTGCTGGCCGATCTCGACAAAGCGAGCAAAGGCCGCACCATTTGGCGCGAAGTCATGGCATAATGCGAGGCTCACCGGCGCTGACGGTTTTTTGCAAACCTTCAGGCCAGCCGGGCGGTTAGCTCAGCGGTAGAGCACTGCCTTCACACGGCAGGGGTCGCAGGTTCGAACCCTGCACCGCCCACCAAGAACATCAGCTGTATCAACGACTTGCGCCACCTTCGGGTGGCGTTTTCGTTTGTGCCCGGCGTGGGCGCGATCTTCGGGGTGCGAGTCCCGGCCGGGCTGGCCGCGGCGAGCCAAGCGAAGCGCATCTGCCAACACGTCAGTTCCGAGGTGCTGACCGGCCGCCAGGCTCAGCCCGCGCCGCCGCGCGCCAGCCGGGCCGCCAGCTTCATCAGGGTGGGCACGCGCCGCCGGCCGTGCATCGTGCGCACGCGCACCTTCGCCGCTCCCAGATCGATGCCGATGCAGGTGACGATCAGCGGCCGCGCCTCTTCGTCGCGCCACACTTCGAACTGCGCCGGCAGGTTTGGCATTGCGCGCGTCGAAATGCCGACGACGGCGCTGCGTCCGCCGAGCGCGTCGAACAGCTGGCGGCCCCATGCCGGCGTCTCCGCCGCGTCAAGGTGTACCGGACCGTCGATGACAATGAGTTCGGGTTCCAGCGCGTGCTCGCGCAGCAGCTGCAACACGCCAGCCAGTTCGGCTGCACCCCGCGGGCTGCGCACCGGCGGGTCGACCGGGGCGACGCGTGACGTGAAGGTGCGGGACGCTTCGGCCGCATCCCATTCGTCGAAGGCCACAGCGCAGACGATGGCGCCGCCGTCGAGGTCGTGCTGGCCGACGACGAGCTTCATGGTGAAACGTGCGTCGACATGGCGGCGTCCGGAATGGTGTGGCAGCCATCGTAGCGCAAGGCCCCGTGACGCGGCCTCCGGCCGGTCCGGCGTGGTGAACGGCGCGCACCACCCGAGCATCGCCGCCTGTCGCTGCTGGATGTGCCTGCGCTGGTCGGGTGGGCTGTTCCCGTGTTTCGAGGCCGAAGCGTCCGCCGTCACGGTGCATGGCGACGTCACGCGCTATCCCGAGTCGACGTTCGCCCCGCGCGTGCCTGCCGTCCGTGCTGCGGCTCGCGCCTGTGGTTCAGCGACGCCGAGGAAGGCGGCGAGCCAAGCCGCTACGAGCTGGTGCCCGGCCTGTTTGACGCGGACCGGAGCTGGCCGCTGCGGTCCGAGATCTACGTCGACCGTGCGGTGACCTCGGTGCCGCCGCAAGGCGGACACTGTCGCAAGACTCGGGCCGAGTACGAGGTCTGAAGAGTTCTCGCGCCACGTCGCCTGCGGCCGAATGGGGCCAGTGGAGTCCGGGTTGTTAATCTCGGGCAGGCGCTGCCGGATAATCGGTGTAGCCTTCCTTGCCTGCGCCATAGAACGTGCTCGGCGCGTCAGGCGTGCTGATCGGAATATCGTCTCGGAAGCGTTCAACGAGATCGGGGTTGGCAATAAACGGGGTGCCAAACGCAACCATCTCGGCACCGCCGCGCGCCAGCAGGGCATTGGCCGATACCTTGTCGAACCCCGTGTTCGCCATAATAGCGGTCGACGTCATGGGGCGAAATGTTTCTACCACATGCTCAATCTGAACGCCCCGCGCAACATCAGCCGCACTGGGCTCGCGCAGGCAGAGGTAGCCAATATTGAGCTTGTCCAGCGCGCGAACGACGTAGCCAAACGTCTCCAGCTTGTTGCTGTCGTCGATGCCGGACAGCCAGCTTGAGGGGGACAGCCGGACGCCAACGCGGTCGGCGCTCCAGGCCTGAATCATGGCCTCGGTTGTTTCGATCATCAAGCGCGCTCGGTTTTCAACGGAGCCGCCGTAACGATCAGTGCGCTGGTTGCTGCCATCTTGCAGGAACTGATCTTGCAGGTAGCCGTTGGCGCCGTGCAATTCGACGCCGTCGAATCCAGCCGCGCGGGCGTTCTTCGTGGCGCGCGCAAAATCCGCAATGATGTTGGGAATTTCATCGGTGCGCAGTTCGCGCGGCACCGGTAAGGCAACGCGCCCACTGGGCAGATAAAATTCGCCCGTCGCAGCGATGGGCGACGGCCCGACCGGCTGCTCGCCGTTTCGTATGGCCGGGTGCGCTGCTCGCCCGCAATGCCAGATCTGGCAGTAGATGTGCCCGCCGGCTGCGTGTACCGCATCGGTAATCCGGCGCCATGCTGCGATCTGGTCAGCACGGTGAATGCCCGGCGCACGGATGATGCCATGCCCCTGATCTGATACCTGAGTGCATTCGGTGATAATCAGGCCAGCGGATGCGCGTTGGACATAGTAGTCGACCATCATGTCGGTCGGTACGCCATCTTCGGTGGCCCGTGTGCGCGTCATCGGTGCCATCACGATCCTGTTGGAGAGCAGGATGCCCTTTAGGTTATAGCTGTCGAACAGGTTGCTCATGGGGTATTTCGGTTGCTGCTTGTATGGCTCAATTGGGTATTGCTGCGCCAGCCACGAAGGCGTCTCCGGATTTGGCGAAGATGTTCAAGGTCCAGCGCCTGGAATCACCATGCCCGGTGCATGAATGCGGGGCAGCCAGGCAGATAATTTGCTGCTTCGGCATACTTCGCGCAACGGTTCGCTACGCGTTTGGCGCCGCCCCGGATAAATTCGATGAGCTCGTCGTGAGTGAAGACTCTTTCGTGAACGGGTGAGATCTTGGATACCGTCAGGCCATACTTTTCGATATTGTCCTGATAGCTGTCCGCCCAGAACTGCCAGTCTTCGGCGGCAGTGCCAATATCACCTTCGATCATGACGTGGCTTTTCGGGTCGTAGGCAAAGATTGCATCCGTCATGTGGTTGTTGCCGACAACACGATAGAGCTCGAGTTGGTACGCGCTGTCGCTAAGGGTGAGATGTTCATCGACACCCACGAACTTGAAGGTTCCCCCTGCCGGCAGAGCATCCGGCACGCCAGGTGCCTTGCGGCTTGCCAGCTCGCGAAGAATCGCCTCGTTATTGCGCTGCGAGATCACGCGCAAGCCAGCCGCAACAGCAACGCGGAAGCCGCCTGTGTGATCAAAGTGGTGGTGCGAGACAATCAATTCAGTGACCGGCTTGCCGGGTTTGATTGTTCTGGCCAGCTGCAGCGTCGCCTGGGCTAGTGCCTGATTGCCATACAGCTCAAAGAGCGTCATGTGGTCGGCGAATTCCAAAACAGTCGTGCCGCTGCTGATGCGCCACACACGATCTGCCACCTTCTCAACGCTGAGTGTTGGCGCCAAGGCATCAGGCAATGCCGCGCTCCGCACACTCTCCGGCGCAGCCAGCGGATCGATTTCGCCGTTGATGATGTAGCCATCCACATACAGGTTGCGATAGACCGTATTGCGCCAGTTAAGCGTGGTTTTCGCGGCCAACGGCAGGAGTAGCGTATTGACCGGCGTGTAGCCTGTGAAGGTCGTTGTATAGGTGACTTTCCCCAAATTCGACTGGATCGTGGTCCATTGAATGTGGTGGGGAAGCCCGCTGGTCCTGTCGACGGCAAGCGTCAGTCGGCCTGCCTTTTCCTCAAGGTCAATGAGTTCATGGCGTCCGGCTATTCGATAATTCGAGGCCTTGACGGCCCCGGTCAAAGCGGCGCGCAGCGCACTGAGCGGATTCGTCAGCGACCACATTCTGCGGTCATACGCGCCATCGGTTTCAAGCGGCCCGGGCGTGCTATAGCCCACACGGAATGCCTTGCCATCCTCGGTCAGGTTGTAGGCAATATCGCCATCAACGATCCGGTTGTCGAGATAATAGGCATGCCCAAACGCCGCCGCGAAGGGAAAGAGAAAGTTGCTGCGATATTTTGTCTGATAGCGCTTGTTGTCAAAGTCCCATGAATACGAGAGGGCATTGTTTGCCTGCCACTTTAGGGGTGCGTCCAGGTCTGCGGTAATGGTGCCGCCAGTGCCCCACATGTACGCTGTCAGGGCATAACCTTTCAACTGCAGAGTATGAACATTGCGAATATTTTCCGCCCCGCCCAATGCCGTTGCCGCCCGGTTGACGAGTGCCTGGGCTGCGGTCTCTGTACGCTCCGCAAATGATTGCGATGGCATCACGGCGACGAAGGCGGTGGCGGCAATTGCCAAATTCAGCGACTTTGTCTTCATGGGGTCTGCCTTTGCTCGATGAATATTGGGTGTCTGGGGTTGCATGGAACAACGGATGCTCGCCTCGACAGTCTTGTGTCTGATTTTGAATGACCCGTCGACCGCGCTTGCCGCCTGAAATCCGATTGCGGCGGCGTATTTCAGGCAGAGACTGCGCAGCGATGGCGCGGCGGGCGCGATGGTACGCAAAAGTGAGCCTTGGACTGTGTATAATGCAATTGGGAAACCGATCGGTATCCGTGTATTGGAACCGAAGCGTTTCCTAATGTCAACCCCTTCTTGCGGGCAAAGTACACATGGAAGCAAAGAAGCGTGGGCCTGGCCGTCCACAGGCGATATCTGCGAAGGACCGCCGTGCAAAAATTCTCGAGACCGCAGGGGGGCTCTTTATCGAAGACGGCTACGGCTCGACCAACATGGAGAAGATCGCGCTGCGCTGCGGCATGTCGAAGAAGACCCTCTACCAGGCGTTTGATAGCAAGGAAGCGCTCCTCGCTGCCCTGGTGTGTGATGTTCAGCGTCATGAGGATGAGCCACTGGTGGCTTCGGCCGCCACAGACTCTGCTGAGAGCCTGTACGACGCATTGCTGAAGCTCGCGGGCTGGGTCTTGGCGCCACGTCAGATCGGACTGACTCGCCTCGTGATTGCTGAATCGCTTGCCGTGCCCGAACTTGCCAGGCAGTTCCGGGAGGAAGCCATTGAACGTGGTCGACGTTTGATTCGCGACAGCATCGGCCGCTCGATCGGCAAACACCAAGGCGGCGATGACCTCGAGTTGATCGCCTCGATTACATTCGGTGCCGCGATTGCCGATCTTCAACTCAGGGCTCTGGTCGGTGAGGACATCTCGGCGCATCAAGAACGAAACAGTCTTGCGGCACGAATCCGTTACGTTGTCGAGCTGGTTTCAAAGTCATAGGTGAATGTGCATTGGCTCGGTTCAGGAAGCTGATTTAACAGTCGGCTGAACGCTGGAGCTACTGACGATGCCGTGTGCGCAGTGGATGCGCGCGGCGGTGGGCGGGTTCATCGAGCGCAGTTCCGGCATCAAACTGTCGATGCGCGGCGTGGTCGTGCGGCTCGGGCGTTGGGGCTGCACGCTGCAAATGCCGACGAAGAAGGCCTGCGAGCAGTCGCCTGCGGCGTCCAAGAAGTGGCTCGGGCACGGCTCGTGGATCAATTCCACAGAGACGAGATCGTGCGGGATGCGCTGGAAGATCTTTGGCGGCGCACTCGCCGCCGCCAACTGATCGACTGCGTGCGACGGCTCGTGCGCGGCGACAAGACGAAGGTCTTCCTCGTGCCGGACAACCGCGCCTGCACGTGCAGCGGTGGCCCGAGTGTGCTCGACAGTGATTCGAGCACGAGCCAATCCGCTACGCGGCTTGATTCAAGTTGGTACCCGATCGATGAGCAATCTCTTGTCGAGCAGTGCGCATGAGTGAGCCGCCGCTCAATTCCGGAAAGCGCCGCTCATGGCGAGCAATGTTGAATGGCGGCGTTGGTCGATAGCAGACCGTCCAGCGGCGGCGGATGAACAGCCGAGATCGGCCCCACGCCACGGTGCTCGAGCCGGCTGCCGTCGCCATCGGCCGCCGCCCGCTGCCCCATGCGCTGACACAGCGGCTCGGCAGCGCCCGCCCTACGGCCGCACCAGCCGCTCCAGCAAGTCGACGGTGGGATAACCGTCCGCCGGCAGCCCCAGGCTGCGCTGGTACTGGCGAATGCCGTCGCGCGTGGCGGGCCCCAGCGTCCCGTCGGGCGCGCCGCTCGCGAAACCGCGTTCATTCAGCGCCTGCTGCAGCGTCAGCAACTGGCTGCGCGACAACGCCCTCAGGTCGCGCGGCCAGGGCGATTGCACGCCGGTGCCGCCGGCAATCGCGTCCGACAGCAGGCCGACAGCGAGCGCGTAGCTGGTGGAGTTGTTGTAGCGAAGGATGGCGCGGAAGTTGGCCCCGACCAGGAAGGCCGGGCCGCGCGCTCCCGCCGGCAGCAACACCGCGGCGTCGCTCAGCTCGGGCAGCGCGGCGCCCGTTGCCAGCAGCACGCCCTCGGCCGCCCAGGCGGCGCTGGGCTGGCGCAGGCCGGCGTCTGCGCGGCCGTGGTCGAAGCCCGGCGGCAGCCTGACCTCGACGCCCCAGGGCTGGCCGCGCAACCAGCCGGCCTGCGCCATGAAGTTGGCGGTGGAGGCCATCACGTCGGCCATGCTGCCCCAGATGTCGCGCCGGCCGTCGCCATCGGCGTCGACCGCGTAGGCCAGGAAAGCCGAAGGCAGGAACTGCGTCTGGCCCATGGCGCCGGCCCAGGAGCCGAGCATGTGCGCGCGGGCTATGTCGCCGCTTTGCAGGATCTTCAGCGCCGCCAGCAGTTGCCCGCGCGCCCAGGCTTCGCGCCGCCCCTCGAAACCCAGGGTGGCGAGCGCGTCGATGACAGAGGTGTTGCCGTAGTTGGCGCCATAAGCGCTCTCCAGGCCCCAGATGGCCACCAGCACCGACGCGGGCACGCCATGACGCGCGGCGGCGGCCCCGGCCTCGGCGCTGAACTCCGCCAGCTTCTGGCGGCCGCGCGCCACACGCTGATCCGACACCGCGCGCTCGAGGTAGTCCCACACCGTCTGCGTGAACTCGGGCTGGCGCCGGTCCAGGTCGACTACGCGCGGCATCAAGCGCACGTCGTCGAAGGCGGCGTGCAGCGTCTCTTCGCCAATGCCCGCCTCGCGCGCCGTCGCGGCGAAGGCCTCGACCCAGCGTGCGAAGTCCTGCTCAGGCTGTTCTGGCCGTCCGGGCGGGCGGATTTCTTCAGCGGCGGCGGTCGTGGCGGCGGGCGCAGCCGGCCCGGCGGGCGGAACCGTTGCGCAGCCCGCCACCACGGCCAGCACGATGGCGGCGCAGGCGAAGGACCGGCCGCGTGCCGACGAAAACGAGGGTTGGTGCATGCTCCTGATTGTCCCCACGGGGCCGGGCGCCGCTCGTGCCCGCTCTGCCACCGCCTGAAAGGAGGGCGAACCATGTCAATCCAGCTGACGACCGGGCCGGCTCCGCGCAGCTGCGGCGCGGACCCGGCCATGAGGTGGCGGTCTGCAGCCGCGCGCTGCGTCGCGCTGCCGGCGCGGCGTGGCTGAAGGCCGGGTGCCCGCGCCAGCCCGGAAAGCCGCGTCGCGGCCCCGGCAGCGTCATCACCACCATGTCTACGTCGTCAAGCTGGACGACCGCGTGTGGAACGAGGCCCGCTTCCGCAAGGCCAACCCCGAGCACCAGCTGGGCAGGCCCTTCGTCTACGTCGGCATGACCGGGCTCGACCCTGACCTGCGTTTCGACAAACACAAGGCGGGCATCCAGGCGAACCGCTTCGTCTTCGAGTACGGCCTGTGCCTGCTGCCGGCGCTCTACGAGGTCTACAACCCGATGCCTTACCAGGCCGCCCGCGAAATGGAGGTGGAGCTGGCCATCGCGCTGCGCGAGGTGGGTTATGGCGTCTGGCAGGCCTGAGGCGCGGTTCATCAAGCCGATGCCGCCGCGTGCGATCGGGCAGCACCGATCGTGCACCCCGCATCGCGACGGCCGCTGACGCAGCGCCGGTCAGCGCTCGGCCACGCCTTCGGCCGCAACCGGGCCCGTCGCGGTTTCGGGCCGCGGCGCGGCCCAGACGCTGGGCGACGGCCCGTGCCGCACGCGCCGCGCCGTCGCGCGCGCCATCCACGCCAGCAGCGCCGCGGCGACCGCGGCCGTCAGGTCCACGGCCAGTGCCGCGCCCGACGCCGACGCCCACGGGCCAGCATCCGGCGCCAGCACGCCCAGCAGCGAACTGGCCGGTATCGCCGCGGTCAGCGCCGCCGCAGCCCACAGCAGCTGCACCGAGGCGCGCGCGCTGCCGCGCCAGAAGGCCCAGCCGATCGCGGCGAAGAACACCGCGTAATACAGCCAGCGGTGGCCGGCGCCGACGTCGTCGACCAGCGCGGGCAGCCACTTGGCCGCGGCGACGGTCGCCGATATCCCGCAGACGCTGCCCAGGCACACGCCGATGGTGCCGGCGGCCATCCAGCGCGTGCGCCGCGGCGGCTCGGCGCCGCGTTTGCGCCGGCTCTCGATCCACAGCAGGTTGCCGCTGTAGAACAGCCAGGCGCCCGCCAGCCCGAGCACGAAGTACATCCACTTCACCGGGTCGCCAGCGAACGAGGCCATGTGCAGCGCGAAGAAGCTGCTGATGACGACGTTGGGCGTCGACTGCTGGCCGGGCAGCGAGTCGTGGTTGACGACGCGTGCGCTGTACGGGTCGACGACGACGAAGCCGCCACGCGCGCGCGGCGCCACCGCATGCTCGTCCTGGCCCCAGACGCGCACCGCGGCGCGTGGGCCGGTGGCCTGCACGTACTGCATCGCGGTCGGCTCGAAGCTGGGCGCGATGGCGCGCACCGCGGCCAGCAGCTCGGCCGGCGGGCGCATCGCCGCCGGGTCGCGCGGCGCCGCGCCGGCAGTCGCGGCCGGGCGCTGGAAGGCGCTGGCGAGCCGGCCTTCATGCAGCAGCCGGTCCTGCAGCCCGTAGATGCCGTCGTGGAAGGCGAAGACCACCGCGGTCAGCGCCATCACGACGTGGAAAGGCAGGCTGACGAGGCCCACGACGTTGTGCGCGTCCAGCCACATGCGCTTGAGGTTGGGCCCCACGCGCAGCGCGAAGAAGTCCTTCACCAGCGAGGGCAGCAGCACGATGACGCCGGACACCAGCGCCAGCGCGTACAGCGCCGAGATCACGCCCATCACCCAGCGGTTGGGGTCGTTGTCCACCGGCAGGCCGACGACGCGGTGCAGCACGTCGATGAAGTCGCCGAGCTGTGTCGGCGCCGCCGGCTGGGCGCGGGCGCGGCCCTCGGCGTCCAGCGTGGCGACGAAGTGGCGCACATGGCGGGCGTCGTGGTCGTCGGCCTCGGGGTCACGGACCTGCCAGCTCAGCCGGCCGGGCACGTTCTCGGCGTCGTGCAGGTGCAGCGTGAAGTCGCGTGCCGCAGCGGGCTCGGCCTGCAGCGTGCGCACGATCAGCGCCTGGGCCTGCTCCAGCGGCAGTGCGGCCTGCTGGGCCGGCGGGCTGGCCCAGCGTTCCAGCGGCTCCTTGAAGACGGTGAGGGCGCCGGCGTAGAAGGCGATGAACAGCGCCATGCCGGAGACGATGCCGGTCCAGGTGTGGACCGACTTGTAGATGCGCAGGACGTCGGCACGCATGGCAGCACTCAGGAAACAAATGAGCGCAGCAGCGCCCAGGCGCCGAAGACGACGAGGTTGGCCAGGCCGAGGCCCCGCCACGCCCGCCAGCCGTCGGCGAAGAAGAAGCAGCCCGACAGCGTGCCGAGCCAGATCGGCGCCACCATCCACATCGCGAGCTGGGCGCGCACGGCCAGCGGCAGGCCGGTCGCCAGCACGCTGAAGACGGCGCTGCAGCCCAGGCCCAGCGTCAGCCCGAGCAGGCTGCCGGCCAGCGTCTTGGCCAGCCAGTCGCGGCGGATCGCTTCAGCGCGCGCCATCGTCGGCTCCCCTGAGCACCGTGAGCAGCGCGCCCGCATAAGGCAGCAGCGCCAGCGTCAGCATCAGCGCGGTGGCGAAGCAGAAAGCTGCGGCCAGCGGCTGCAGGCCCTGGCCGAACAGCGCGACGGCCGTGGCCCACAGCAGCCCGGCGGCGGCGCGTGCCGGCCGTGCCGGCCAGGCGCGCGCGCGCCAGCGCTGGTGCGGCGAGGCCAGGTACAGGCAGGCGCTGCCGGCCAGCGTCGAGAGAAGGCCGAGGAGCGTGAAGCTCATGAGGGGTCCTTGTCGCGCCCGGCGGCCGCCGGCGCTTCGGGTTGATCGAGGAAGAACTGCATCCCGCGCGACAGCGCCGGCAGCCAGACCCAGCCGTGGTTCTCGCCTGCGAACTCGTGGAAGGCGACGCGTTCGTGCCAGGCCGGCTGGGCCTGCAGCCGCGCGGCGAGTGCACGCGCCTCGCTGACCATCGGCCGCTGCGCGAGCATCGCCAGCGTCTGCGGCGGCAGCCGCCCGGGCGGTGGCTCGTCCTCCAGCGCGCCGACGCTGATCTGCAGCCGCGGCACCGCCGCCGGCGGCAGCGCCAGTGCACGGTCCAGGCCGTCGAGCACACGCCGGCCGTTCCACCAGATCGACGGGCTGGACGCGACATAGGTCGAGAAGCTCGCCGGCCGCGTGAGCGCCGCATGCAGCACCAGCAGGCCGCCGAAGGAGTGGCCGAACAGCGCCTGGCGGCTGGCGTCGAGCCGGTAGCGCGCAGCCAGACGGGGTCTGAGCTCGCGTTCGACGAAGTCCAGGAAACGCTCGGCGCCGCCCTCCTGGCCTTCTTCGCCCGGCGCGCTGACGCCGACGGTGTAATCGCGCCGCCGCGCCGACACGTCGAAGTCGGCCTCGCCCGGATAGCCGACGCCGACGACCAGCACCGGCGGGTGGCCGGTGCGCTCACGCCGCGAGGCCACCGAACGCGCCAGGAAGGCCGCCACCGGGAAGGCGGCGTTGCCGTCGAGCACGACCAGCATCGGGTAGCCCGCCGCCGGCGGCGGCGCGTCGGGCTCCGAGACGAAGATGCGGTAGCGCTGCCCGGTCGCCTGTGACGTGATGTCGAACTGGCGCGCGCCGGGCAGTTGCACCGGCGCGTCGGCCGCCGGCGCGGCGCCGGCGGCCAGGGCCAGTGCCAGGCCGGCGAGCGCGCGCCTCAACGTCGTCGCGCGCACGGCGCTCAGAAGTCCACCGTCACCGAGGCCGCGACACTGCGCTTGGGGCCCAGCGTGGCGATCGGCGTGCTGTCGCTGAAGCTGCCCGCGTAGTAGTGGCGGTCGAACAGGTTGTTGACGCCCAGGCGCCACTGCGTCTGCCGCCCCATCAGCTCGGTGGCGTAGCGCGCGCCGACGTCGATCTGGCTCCAGCCGGGGATCTGCTGGGTGTTGGCCGCATCCAGGTACTGCTTGCCGGTCGCGCTGAGGCGGGTGCTCAGCGTCAGGCCCTGCAGCCAGGGCGTGTCCCATTCGGCGCCCAGGTTGCCCTGCCAGCGCGGCGCGCCGACGGCGTCGTTGCCGTCGTCCTGGCCGTAAGCGGTCTTGGTGAGCTTGCCCTGGTTGTAGCTGATGCCGCCGAGCACGCGCACGCCCCGCACCAGTTCGCCGAAGCTGCTCCACTCGACGCCGCGCACGCGTTTCTCGCCGTCGTCGCTGTAGGTCGGGTTGTCGGAGTCGCCGGTGGTCACCAGCACCGGCTTGCCGATCTCGAACAGGCTCACGGTGTTGGTGAAGCTGCCCGTCGTCCACTTCACGCCGAGCTCCTTCTGCTCGGTCTTGTACGGCGCGAAAGTCTTCTCGACGCCGTTGTTGAGGGCCGCGCTGACGGTGTCGCCCTTGCTCAGCCCCTGCACGTAGTTGGCGTACAGCGAGACGTCCTTGCCCCAGGGCTTGGCGACGACCGCGACGGCCGGCGTCAGCGCGCTCTCGTCGTAGTGCGCCGTCACCGCGCCGGCGGTGCTGAAGCTCTTCGTCTCCACGCCCTGGTGGCGCGCGCCCAGCGTCAAGCGCAGGCGGTCGTCCAGGAAGGACAGGGTGTCGACCAGCGCCAGGCTCTTCAGCGTGGTCTCGCCGGTCTTGGGCGCCGTGCCCGGCACGGCCACCATCGTCGGCGTCACCGGGTCGTAGATGTTGGAGCTGAAGCTGCCCATGTTGACCGCCGAGCCTTCCTCCTGCTTCAGCCGCGTGGCGTGCAGCACCAGTTCGTGTTTGACGCCGGCCGTGGCGAAGCGCCCGCGCAGCCCGGCCTCGGCCGAGCTCGCGTCGCTGTAACCGCGCTGGCCGACCATGCGGCCGGTGTAGTTGCCGTCGGCGTCGATCTGGCGCGCGTGCGTGCCGTTGATGAAGCCGGCGTAGTCGTGGTCGCGCTTGCCGATGCCGGCGAAGGCGTCGAGCTGGGTGTTGATCGCGTACTCGGCGCGGGCGATGACGGCCTTGCTCTCGAGCTCGCCCCAGCCGTTGCGGAACTGGTTGGTGCTCGGGTCCGGCGCGCCCGGGATGTCGGTCGTGGCGAACCAGTACATCGCCGGCGTGCCGCCGTCGAACTTCTCGGTGCTGGTGTAGGCGTCCAGCGTGGCGGTCAGCGCCTCGCCGCGGTAGTCCAGCGCGGCCGACAGGAACTCGCGCTTCTTGCTCTGCTCGTCCAGCGTCGTGTCGCCGTCGGCGTAGGCGGTGTTGACGCGCAGCCCCCACTGCTTCTGGTCGCCGAAACGCCGGCCCAGGTCGAGCGCGAGCTCGGCCTGCGACTCCGACTGCAGGCCGAAGGTGACGCGGGTCAGCGGATCGTCGCCGGCGCGCTTGGGCACCAGGTTGACGACGCCGCCGACGCCGCCGCCCGGCGGCATGCCGCTGAACAGCGCGCTCGGGCCCTTCAGCAGCTCGACACGCTCCAGATACTCCACCGGCGAGTGGCCGACCGGTGCCAGGCCGTACAGGCCTTCGATCGCCAGGTCGCCGGCGTTGACGTCGAAGCCGCGCACGCGGAAGTTTTCGTAGGCGTGGCCGGCCGAGGTCGTGAAGCGTGTCGCCGGGTCGTTGACCAGCACCTCGGCCACGGTGCGCGCCTGCTGCTGCGCGATCAGCTCGGCGGTGTAGGCGACGGTGCTGAACGGCGTGTCCATCACCGACAGGTTGCCGAGTGCACCGACGCGTGCGCCGCGCGCCACCTGGCCGCCGGCGTGCGCCGCCGGCAGATCGCCAGGGAGCGCACCGGCGCTGGCCTTGACCGCCGGCAGCGCCTGCTCGCGCGACGCGTCGGCCGGCTTGACGACGACGCGCTGGCCGTCGACGGTGGCGGCCAGGCCGCTGCCGGCGAGCAGCCGGTCCAGCGCCTGCGCGGGCGTCAGGCGGCCGGAGACGGCCGGCGCGGTCTTGCCGGCGACGGCTTCGGCCGCGAAGCTCAGCTGCAGGTCGGCGCGGCGGGCCAGTTCGTTGAGGGCCTGGCCCAGCGGCTGCGCCGGCAGATCCAGCGTCAGCGGCGCGGCCGCGGTGGTGCTGGCCTGGGCCTGCACGGGCAGGGTGGTCGCCAGGTTCAGGACGACGGCAGCAGCCGCCAGGGCCAGGGGGGCAGGGGTGAATCGCGCTCGGCGCATCGCAACAGTCCTCGGTCGGTTCTCGATCGCGGGACACCCGGTGGCCGCCCCGCTCCTGCCGATGCAGACGCACGGCAGCACCCAACCCTCACGTCGCGAATGAGAATTTTTCGCGTTATTTCGCGTGACCCGCCGGCGGCGGCCGCGCGACGATCTCGAGCACGCCGTCGCGCAGCTGCAGCCGCACCGGCAGCAGTTCGGGCAGCGTCGCGGCGAAGTGCTGCGCGTCGCCGACACGCCAGCTGCCACCGACCGGCAGCGCGCCGACCGCCGGGTCGCGCACGACGACGCCGGTGCGGCCGTAGCGCTCGAACTCCGCCAGCGCCTGGGCCAGCGGCACGCCTTCGAAGGCGATGCGGCCTTCGCGCCAGGCGGCCGCACCCGCGCTGCGCAGCGGGTGCACCGGGCCCGGGGCGCCGTCGGCCAACGAGCTCAACATCTGGCCGGCGTGCAGTTCCACGGTGGCGGTCTGCCCGGCGCCGTCAGCGGCCTGCGGCGCGACACGCACCCGGCCTTCTTCGACCTCGACCACGGTGCGCCCGGCGTCCAGGCCCTCGCGCGTGTGGCGCACCGAGAAGCGTGTGCCGGTGACGACCACGTCCAGCGTGCCGGCGATCACATGGAACGGGCGCTGGGCGTCGGCGTGCACGGCGAAGGACGCGCGGCCCTCGTGCAGCCGCAGTTCGCGCCGGTCGCGGTACAGGCGCACGTCCAGCCGCGTCGCGGTGTCCAGGCGCACGCGGCTGCCGTCGGCGGCGGCGTCGGGCAGCGTCACGGCGAGCTGCTGGCCGCGCTGCGTGGCGTAGTGCTGCTCGAAACGCGGCTGCATCGACCACCGGTCCCAGGCCGTCCAGCCCACGCCCAGCGCGGCCAGCGCGAGCACCGCGCCCAGCGTGCGCTGCACGCGCCAGGCCGCGCGCGGCCTGGCGCGTG
>NZ_NRRU01000046.1 GCF_016583785.1 Rubrivivax gelatinosus | reverse complement strand
CATAGCGAGGTGGTCCCACTCCTTCCCATCCCGAACAGGAAAGTGAAACGCCTTTGCGCCGATGATAGTGCGGGTTCCCGTGTGAAAGTAGGACATCGTCAGGCTATTTATTCGAAGGCCCGGTTCATAACGAACCGGGCCTTTTTCTTTGCGCCGACGAATACGCCTAAAGGCGACCGCACCAAGCCGAATCAGCCAGGCACGCCAAATACCTGCCGCAGATAGGCGAGAAATCCGGGGTCGTCGCACATCGTCTTGCCGGGTGCGTCGGATATCTTCGCCACCGGTTGACCGTTCACCCGCGTCAGCTTCATCACGATGTTCAGGGTCGGCAGGCCGCAGTCGTTGGTCAGGTGCGTGCCGATGCCGAAGCCGCACTGGGTGCGGTCGGCGAAGTGTCGGTACAGCACGATGCAGCGCTCGATGTCCAGCGCATCTGAGAACACCAGGCGTTTCGTCGCCGGGTCGATGCGCAGCTTGGCGTAATGCGCCAGCGCCTTCTCGCCCCATTCCACCGGGTCACCGGAGTCGTGGCGGATGCCGTCGAACAGCTTGGCGAAATAAAGGTCGAAATCGGCGAGAAACGCGTCCATGCCGACGACGTCGGTGAGCGCCGTGCCGAGGTCACCTCGATATTCCTGGACCCAGGCCTCGAGCGCGGCCTTCTGATGGTCGCGCAACCGCACACCCAGGCCTTGGAAGGTTTGCAGGTACTCGTGCGCCATCGTCCCGATCGGGACGATATCCAGGTCACGTGCCAGCAACACGTTGGACGTGCCGGTGAACATCTCCGGCAACTCCCGGTGCAGTGTCGTCAACACTTCGCGCTGCCAGGCGCCGGAGAACCGCCGGCGCAGGCCGAAATCGAAGAATCGGAACGGATGCCGGCAAGCCGGCTCGGCGGCGAAAGCCCGTAGCCGGCCGACTTTCGCCTTCAGCCGCCGCCGTCCTTCGTCCAGCGTATCGGCTGTGGACACGCGTCGGAAGTACAGCTCGTTGACGATCGCGAGCACGAAGATCTCGAAGGCCATCACGTGGACCTGCGGGCCTTCGACGACGATCCGGAGTTCAGGCCCCTCTGTCGAGACACGCACGAAACCGCGCTGGAACCGGAAGATGCGCAAGAAATCGACGAAGTCCGACTTGATGTAGCGAAGGCCGCCAAGATACTCGAGCTCGTCGGCTTGGAACGAAAGCTCGCACAGCTGATCGATTTCGGCCTGCACCGCCGGGGCCAGCTCGGCCAACGCGAAGGCGCTGGTATTGCGGCAGACGAAGCGGTACTGCGCCTGCGTCGCCGGATGGCGGTGCAGCATCGCCTGCCACATCGAGAACTTGTAGAGATCGGTGTCCAGCAGGCTGCTGATGACGGGTTGCACTCGGCTTCCTTCAGGTATCCGTGCTGCGCCGCTGGCGCACGCCGCGTTCGGCCATGGCGGCCAGAAATGCTTGATGCTGCGGCTCGAAACCCGCCACCGGGCTCATGCAATCGCTCAGCATTTCGATGCGGCCGGGTCGGCCGCTGGGCAGATGTTCGAGGAGGTGCTCGACCGTCGCCTTCACGCAGTGGCTGCTGGCTTCGCCGGCGACCCAGATGCGCTGCGAGCGATCCAGGCGCGCCAGCAAGTCCCGGTTGAGCAAAGTCGCAGGGTCCTGCTGGTCGGGTACCTCGGCTTCGAGCGCGCTGTAATGTTCGGTCCAGGGGTTGTCGCCCTTGAACAGGTATTGCACCGGCCGCAGCCGGCGGGCCTCCCAGCGGTCGCAGGCCGCCCTGACGGCGGCGTGTACCAGGTGGCCCCAACTGCCGATGCGGCAGTGTTCCGGCCAGACCATCAGCCCATAACGGCCCCGCGCCTCCAACGCGTCCAGATACGCGAGCACACGCGCCAGCGCCGACGGATCGCGGGGAAGGAAGCTGCCGTCGCGCACCTGGGCCGCGGCTATCGGCGTGAAGGGCGCGACGGCGCCGCCGGTCGCGTCCTGCCAGAACGGCGGGTGGGCGATGTCGATGCGGTGGTGCGAATCCAGCGTCAGCGTGATCGCGTCGATGTCGGTTGCCCGCGCATCGATGAACGCCGCGAGCCGCAGCATGTCGGCATGAGCGCCCGCCACCGGCAGCGCCGGCAGCAAGCGCTCACCGGTTGCCGGGTCGAGCGTGCACCAGCCGGGCGGCAGGTCGCAGAAGTCATTCTGCGCATCGATGATCAGCAGCTGATTACGGTCGGGGTCCATCAAGCTCCTCGTCGCGCGGCATGCTACGCCACGCTCTGTGTTCCCTCGTGCGCCTCAGCCGAGGGCGATCTCGCGATGTTCGGCGGCGCTGCGGCGCCCGGCGTCGAGCAAGGCCTGCACCTGCAGCGCTTCATCGTTCGTCACCGGGGCAACACCTGCCCATCGTGCAGGGCCTCGCGCAGCGCCGCATAGAAGCGGGGGTAGGCGCCGGGCTCCAGCAGCACTGGATCGGCTCGTCCGTCGCCATGCCAGAGCCGGCCGCAGCGTGCGTCGCGGCCCCAGTCGGCGGCCGTCGGGTCGCGGCCGGCGCTCAACGCCTCTTCCTGCGGGTCCAGCCCGTCGACCCTGAAAGCAGCCTGGTCGCCCAGCAGCACGAAACGTGGCCGGGCACAGGCTGCCAGCATCCCCGCGTGCAGCCGGGCGCGCAGTCCCCCATGCGGGCCATCGTCCCAGCGCAAGCGGCAGTCGAACCAGTCGTCCGCGCCGGGCCCGGCGCGCTGCACGGCGAGGTCCAGCGTGATGCCGGCCGGCGGCCCGAACAGCTGCAGCGCCTGGTCCAGCAGATGCGGGCCCAGGTCCATCCAGATGCCGGCACCCGGCCCGGCACGCTCTCGCCAGCGCTCGCGGCGCTGCGGGCGGAAGCGGTCGAAGTGGGAGACGAACTCGGTCACACGCCCCAGCTCGCCGGACGCGAGCAGCCGGCGCAGCGTCAGGAAGTCACCGTCCCAGCGCCGGTTGTGGAACACACACAGCTGGCGTTCCATCTGGCCCGCGAGCGCAACCAGCTCCCGGGCCTGCGCAAGATCGAGCGCGAACGGCTTGTCGACGACGACGTGGCACCCCGCCCGTAGCGCCGCCGCGGCCCATTCGTGGTGGCTGTCGTTCGGGGTCGCGACGACGACCAGATCGACCGCGCCGCCGGCAAGCAAGGCCTGCGGCGTCTGCACGACGACCTCGGCGCCGCATTCGGTGCGCACGCTGTCGGCCACCTCGGCCGGGTTGCGGCTGCCCACCGCCGCCAGCCGCATGCCCGCCGTGGCCCGGATCAGCGGCGCATGAAACCCACGCGCGGCCTTGCCCCAGCCTATCAGTCCCACCCGCACGTCCGTCATCGGCGCTCCTGCCGCGGCATCCGCCTTGCCCGTCGCCGCGCATTCTGCAGCCCGAGCCCACCGATGATCGAAACGCCCCGCATCATGCTGATCCGCCATGCCGAGAAGCCGCGAGAAGGCGAATACGGGGTGGCGATCGACGGTTCGCCCTCGCCGCAGTCGTTGTCGGTCGTCGGCTGGCAGCGTGCGGGCGCACTGGTGCGCCTGTTCGTGCCGTTGCCGTTGCCGTCCCGCTCGCCGATCCTGCGGCCGTCCCACGTTTTCGCCGCCCACCCGACCGAGACCCATCCGTCGCCGCGGCCTCGCGAGACCGTCACGCCGCTCGCGCAGGCGCTGGGCCTGCAGGTCGACGAGTCCTGGTCGGACGACGATGACCCGGCGCGTATCGCCGCCGCGCTGCGTGATCTGAAGGGCCCGGCGCTGGTGTGCTGGCGCCATCGTTCGTTGCCCGTGCTTGCCGAAGAACTGCTGCAGCGCGCCGAGGTGCCGCGCCACTGGCCCGAGGCGCGCTTCGACCTCGTCTGGATCGTCTCCGGCGACGGCCCGCGCTGGACCTTCTCGCAGCTGCCGCAGCAACTGCTGCCCGGCGACCGCGCCCAGTCGGTGCCCCGGCGCGTGCCGGCTGCCGGCGTGCGGCGCTGATGGCCGCCTGAAGCCGCTCAGCGCGGCAAGGCGTAGGCGATGACGTGATCGCCGGCGCGCGTGCCCAGCGAACCGTGGCCGCCCGCGACGACGACCAGGTACTGCCGCCCGTCGGCCCCCAGGTAGGTCATCGGCGTTGCCTGGCCACCCGCGGGCAGGCGGGCGCGCCAGATCTCGCGCCCTGTGGAAGCTTCGTAGCCGCGCACATAGTCGTCCAGCGTGCCCGACAGGAAGGCCAGGCCGCCTGCGGTCAGTACCGGCCCGCCGAGACTGGGTACGCCCATGCGAAACGGCAGCGGCAGGGGCGACAGGTCGCGCACCGTGCCGTTGCGGTGCTGCCAGATGCGGTGCCCGCTGACCAGGTCGACGCCGGCAACGTAGCCCCAGGGCGGAGCCTGGCACGGGATGCCCAGCGGCGAGGTGAAAGGCGACAGCCGCACCGCGTACGGCGCACCGAAGTTCTCGTTCAGCGCCGGCAGGCTGTCGTGCGGCCGTTCCTCGCCCTGCACGACCAGCGCCCGGTCGTCCGGCCGTGCCACCAGCTGCGAGACGAAGGCCAGGTAGGCCGGCGTCGTGAACGCGGTCTGGCGCGCCGGGTCGACGGCGATGCCGCCCCAGTTGAAGACGCCGAAGTTGCCCGGGTAGACCAGCGAGCCCTGCAGCGACGGCGGCGTGAACCTGCCTTCGTAACGCAGGCGACGGAACGCGATGCGGCAGGCCAGCTGGTCGAACATCGTCGCGCCCCACATGTCGTGCTCGGTGAGCGGCCGCGGGTCGAAGGACAGCCCCGACTTGGGCTGCGTCGGCGCGCTGCGTTCGCCCGGCATCGTGGTGCGCGGTGCCGGCAGTTCGCTCACCGGCAGCAGCGGCTGGCCGCTGCGACGGTCGAGCACGAAGATCTCGCCCTGCTTCGTCGCCTGCACCAGGGCCGGCACGGTGCTGGCGCCGACGCTCAGCTCCAGCAGGCTGGGCTGGGCCGGAACGTCGTAGTCCCAGAGGTCGTGGTGCACGGTCTGGAACACCCAGCGCAGGCGCCCGGTCGCGAGTTCCAGCGCCACGACCGACGAGGCGAAGCGCTCCGACGCCGCGCCGCGTTTGGCGCCCCACTGGTCGGGCGGCTGGTTGCCCATCGGCAGATAGATCAGGCCCAGCGCCTCGTCGACGGCGGCCACCGACCAGCTGTTGGGTGAACTGGGCGTGTAGTGCTGCCCCGGCGGCAGCGGTTCGGTCTGATCGGGCCGCCCCGGGTCCCAGTTCCACAGCAGTGCGCCGGTTTCGGCGTCGAAGGCGCGGATCACGCCCGAGGGTTCGGCCACCGAGACGTTGTCCAGCACGGTGCCGCCGACGACGATCCGGTCCCCCGCCACCGCCACCGGAGACGTCGAGTAGTAGCCGCCCGGGCGGCGGTGCGGCATGCGGTCCCAAAGGTCGATCGAGCCGCCCGCGCCGAAGTTCTCGCACGGGCGCCCGCTGGCCAGGTCGAGCGCGTGCACCCGGCCGTCTATCGTCGGCATGTAGAGCCGGGCGGCGCAGAAGTCGCTTGCGGCGCTGCCCGCCGGCGGCGGCCGGTAGGACAGCCCGCGGCAGGTCTGATGCTGCAGCGCGAGCGTGCCCAGGCCCTGTATCGGCATGGCGCGCCGCCAGAGCGCCGAGCCCGTCGTCGCGTCCAGCGCGATCACGACCTGGTGCGGTGTGCACAGCAGCAGGCGGTTGCCGATCTTCAGCGGCGTCACCTCGTAGGTCGTCTCCACCGGCTCGCCCGGCCGGCCGCGAACGTCGCCGGTGCGGTACTGCCAGGCGACCTGCAGCCGCTCGACGTTTTCCGGCGTCAGCTGGGCCAGCGGCGAGTAGCGCCGCCCGGCGTTCGTGCCGCCCCAGGCGTGCCACTCGCCGTCAGGGACCGAGTGGTCCTGCGGGGTGCGGCCCAGCGCCGGGGGCGTGGTTCCGGCCAGTTCGTGCGGGTCGTGCATCCACGAACCCGCCGCGACCAGCGCGAAAGCCGCGAGCACCGACCCGAGCAGCAGCGCCGGCCCGCGCGGGTGCCGGCTGCGCCGCCAGTCGTCCTCGTGCACCAGCCCGCGCTGCACCCAGGGCATCAGCAGCCACAGGCCGAGCACGAAGATCACGTCGCCGCGTGCCGCCAGCGGCCACCAGTCGAGCCCGGCTTCCCACAGCGACCACAGCAGCGTGATGGCGACGACCGTGGCGTACAGCAGCAGCGCCGACGGCTGCCCCCGCAGCAGCATGACGCCGGTGGCCAGCAGCAGCGCGCCGGTGCCGGCGTAGTACCAGGAGCCGCCGATCACGGCCAGCCACAGGCCTCCAGCCAGCAGCACGATGCCGCTCAGCAGGACGACGAAGCCGGTGAGCAGCGGCGGGCGGGGTGCCTGGACCATGGATGCATGGGCGGGCAGGGCCGCCGAGTCGGGGTTCGGCGCCGAGGCAATCGATGTGCCGCCGGCATGCGGTTTGCCGCCCGCGGCCGAGGAGAAAACGATGACCAGCTTCCAGGGCACGCACACCCATGCATTGACGCTTGAAGCGTTCAGCTACGAAGGGGAGTTCGAGGACGCGGGAGCGGGCGTGCTGCGCTGGCGTGCCCGCGTCAGCCGCGACGGCTCGCAGGTCACGCTGACCGGCGACGTGCTTCCGCAGCCGCCGGCCGGTGCACCGCTGCAGGCGGTGCTGGCTGCGCTGCACCGGCGCATCGACGCGATCGGCTGATCAGGCGACCGTGCCCAGCAGCGTGTCGATCGCGTGCAGCAGCCGGTCCACGTCCAGCGGTTTGGTCAGGTACAGGTCGACGCCGGCGTTGCGTGCGGCCTCGATGTCCGAGGGCAGCGCGCTGGCCGAGATCACGATGCACGGCATCGCCAGCCCGTCGCGCTCGCGCATCTCGCGCAGCAGTTCGAGGCCCGGCCGGTCGGGCAGGAACAGGTCCAGCAGCAGCAGGTCGGGGGCGCTGCGACGCGCCAGTTCCAGCGCTTCGGCGGCGCTGCCGGCGATCGACAGCTCGACCCCGGGCCGCCAGTTGAAGAAACTCTGCAGCAGCACCGCGTTGACCGGGTTGTCTTCCACCGCGAGCACACGTCCGCGCAGGTCGTCGCGCGACTGCAGCGCACGCGGCGGCGCCGGCGGCGGTGCCTGCGAAGCCGCGGCCGGCAGCGCGAATCCGAACTCGCTGCCGCGGCCGGGCTCGCTGCGCACCTCCAGCGTGCCGCCCATGGCCTCGACGAGTTCACGCGTGAGCACCAGGCCGATGCCGGTTCCGGGGATGCCGCTGCTCTCGCGTCCGAGGCGGTTGAAAGGCTCGAACAGCGACTTCTGCTGCGCCTGCGACATGCCCAGCCCGGTGTCGCCGACGGCGATGCGCCAACTCGCGACGTCGCGCCGCACCTCGACGACGACGTCGCCGTCGGGCCGGTTGTACTTGATCGCGTTGGACACCAGGTTGGCGAGCACCTGGCGCAGCCGCGTGCGGTCGGCCAGCACCTGCAGCCGGCCCTCGGGCAGCGCGCGGCGCAGCGTGACCCGGCGCGCCGCCGCCGGTGCGTCGGCCTCGTGCAGGACTTCGTCGATCAGCGCGCCCAGGTCGACAGCCGCGCTGTCCAGGCGCACGGTGCCGGTCTCGATCAGCGACAGATCGGTCAGGTCGGCGATCAGGCGTTCCAGGTGCCGCCCGGCGTCGGCGATGTGGGCGACGGCCTGGCGGTGCTCGGCTGCCAGCGGCACGACGGCGCCGCGCTGCAGCATCTGGGCGAAGCCGACGATCGCGTTCAGCGGCGTGCGGATCTCGTGGCCCAGGCGTGACAGGAACTCGCTCTTGGCCCGGCTCGCACGTTCGGCCACCCGCTGCGCCTCGAGCGCGGCCTGCGCGCGCCGCTGCTCGGTGATGTCCCAGATCACGCCGACGACCGAGCGCCCCGGGGCGGGGCAGCCCTGGCTCAGCCGGCCTTTGGCTGCCAGCCAGCGTGGCTGGCCGTCGGGCAGCCGGATCTCGAACTCGACGCTGTCGGCCTCGCGGCCGTCGCGCAGCGGTGCCACCCAGGCGGCCAGGCGCGCGATCTCGGCCGACGCGACGGCCTCGCGCACGATCTGCTGCGGGCTGCCGCCGTCGGGATGGCCGAACAGGCGGAAGGTCTGGACGTTGAAGTGCAGCGGCTCGCTGCCGTCGTAGCGAAGCTCGAAGGTGCCGATGCCGGCGGCCTCGGTCGCCAGCGCCAGGTGTTCGGCCAGCGCCAGGCGTTCGTGCTCGTCGCTGGTGACGTCGACCAGCCAGGCGGCGAGGCGGTCGTCGTCGAGCTTGAGCAGCCCGAGCGCCAGCACCTGCTCGCGTGCCGGCATGCCGGGCAGACGCAGCGTCACGCGCCGGCCTTCGAGCACCGTGCCGCGCGGGGCGTCGAAGGCCGCGACTTCCGCGCGCAGCGTCGGCAGCGTCGGCTCGAGCACGTCGAACAGGTTCTCGAGCGCCGAGTTCGGCGCCAGCGGCAGCAGCAGCTGGGCGGCGCGCGGCGTCATCAGCTGCACCTGGCCATCGCCGTCGGTCTGCAGCATCGCGACCGGCGCGCGATAGAGGAATTCCAGCAGCGAGAGATCGTGCGAGCCGGGGCCTTCCATCGGCATCAGCCGGGGCGTTGGAGCGCGATGTAGCGCAGCCGCGCGTCCGGCTGCGACAGCAGGCGCAGGCGCACCCGCGTCGGTCGCATGCGCCAGGTGAGCACGTAGTCGATCGTCGCGTCCAGCGCCAGCCCTGCCGCCGCGGCGTCCTCGAAACGTTGCGCGACGAGGTAGTTGTTCATGCAGAGCGCAATGTCGGTGAAAAGGTGGTGTCCGACAACCTTGTCGACCGGCAGGCTGGCGTGCCGCGACTCGTGCAGGTTGTAGCACCGGACGAAGCCGTCGGCGTCGAAACCGATCACGCCGAAGTCCAGTGCGTCGAGCGCGGCCGAGTCGAGCTGTTCCAGCCTGAAGATCAGGCCGTCAGCATCGAAGCCGGGCAGAGGCGGCTGGCTCATGCGCACCTTCGGTTCGGCTGCACGCGGCGGCCGGGGCGGTTGGAATTTTGGCGATTACACCACCGATGCCGCGTCGAGGCGATGGCGGCGTGGCGGGCGACGGTCGCGTGCCCGCCACGCTGCGCCGGCGCACGAGGGCGCCGGGCTCAGCCCTTCGGATAGCGCGCGAAGCTGCGCGCGCGGCCGTTGTGTTCGACCAGCAGCACGTCGTAGACCTCGTGCTGGTCGCCGACTTCCATGCCGGGCGCGCCGACCGGCATGCCCGGCACCGCCAGGCCGATCGCCACCGGCTTCATCACCAGCAGCCGCTTGACCTCGGCCGCCGGCACGTGGCCCTCGAGCAGATAGCCGCCGACGCGCGCCGTGTGGCAGCTGCCGTACACCGCCGGCATGCCCAGACGCGCGCGCGTGGCGTCGATGTCGTCCACCTCGGTGACGCTGACCACGAAGCCCGATTGCTGCAGGTGCTTCACCCAGGCGCCGCAGCAGCCGCAGCTCGGGTTCTTCCAGACCTGGACCGGCGGCAGTGCCGGCGCGGCGAAGGCGCTCGCCGCCGGCAGCGCGGCCGCCCACGACAGGAGCAGTTGGCGGCGCTTCATTTGACGATCACCTTTCCGACCATGCCGGCCTCCAGATGGCCGGGCAGCAGGCAGGCGAACTCGAAGGTGCCGCGCTGCGTGAACTGCCAGACGATCTCGCCGCTGGCGCCCGGCGCGAGCCGCAGCGTGTTCGGGTCCTGGTGCGCCATCGCCGGGTCGGCGCGCATCGCCGCCGCGTGTTCGCGCAGCAGTTCGGGCGTGCCGATGACGAACTCGTGCTCGAGCCGGCCGCCGTTGGCGCCGACGATGCGCAGCGTCTCGCCCCGGCGCACGACGATCGTCGCTGGGTCGAAACGCATCGTGTCGTTCATCACGACGCGCACGCTGCGGCTGGCGGCCCCGGGTTTGCCGGGGCGGCCGTACGGGGTGTCGGCGTCGTGGCCGTGGGCTGCGCCGGGGCTGGCGGCGTGTCCGTGTGCCGCGCCGTGGCCGTCGTGGCCGGCGTCGGCCCAGGCGGTGGTCGCGAGCAGGGCGCTGGCGACGGCCAGCGCCGCCTGGCTGAATGCGTGTTTCAAGTGAACTCCTGTGCGGGTCCGCACCGTCGCCCGCGTGCCGAGCTGAGGCTGCGCGCGCCGGTGCCGTGCTGCGTGCCGCGAACCTGCGGCACGCCGAGAGGGGGTGACACACCCCCCGGGCCGTGCTCAGGCCGTTCGCGGTGGGCGTTCCAGGCCGCCGGGCACGTAGCCGGTGGCTGGTGTGGCCGGAGGGGGAAAGACGTTGGCGGCAGCTTCGGCCGCGGCGACGGTCGTCGTCGGCGTGCCGGCCAGCGGCAGCAGCGAACAGAAGGCGGCGCAGCTGCCGGCCTTCATGCCGCAGCCTTTGTCGGCATCGGCGGAAGCCGCTCCTGCATCGTCGTGCTCGTTGCAGCAGGCGTCGTGCGCAACGGTGACCGGTCCGGCCTGGGCCGCGTGGACGACCTCGGTCGCGAGCATCGTCACGGCGGCGAAGCCGCGCAGCGGCAGCAGGGCCGCGAGCAGCACGACGATCCAGACGCTCAGGCGCTTCACGGCTGCGGAGGTTAACACCGGGTCAGACGCCAAGCCGTGTGCCCGTGCCGCTTCAGGCGCCGCTGCCGCCGGCCAGCGACTCGAGGATGGGGCACTCCGGCCGGTCGTCGCCGTGGCAGCAGCAGACCAGGCGTTCCAGCGTCGCCTTGACCGCCTGCAGTTCGGCCAGCTTGGTCTCGATCGCGGCCAGATGCTGCTCGGCCAGGGCCTTGACCTGCCGGCTCGGGCGCTCGCGGTCGTGCCACAGGCCGACCAGTTCGCGTATCGGCTCGAGGCCGAAGCCGAGGTCACGCGCATGGCGCACGAAACGCAGCGTGTGCACGTCGCGTTCGTCGTAGCGGCGATAGCCCGCGGCGCTGCGTGCCGCCGGCGGCAGCAGGCCGACGCTCTCGTAGTGGCGGATCATCTTGGCGCTGACGCCCGAGGCGCGCGCCGCGTCGCCGATGTTCATCGTGGACCTCTCGGGTGCCAGCGGCGCAGCAGCAGCGCGTTGGCGACGACGCTGACACTGGACGCCGCCATCGCCGCGCCGGCGACCACCGGGCTCAGCAGCCCGAAGGCCGCCAGCGGGATGCCGACCACGTTGTAGACGAAGGCCCAGAACAGCCCCTGCCGGATCTTGGCGCGGGTGCGGCGCGAGACCTCGATCGCGTCGGCCACCAGCCGCGGGTCGCCGCGCATCAGCGTGATGCCGGCGGTTTCCATCGCGACGTCGGTGCCGGTGGACATTGCGATGCCGACGTCGGCCGCGGCCAGCGCCGGCGCGTCATTGAGCCCGTCGCCGACCATCGCGACGCAGCGGCCGCCGGCCTTCAGCGCCTGCACGACCGCGGCCTTGTCGCCGGGCAGCACCTCGGCGTGCACCTCGTCGATGCCGAGCGCGGCGGCCACCGCCTCGGCGCTGCCGCGGTTGTCGCCGCTCAGCATCACGGTGCGCAGGCCCGCGGCCTTCAGCCGGGCGACGGCTTCGCGGGCGCTGGGTTTGATCGTGTCGCCGAACGCGAACAGGCCGAGCAGTTCGGCGCCGCCCTCGGCGCGGCGGCGCGCCAGCCAGGAGACGCTGCGGCCGGCCGCCTGGTGGCCGGCGGCGGCCGGTGCCAGCGCGCCCGGCGCGACGCCCAGTTCGTCCATCAGCCGCGTGCTGCCCAGCACCAGCGCGGCGCCGTCGACGCGCCCCTCGACACCGCGGCCGGCCAGCGCGCGTGCGCCATCGACCGGTGGCAGCGCAAGCGAATCGGCCGCCGCGCGCGCCAGCAGCGCACGCGCCAGCGGGTGTTCGCTCGCCTGCTGCAGCGCGGCCGCGGCACGCAGCAGTTCGGCGGCGTCGACGCCAGGAGCGGGTTCGAGGGCCACCAGCGCCGGCCGGCCTTCGGTCAGCGTGCCGGTCTTGTCGAAGGCAACGATCTGCAGCGCATGCGCCGTTTCCAGCGCCTCGGCGTCGCGGATCAGGATGCCGTGGCGCGCGGCGACGCCGGTGCCGGCCATGATCGCCGTCGGCGTCGCCAGCCCGAGCGCACACGGGCAGGCGATGACCAGCACCGCGACCGCGTCGATCAGCGCCGCCTCGACGCCGGCGCCGGCCAGCAGCCAGCCGGCGAAGGTGAGGGCGGCGATGCCCAGCACCACCGGCACGAAGACCGCGCTGACGCGGTCGACCAGGCGCTGGATCGGCGCCTTCCCGGCCTGCGCCGACTCGACCAGGCGGATGATGCGCGCCAGCGTCGTCTCGGTGCCCACGGCCAGCGTCTTCACCAGCAGCAGGCCTTCGGCGTTGACCGCGCCGCCGGTCGCGCGCTCGCCCGGGCCGCGCGCCACCGGCAGGCTCTCGCCGGTGATCAGCGATTCGTCGAGATGGCTGTTGCCGGCCACGACCTCGCCGTCGACCGGCACCCGTTCGCCCGGGCGCACGACGACCAGGTCGCCCAGGCGCACCGCGTCGACCGGGACGTCCTGGTCGACGCCGTCGCGGCGCACGCGAGCGGTCGCCGGGCGCAGCGCCTGCAGCGCGCGGATCGCCGCGCTCGTCTGGCGTTTGGCGCGCGCCTCCAGCCACTTGCCCAGCAGCACCAGCGTGATCACCGCGGCCGAGGCCTCGTAATACAGATGCGGCATGCCATGCGCGCTGCCATGGCGCAGCAGCAGCCAGCTCGACAGGCCCCAGGCGGCCGAGGTGCCGAGTGCCACCAGCAGGTCCATGTTGCCGCTGCCGGCACGCAGCGCCTTCCAGCCGGCGCGGTAGAAGCGGGCGCCGAAGACGAACTGCACGAGGCTGGCCAGCACCAGCTGCCAGAGCCCGGGCAGCATCAGGTCGCGCCCGGCAAGTGCCGCCAGCATCGGCGCCACCAGCGGCAGCGTCAGCACGCTGCTGGCGGCCACCGGCGCCCAGTCGGGCCAGGCGGCGGCGGCCGGTGCGGGGGCGCTGTCCGGGCGCGCGCCGTAACCGGCCTTCTCGATCGCGGCGACCAGCGCCTGCGTCGAGACGGTCGACAAAGCCTGCACCGTCGCCTTCTCGGTCGCGAGGTTGACGCTGGCCGAGAGCACGCCCGGCAGCTTGGCGAGCGCCCGTTCGACGCGGCCGCTGCACGACGCGCAGCTCATGCCGGCGACCTGCAGCGTCGTGTCGGTGACGGCGACGCCGAAGCCGGCGCGGCGCACCGCGTCGGCGAGCACCGCGGCCGCGACGCCACGATCGGCGGTGACCGCGGCACGTTCGGTCGCGAGGTTGACGCTGGCGTCGTGCACACCGGGCAGCTTCTTCAGCGTGCGTTCGACACGCGCGACGCAGGATGCGCAGCTCATGCCGGTGACCTGCAGGCTGAGCGCCTGGGTGTCGCGGGTGGGGGTGGCGGTGTTCATCGCGGGGCTGGTGCCTGCATTGTCGACCGGATGCAGGGTCGACCTTCCCATCGTGGCAAGGTCAAGCGAGCGGCGCGGTGGTCGCCCTGCGCTCGGCAGGGTCGGCCGTGCGCGGCGAGCGCACAAGACAAAAAGGGTCAGTTCTTGCGAACTGACCCTTTGAATCGTTGGCGGAGTGGACGGGGCTCGAACCCGCGACCCCCGGCGTGACAGGCCGGTATTCTAACCAACTGAACTACCACTCCAGTGGTCAGTAAGAACTTGCGTTTGCTTGCTGACCGAGCCCACTACTATAGCACCGGTTCAGTGCAATGCAACAGAAATTTTGCATGGCCGACAAAATGCACTGCGACGCTCAGAGCGTCGCCCGGCCGACCAGCCCCGCGATGCGGCGCAGCAGGCCTCGCGGTGTCGCCCCGGCAGCCAGCGTCGTCGCCCGGTTGATCCAGCCCGGCACGCAGACCACCTCGCCGGCCAGGCAGGCGCGCACGCCCTCGGCGGCGACCGCGTCGGCGTCGCCGACCAGCGCCGGCGGCAGGCGCGACAGGCGCGGGTTGCGCGCCGCGGCGGTCTCCAGCATCGAGGTCGCCGTGATGCCGGGGCACAGCGCGGTCGCGCTGACGCCGCTGCCGCGCAGCTCCTCGGCCAGCGCCTCGGTCAGCGAGAGCACGAAGGCCTTGGTCGCGGCATAGGTCGCCAGACCCGGCAGCGGCTGGAACGCGGCGATGGACGCGACGTTCAGCACCCGGCCGTGGCCGCGGTCCAGCATCGCCGGCACGAAGGCGGCGAGCATCTCGACGACGGCGCCGACGTTCAGGTCCACCAGCTCGCGCTGGCGCGAAACCGGGGTCTCGACGAAGGGGTTCTGTTCCAGCACGCCGGCGTTGTTGACCAGCAGGTCGATGCGGCGGCGTTTGCGCGCCAGCGTCGCCGCCAGTTCGGCGGCCGCGCCGGCTTGCGCCAGGTCGCAGGCGACGGCGTCGACGCGCACGCCGTACTCGGCCTTCAGCGCCGCTGCCAGTTCGTCCAGCCGCGCCTGGCGGCGCGCGACGAGCACGAGCGCAAAACCCTCGTGCGCCAGCCGGCGCGCCAACGCCTCGCCGATGCCGGCGGAGGCGCCGGTGACCAGGGCCGTCTCGGCCGGGCTCGGGTTCGGGGCGGGGTCGCGCATCGGGGCCTTTCGACGTCGGCTCGGCCGCGCGGAGCTGCGCGCCGTCTCCTTATGATCGCCGGCAACCGGGGCGCGGGGCCGTGCCGCCCCGCAAACACAGGAGACACCCGATGCTGACGATGGATCGCGAGGCCGCGGCGCTGGTGCTGGTCGACTACCAGGGCCGGCTGATGCCGGCGATCCACGGCCACGCCGAGGTGCTGGCCTGGGCGCTGCGCCTGGCCGACATCGCGCTCGCGCTCGAGGTGCCGGTCATCGGCACCGAACAGAACCCGGCGCGGCTGGGCCCGAACGACGAGCAGTTGCGCAGCCGCTGCGCGACGACGCTGGCGAAGTCGCATTTCGACGCCTGCCGCGACGGCCTGGTCGACGCTCTGCAGGCCCTGCCGCGGCGCCCGCGCCAGGTCGTCGTCGCCGGCTGCGAGGCCCACGTCTGCCTGCTGCAGACCACGCTGGGCCTCATGCGCGCCGGTTTCGATGCCTGGGTCGTCGAGCCCGCCTGCGGCTCGCGTGCCGCGGCCGACAAGGCGCTGGCGATGGCGCGGCTGGCGCGGGCCGGGGCGCACATCGTCTCGGTCGAGATGGTCGCGTTCGAGTGGCTGGAGCATCACGAGCACCCCGCGTTCCGCCGCGTGCTGCCGGGGCTGAAGAGCCGCCCGGACATCGGCTGAACGCCGGCGCCGCGGGCTGCCGCTTGCGACCTGTCAGGCCGCGCCCGGCCCGTGCCCTGACAATCAGGGGTCTTTCAAACTCTTGCAGCAGGCGTTCCCACCGATGTCCATCTTGCGCGGCGTATTCAATGCCTTGGCCGTCGGCCTGAACACCGTCGGCGTCTTCTCGTTGATGATGCCGCCGACGCTGCTCAAGCGCATCTTCCCGTCCGGGCCGGTGCGCCGGGCTTGCGACCACCTGCTCAATGCCCTGGCCAGCGGCTGGGTCGGCAACAACAACGCCTGGATCGCGGCCTCGTCGCGCTCCGCCTGGGACGTGCAGGGTGTCGACGGCCTGGACCGTCGCGGCTGGTACCTGATCTCCTGCAACCACCAGAGCTGGGTCGACATCCTGGTGCTGCAGCGTGTGTTCCACGGCCGCGTGCCGTTCCTGAAGTTCTTCCTGAAGGCGCAGCTGATCTGGGTGCCGGTGATCGGCCTGGCCTGGTGGGCGCTGGACTTCCCGTTCCTGAAGCGCGGCAAGGGCCGCAACTCGCGCGAGTCGGACCTGAAGTCGGCACGCGAGGCCTGCGAGAAGTTCAAGCTCATCCCGACCTCGGTCATCAGTTTTTTCGAAGGCACGCGCTTCACGCCGGCCAAGCAGGCCGAGCAGGGCAGCCCCTACCGCCACCTGCTCAAGCCCAAGATCGGCAGCCTGGGCGTGGCGCTGGCGACGATGGGCGAGCAGTTCCAGGCGCTGCTGGACGTCACCATCGTCTACCGCGACGGCGCGCCCACCTTCTGGGACCTGCTCAGCGGCCGCCTCGGCCCGGTGTCGGTGCGGGTGCGTGTCATCGAGATCCCGCGTGAACTGGTCGAAATGGCCGACCACATGCTCGACCGCGGCTACCGCCGGCGCCTGACGGCCTGGGTCGAGCAGCAATGGCAGGAGAAGGACGCGCTGATCGACGAACTGCTGGCCCAGGCGCCGCCGGTGCGCGCCGGCTGAATCAGATCAGCCGCGGCCGCGGCGTCGGTTCGTCCCGGGCCGCCGGGTGGCTGCGTGTCACCATCAGCCCGCCGCACAGATACAGCCCGTTGAGCATGCGGCTGGCGCGTTCCAGGCTCATGCCGGGCCAGCGTGCGATGTCGCGCAGCGCTGCGGCGTCCTGCTTGAGCTTTTGCATCGCCGGCCGCAGCGCGCCGCTGGCCCCGGGGCGCTGCTCCAGCGGCCCCGGCGCCAGCCGGTAGGCGGCGCGGCCGCCGATCTCGGCCAGCAGGCGCGAGCGCGGGCCTTCCATCGCCAGGCGCCAGAGCAGCGGCGCCAGCGGCCGGTAGCGCCCGGCGTCGGCCGGCTCCTGGCGCCAGTGGCCCGGCGGCCGCACGCCCGGGCGTTCGACCCCCAGCACCTGCATGCCGGTCAGCACCGGCGCCGGTTCCAGGTCGACCAGGTCGCGCGGGGCGTGGTAGAGCTGCTGCTGCGGAAAGATCGTCAGCGGCCAGACCCAGGGCGCGCATTGCAGGCACACCAAGGCCGCTTCGCGGTGGCGCAGGCAGGCGGCGACGACTTCGAGCGGGTCACCGGAAGCCGGGTCGTCGAGCAGGCGGTCCAGGTCGGCGAGCAGCGTGGTCGACAGCAGCGACGGGCCTTCGCCGCGCTCGAACGGCAGTTCGCCGCGCCCGTCGCGCTGGCGTAGGAAGGCGCTGATCCGCCAGAGCGTCGAGGCGTCGAAATCCCGCATGGCCGATGCTGCTGCGCTAAGTGTGTGCCTGCCAACTTAGGGGTTGGTTGGCCGCGTTGGCGGCGTGGAATTCGCTGCCGCCGGCAACTCGCCGGCCTTCGACCCGGCCGCTAGCATCGGCCCATGCAGGGTGAACACCGCGTCACGATCGAACCGGCCGGCTGGGCATTCGCCGTTCCTGCCGGGCACACGCTGCTGCAGGCGGCGCTGGCGGCGGGCCTGCGGCTCCCCAGTTCGTGCCGCAACGGCAGCTGCCGCGAGTGCCGCTGTCGCCTGCTGGACGGGCGCGTGCGCCACACCATCGCCTGGCCGGGGCTGGACGCCGACGAGAAGGCCGAGGGCTGGATCCTGCCCTGCGTCGCCGAGCCCTTGTCGGACCTGCGCCTGGACCAGCCGCGCGCGCGGCGCGACGGTTCCGGCTAGGCCGTGCCCGCGGGCGGCCGCGGCAGCGTGACGACGAAGACCGCGCCGGCGCCGGGCGTGCTGCTGACGGCGAGCCGGCCACCATGGCGCTCGACGATGCCGTAGCTGATCGACAGCCCGAGCCCGGTGCCCTTGCCGACGGCCTTGGTCGTGAAGAAGGGGTCGAAGATGCGCGACAGGTGTTCGGGCGCGATGCCGGGGCCGTCGTCGGCGAAGACGATGGCCCAGGCCCGGCCGCCGTCGGCCGGCTCGACGGCGATGCGCAGCTGGCGGCCCGGCAGCCCGGCGCAGGCATCGGCGGCGTTCTGGATCAGGTTCATCGTCACCTGCAGCAGCTGGCCCGGGCTGCCGAGCACGACGGCGTCGGCCGGCGGCGGCGTGAAGACGACGTCGAAGTCGGGTGCCGTGCCTTTGCGCACCCAGTGGATCGCGCGTTCGACGACGCTGTCCAGCGCGAGCCGGGTGTGGTCCTCGCGGTCGACGACCGAGAAGCGCCGCAAGCCGGCGACGATGTCGGCGGTGCGCTGCGCGCCTTCGGCCATGCCGTCGACCAGCGAAGGCAGGTCGGCCAGCAGCGCGTCGATGCGCAGGCGCTCGCGCGCCGCCTGCAGCGCCGGCGGCTGCGGCGCTGCGTGCACGGCATCCAGGTACTGCTGCAGGCGTTCACCGTAGCGGCGCAGCGCCGCCATGTTGCCGAGCACGAAGCTGATCGGGTTGTTCAACTCGTGCGCGACACCGGCCACGAGCCGTCCGAGCGAGGCCATCTTCTCCGAGTGCAGCAGCTGCTGCTGAGTCTGCTTGAGCGCCTCGTGCGTCTGGCGCAGCTCGTGATAGGCGCGTTTCAGCTCGCCCATCGGCCGGCCGACGAAGACGTGGCCGGCCAGGCGTCCGGCGGCGTCCTGGCGCTCGGAGCAGTTGAAGTCCACCGGCACGCGCTGGCCCTGGACGTCGACGAGCTGCAGCTCGGCGCTGGCCGGCGCCTGGCGTGCCTGGGCGACCAGCGCCTGCATGCGCCGCGTTTCGTCGCCGTCGGCCAGCAGCGCCGCCACCGGCGTGCCGCGCAGCGCGTCGTCGCTGCGGCCGACGAGTGCACACAGCGCCGGGTTCGTCTCCTCGATCTCGCCGGCCCGGTTGCAGGCCACGAGCACGTCGCTCATCGACGCCAGCAGGCCGAAGATGAACTGCTGGCTCTGCTCCAGCGCCGCGTTCTTCTCCTCCAGCGCCACCTCGTCGGCGATCAGCTGCGAGTAGACCTCGTCCATCTTGTGGATCACGTCGACCCAGGCCGACTCGTCCAGCCCCTCGGGGCGGGCGGTCTCGGCGGGCAGCTCGGGGCGCGGGCGCGGTGGAGACGTCGGCATCTGCGGGCGGCGCGGCGCGGGGTTTCAGGGGCCGTCGCGGTTGAACATTGCCGCCAGGTGCGCCTCGCCGCGGTCGAGTATGAAGTAGCGGAAGGCTTCGGCGGCCGGCGACAGCTGCTTGGCCGCGGTGTTGACGATGTTCCAGCGCCGCATCAGCGGCAGGCCTTCGACCGGCGGCACCGCGATCAGCCCGCTGTTCCATTCCAGCCCCACCGTGTGCAGCGACAGCAGGCTCACGCCCATGCCGGCCATCACCGCCTGCTTGATCGCCTCGTTGCTGGGCATCTCCATGATGAAGGTGGGTTTGAGGCGGTGCAGGTCCAGGTACTCCTGCAGCGCGGTGCGGGTGCCCGAAGCCGGCTCGCGCACGATGAAGGGCTCGTTGGCCAGGGCCGCGGCGGGCACGCTCTCGGCGTGTGCGAAGCGGTGCTCGGGCGCGGTGACGAGCACGTGCGGGTGTTTGGCGAAGGGCTCGGCGCGGCTGGCGAAGTCCACCGGCGGGCGGCCCATCACGCACAGGTCGACCTCGTTGGCCGCCATCAGCGCCACCAGTGCCTCGCGGTTGCCCAGGCGCAGGCGTACGTCGATCGACGGATGTTCGGTGTGGAACTTGGCCAGCAGCTGCGGCAGGAAGTACTTGGCGCTGCTGACCATGCCGATCGTCAGCCGGCCGCTTTCCAGCCGCGCGAACCGTGCCATCGCGTCCTCGGCCTCCTTCAGCGTGCCCAGCAGCCGGCGCGCGTAGACCAGGAAGTACTCGCCCGCGGTCGACAAGGACATGCGCCGGTTGGCGCGGTCGAACAGGCGGTGGCCGACCTGCGTCTCGACTTCCTTGATCTGCAGCGACACCGCCGGCGGCGTCAGGTGCAGCACCTCGGCCGCACCTTGCACGCTGCCCTGGCGCGCGACCTCGACAAAAACCCTCAGTTGGCGGAAGGTGATGTTCACTTAAGTTTTTACTTAACCAAGTGTGTGGAAAGTCTAACTGTTCTTTATTCGTTTGGCTTCGTAGAGTCATCGCACACCCGCTCGGAGACCACCGCATGAACAAGCCTCACGAACCCGGCGCCACCGGGGACCAGATCCTCGACAAGAAGCAGCGCTACAGCGCCGGCGTTCTGAAGTACCGCCAGATGGGCTACTGGGACGGCGACTACGTGCCCAAGGCCACCGACGTCGTCTGCCTGTTCCGCATCACGCCGCAGGAAGGCGTGGATCCGATCGAAGCCGCCGCCGCCGTGGCCGGCGAGTCCAGCACCGCGACCTGGACCGTGGTCTGGACCGACCGCCTGACCGCCTGCGACAGCTACCGCGCCAAGGCCTACAAGGTCGAGCCGGCGCCGGGCCGGCCGGGCGAGTTCTTCGCCTGGGTCGCCTACGACCTGATCCTGTTCGAAGAAGGCTCGATCGCGAACATGACCGCGAGCCTGATCGGCAACGTCTTCAGCTTCAAGCCGCTGAAGGCTGCGCGGCTGGAGGACATCCACATCCCGGTCGCCTACGTCAAGACCTTCAAGGGCCCGCCGACCGGCTTGATCGTCGAACGCGAGCGCCTGGACAAGTTCGGCCGCCCGCTGCTGGGTGCGACGACCAAACCCAAGCTGGGCCTGTCGGGCCGCAACTACGGCCGCGTGATCTACGAAGGCCTGAAGGGCGGGCTGGACTTCATGAAGGACGACGAGAACATCAACTCGCAGCCCTTCATGCACTGGCGTGACCGTTTCCTCTACGTGATGGACGGCGTGAACAAGGCCAGCGCCGCCACCGGCGAGGTCAAGGGCAGCTACCTGAACATCACCGCCGCGACGATGGAGGACATGTACGAACGTGCCGAGTTCGCGAAGGAACTGGGTTCCATCGTCGTCATGGTCGACCTGGTGATCGGCTGGACCGCGATCCAGAGCATCGCCAACTGGGCGCGCAAGAACGACATGCTGGTGCACATGCACCGCGCCGGCCACGGCACCTACACGCGCCAGAAGAACCACGGCGTCAGCTTCCGCGTCATCGCCAAGTGGCTGCGCCTGGCCGGCTGCGACCACCTGCACACCGGCACCGCGGTCGGCAAGCTCGAAGGCGACCCGCTGACGGTGCAGGGCTACTACAACATCTGCCGCGACAGCTACACCAAGCAGGACCTGCCGCGCGGCCTGTTCTTCGACCAGGACTGGGCCGACCTGCGCAAGGTCATGCCGGTGGCCTCGGGCGGCATCCACGCCGGCCAGATGCACCAGCTGATCGACCTGTTCGGCGACGACGTGATCCTGCAGTTCGGCGGCGGCACCATCGGCCACCCGGCCGGTGTGCAGGCCGGCGCGGTGGCCAACCGCGTGGCACTCGAAGCGATCGTCAAGGCGCGCAACGAAGGCAAGGACATCAAGAACGAGGGCCCCGAGATCCTGCAGAAGGCGGCCCAGTTCTGCACCCCGCTGAAGCAGGCGCTGGACACCTGGAAGGACGTCTCGTTCAACTACGCGAGCACCGACCAGTCCGACTACGCGGTCACGCCGTCGACCTCCGCCTGAAGCCCGCCCGAAGGAGCCCCACACCATGATGACCAACCCCACCGGCCGGCTGACGCAAGGCCAGTTCAGCTACCTGCCCGATCTGACGGACGAAGAGATCACGTTGCAGATCGAGTACGGCCTGAAGAAGGGCTACGCCTGGAGCATCGAGTACACCGATGACCCGCACCCGCGCAACACCTACTGGGAGATGTACGGCATGCCGATGTTCGACCTTCAGGACGCCGCCGGCGTGCTGATGGAGCTGAACGCCTGCCGCAAGACCTTCCCGAACCTGTACATCCGGCTGATGGCCTTCGACTCGACGCGTGGCATCGAGTCGATCGCGATGAGCTTCATCGTCAACCGCCCGGCGGTCGAGCCCGGCTTCGGCATCGCACGCCAGGAAGTCAACGGCCGCACGATGCGCTACACGATCCACAGCTACGCGACCGACAAGCCCGAAACCGAAAGGTATTGATCTTCCCCCCCCCCGAAGCGGCTTCGCCGCTCCCCCCCAGGGGGGCGCCGCCAGCAGCCGGGCAGAGCCCGGCTGCGGCGGCAGCTTGAAGCGCTGGCCGAGGTTCGGTCTGGTGCGCCTGGGGTGGCCCAGTTTGAGCGCCGAGCGAGGCCTGGGTGTGAGCGCGAACGGGACCGCTTCCTAGACGCCGAACAGGCGCCGGCATTCATCTGCAAAGCCTGGAACACCGCATGTACCGCATCGCACCGTCCATCCTGTCAGCCGACTTCGCCCGCCTCGGCGAGGAGGTGCGAGCGGTCGTCGCCGCCGGCGCCGACTGGATCCACTTCGACGTGATGGACAACCATTACGTGCCGAACCTGACCTTCGGCCCCATGGTCTGCCAGGCGCTGCGCAAGCACACCGAGGCGCCCATCGACGTGCACCTGATGGTGCAGCCGGTCGACGCGCTGGCCACCGCCTTCGCCAAGGCCGGCGCCGACCTGGTGAGCTTCCACCCCGACGCCAGCACCCACGTCGACCGCACGCTGCAACTGATCAAGGCCGAAGGCTGCCAGGCCGGGCTGGTGTTCAACCCGGCCACGCCGCTGGACGTGCTGGACTGGGTGATCGACAAGGTCGACCTGGTGCTGATCATGAGCGTCAACCCGGGCTTCGGCGGCCAGAGCTTCATCGAGAGCGCGCTGAAGAAGATCGAGCAGGCGCGCCGCATCATCGACGCCTCGGGACGCGACATCCGGCTCGAAGTCGACGGCGGCATCAAGGTCGACAACATCCGCCGTGTCGCCGACGCCGGCGCCGACACCTTCGTCGCCGGCAGCGCGATCTTCAGCCAGCCCGACTACGCCGCGGTGATCGCCGCGATGCGCGCCGAACTCGGCCGCGTGAACCAGGCGGAGCTCGTCTGATGGCCGCGCCGCTCTACACCATCCCCGGCTCCACCACGGCCGCCGCCGTCGCCGCGGCGAGCGCCGCCGAAGAGACCAAGCCGGTGCCGCGCACCGTCGGCGAGGTGCTGGCGCAAAGCCAGGTCGAGGCGGTGATGGACGAGCTCGAGAACGACCTCGTCGGCCTGGCGCCGGTCAAGCAGCGCATCCGCGACATCGCCGCGCTGCTGGTCATCGACAAGCTGCGCCTGAACCTGGGCCTGGCGGCGCAGATGCCCAGCCTGCACATGTGCTTCACCGGCAACCCCGGCACCGGCAAGACGACGGTGGCGATGCGCATGGCCGAGATCCTTCACCGCCTGGGCTACGTGCGCAAAGGCCACCTCGTCGCGGTGACACGCGACGACCTCGTCGGCCAGTACATCGGCCACACCGCGCCCAAGACCAAGGAAGTGCTGAAGAAGGCGATGGGCGGCGTGCTCTTCATCGACGAGGCCTACTACCTCTACCGACCCGAGAACGAACGCGACTACGGCCAGGAAGCGATCGAGATCCTGCTGCAGGTGATGGAGAACCAGCGCGACGACCTGGTCGTGATCCTCGCCGGCTACAAGGACCGGATGGACACCTTCTTCAAGTCCAACCCGGGCATGAGCTCGCGCATCGCGCACCACCTCGACTTCCCCGACTATTCGGGCGAGGAACTGCTGCAGATCGCCGACCGCATGACCGCCGGCATGAACTACCGCTTCGGTGCCGGCACACGCGAGGCCTTCGCCGAATACCTGGAGCTGCGCCTGGCCCAGCCCAACTTCGCCAACGCACGCAGCGTGCGCAACGCGCTCGACCGCATGCGCCTGCGCCAGGCCTCGCGCCTGTTCGCCGAACGTGACCGCGCTTTGACCGAGGCCGACCTGACGACCCTCGCGCCCGAAGACATACGCGCCAGCCGGCTGTTCCACCCGGCCTGACGCACCCGCTTTCAAACCCCGTCGGAAAGCCCACCATGCCCTTGTCCCAACGCTGGACGCTGACGCGCTACCTGATCGAGGAGCGTCGCCGCTTCCCGAGCGCCAGCGGCGACCTCAACGCGCTGATCCTCGACATCTCGCTGGCCTGCAAGGCCATCGCCCGCATCGTCTCCTTCGGCACGCTCGGCGACTCGCTGACGCCGCAGGTCACGGCCGTCGGCGGCGACGTCAACGTGCAGGGCGAGGTGCAGAAACCGCTGGACGTGCTGTCCAACGAGATCTTCATGCGCATGAACGAGTGGAACGGCCACCTCGCGGGCATGGCGTCGGAAGAGATGGAAGCGCCGCACCAGATCCCGGCCAACTATCCGCGCGGCAAGTACCTGCTGACCTTCGACCCGCTGGACGGCTCGAGCAACATCGACGTCAACGTCTCGGTCGGCAGCGTGTTCTCGATCCTGCGCGCACCGAAGGAACTGATCGACTCCGGCCGCGAGGTCACGGTCGACGACTTCCTGCAGCCCGGCGCCGAACAGGTGGCTGCCGGCTATGCGATCTACGGCCCGGTAACGATGCTGGTGCTGACGGTCGGCAACGGCGTCGCCGGCTTCACGCTGAACCACAACCTGGGCGAGTTCGTGCTGACGCACCCGAACCTGCGTGTGCCCGCGGACACGCACGAGTTCGCGATCAACAGCTCCAACAGCCGCTTCTGGGAGCCGCCGGTCAAGCGCTACGTCGACGAATGCCTGGCCGGCAAGACCGGCCCGCGCGGGCGCGACTTCAACATGCGCTGGATCGCCAGCATGGTGGCCGAGGCGCACCGCATCCTGATGCGCGGCGGCGTCTTCATGTACCCGCGCGACACCAAGGACCCGGCCAAACCCGGCCGGCTGCGCCTGCTGTACGAAGCCAACCCGATCGGGTTCGTGATGGAGCAGGCCGGCGGCCGCGCGTCCACCGGGCGCCAGCCGGTGCTGGGCGTCAAGCCGAGTTCGCTGCACCAGCGCATCGGCCTGGTGTTCGGCTCGAAGAACGAGGTCGAGCGCATCGAGCGCTACCACCACGAGCCCGCCGAACGTGAGCCGGTGAATCCGCTGTTCGCCGAACGCAGCCTGTTCCGAGACTAAAAGAGAGAACGCCATGTCCGAACGCCACCCCATCATCTCGATCACCGGTTCGTCCGGCGCCGGCACCACCTCGGTGACGCGCACCTTCAGCAACATCTTCCGGCGCGAGAAGGTCAAGGCCGCCGTCATCGAAGGCGACAGCTTCCACCGCTACGACCGCACCGAGATGCGCGCCAAGCTGGCCGAAGCCGAGAAAGTCGGCAACAAGCACTTCAGCCACTTCGGGCCCGAGAACAACATGTTCAGCGAGCTCGAGCAGCTGTTCCGCAGCTACGGCGAGACCGGCACCGGCCGCTCGCGCAAGTACCTGCACGACCCGGTCGAGGCCGCGCCCTACGGCCAGGAGCCCGGCACCTTCACCGACTGGGAAGACATCGAGCCCGGCACCGACCTGCTGTTCTACGAAGGCCTGCACGGCGCCGTCGTGACGCCCGAGGTCGACATCGCGCGCTACCCGGACCTGCTGATCGGCGTCGTGCCGGTCATCAACCTGGAGTGGATCCAGAAGATCTACCGCGACAAGAACGTGCGCGGCTACTCGACCGAGGCCGTGACCGACACCATCCTGCGGCGCATGCCCGACTACGTGCACTACATCGTCCCGCAGTTCACGCACACGCACGTCAACTTCCAGCGGGTGCCGGTGGTCGACACCTCCAACCCCTTCATCTCGCGCGACATCCCCTGCGCCGACGAGAGCCTGTGCGTGATCCGCTTCTCGAACCCGAAGGGCATCGACTTCCCCTACCTGCTGAACATGATCAACGACTCGTGGATGTCGCGCGCCAACACCATCGTCGTGCCGGGCGGCAAGATGGAGCTGGCGATGCAGCTGATCTTCACGCCCTTCATCTGGCGCATGATGGAACGGCGCAAGCGCGCGCTGGGGGCTCTGTGATGGCAGCACCCACCACCACCCGCCTGGCCGACGCGCTGCGCGTGCTGGCCGTCGACGCCGTCGAGGCCGCCAAGAGCGGCCACCCCGGCGCGCCGATGGGCATGGCCGAGATGGCCACGGTGCTGTGGACGCGCCATCTGCGCCACGACCCGGCCGCTCCCGCCTGGGCCGACCGCGACCGGTTCGTGCTCAGCAACGGCCACGCGTCGATGCTGATCTACGGCCTGCTGCACCTCAGCGGCTACGACCTGCCGCTGGACGAACTGAAGCACTTCCGCCAGCTGCACAGCAAGACCGCCGGCCACCCCGAGGTCGGCGTCACCCCGGGCGTCGAGACCACGACCGGCCCGCTGGGCCAGGGCCTGGCGAACGCGGTCGGCATGGCGCTGGCCGAGAAGCTGCTGGCGGCCGAGTTCAACCGCCCCGGCCACACGCTCGTCGACCACCGCACCTGGGTCTTCCACGGCGACGGCTGCCTGATGGAAGGCATCAGCCACGAAGCCTGCTCGCTCGCCGGCACGCTGCGCCTGTCCAAGCTGGTCGCGCTCTACGACGACAACGGCATCTCGATCGACGGCCACGTCGACGGCTGGTTCACCGACGACACGCCCGCGCGCTTCCGCGCCTACGGCTGGCACGTCATCGGCCCGATCGACGGCCACGACGCCGCCGCGCTCGACGCCGCGATGAGCCAGGCGCGTGCCCAGGGCGACGCCGCCGACGGCAAGCCGACGCTGATCGTCTGCAAGACGAAGATCGGCAAGGGCGCACCGAACAAGGCCGGCGGCCACGATGTGCACGGCGCGCCGCTGGGCACGGCCGAGGTCGCGGCGATGCGCCAGGCACTCGACTGGCCCTGGGGTCCGTTCGAGATCCCCGACGAGCTGCGTGCCGCCTGGGACCAGCACGAACGCGGCGCCGCCGCGCACGCCGACTGGACCCAGCGCCTGGCCGCCTACCGTGCCGCGTACCCGGAGCAGGCCGCCGAGTTCGAACGCCGCATGGCCGGCGAACTGCCGGCCGGTTACGTCGAACGTGCCGCCGAAGCCGTCGCCAGACTCGCCGCTTCGGCCGGCACCGTCGCCACGCGCAAGGCCAGCCAGCTGGCTCTGGACGCGCTGGCGCCGCTGCTGCCGGAGATCTTCGGCGGCTCGGCCGACCTGACCGGCTCCAACCTGACCAACTTCAAGGGCTGCGTCATCGCCGGCCGCGACCGGCCGGGCAACCACCTGAGCTGGGGCGTGCGCGAGTTCGGCATGGCCGCCGCGCTCAACGGCATGGCGCTGCACGGCGGCTTCATCCCCTACGGCGGCACCTTCCTGACTTTCAGCGACTACAGCCGCAACGCGATCCGCATGGCGGCGCTGATGAAGCAGCGCGTGATCCACGTCTTCACCCACGACTCGATCGGCCTGGGCGAAGACGGGCCGACGCACCAGAGCGTCGAACACGTGCCGTCGCTGCGCCTGATCCCGGGGCTGGACGTCTGGCGCCCGGCCGACACCGCCGAGACCGCGGTCGCCTGGGCGAGCGCGATCGAACGCCACGACGGCCCGACGGCGCTGGCGCTGTCGCGCCAGAACCTGGCGCCGGCGGCGGACGCCAGCCGCCTGGCCGAGATCGCCTGCGGCGGCTACGTGCTCGCCGACGCCGCCGGCGCACGCGCCGTGATCATCGGCACCGGCAGCGAGCTGCAGCTGGCGCTGCAGGCGCAGGCGGCGCTGGCCGCCGAGGGCGTGCCGGTGCGGGTGGTCTCGATGCCGAGCACCTCGGTCTTCGACCGCCAGGACGCGGCCTACATCGACGCCGTGCTGCCGCCGGATCTGCCGGCGGTGGCGGTCGAAGCCGCGCACCCCGACTTCTGGCGCAAGTACGTCGGCCGCCGCGGTGCCGTCGTCGGCATCGCCAGCTTCGGCGAATCGGCGCCGGCGCCGGTGCTGTACCAACACTTCGGCATCACCGCCGAACGGGTGGCCGAGGCCGTGCGCGGCCTGCTCGGCTGACGTCCTTCTCGAAGGAGCCCTCCATGCTGCGCGCCCTGCTGATCGACCTCGACGGCACGCTCGTCGACACCGCCCCTGAACTCGCGCTGGCGCTCAACGCCACGCTGCGCGCCTCGGGCCGTGAACCGGTCGACGAAGCCACGGTGCGCGGCTGGATCGGCGACGGCGCGCGTGCGCTGCTGGAGAAGGCCTTCGGCGGCCCGGTCAGCGAGGCCGTCTGGCAGCACTTCTCGCTCGTCTACGGCGAGATCTGCGGTCTGCACAGCACGCTGTTCCCGGGTGCGCGCGAGCTGCTGCAGCGCCTGGCCGACGACGGCGTGCGGCTGGCGCTGCTGACGAACAAGGAAGCCGCCTTCGCCCACCGGCTGCTGGCGCGGCACGACATCGCCGACCTGTTCGACCTGCTCGTCGCCGGCGACTCGCTGGCGGTGCGCAAGCCCGACCCGGCGGTGGCCGGCCACGCGCTGGCCGCGCTCGACGTGCCGGCCGACGAAGCGGCGCTGCTCGGCGACTCGGTCACCGACGTGCGCACCGCACGCGCCGCGGGCTTGCGCGCCTGGGTCGTCGGCCACGGCTACCCGGCGGGCGAGTTCGCCGGCGCCGACCGCCCCGACGCCTTCGTCGCCACGCTGGCGGAGCTCGATCCGCAGGCGCTGGCCGGTGGCGCGGACCGGCAGTCCATCCACTGATCCCGCCGCCGGCGACCTGCGCGCCGGCACCCCCGTTGCCTTTACGACGCAGGAGTCACCATGCCCCTCATCGCGCTGCGCCCGCTGCTCGACCATGCCGCCGAACACGACTACGGCGTGCCCGCCTTCAACGTCAACAACATGGAGCAGATCCAGGCGATCCTGCAGGCAGCGCAAGCCTGCGACGCGCCGGTGATCCTGCAGGCCAGCGCCGGCGCGCGCAAATACGCCGGCGAGCCCTTTCTGCGCAAGCTGGTCGAAGCCGCCGTCGAGCAGTACCCGGCGACGCCGATCTGCCTGCACCAGGACCACGGCGCTTCGCCCGCGGTCTGCGTGCAGGCCATCCGCTCGGGCTTCACCAGCGTGATGATGGACGGCTCGCTGCGCGAGGACCAGAAGACGCCGGCGAGCTACGACTACAACGTCGAGGTCACGCGCCGCGTCGTCGAGATCGCACGTGCGGTCGGCGTCAGCGTCGAAGGCGAGCTCGGCTGCCTCGGCTCGCTGGAGACCGGCACCGCCGGCGAGGAAGACGGTGTCGGCGCCGAAGGTGTGCTCGACCACTCGCAGCTGCTGACCGACCCGGAGCAGGCCGCCGACTTCGTCGCCCGCACCGGCGTCGACGCGCTCGCGATCGCCATCGGCACCAGCCACGGCGCCTACAAGTTCACGCGCCAGCCCACCGGCGACATCCTGGCGATCGAGCGCATCGCCGCGATCCACGCCCGCATCCCGAACACGCATCTGGTGATGCACGGCAGCTCCAGCGTGCCGCAGGAGTGGCTGGCGGTGATCCGCGAACACGGCGGCAGCATCCGCGAGACCTATGGCGTGCCGGTCGAGGAGATCGTGCGCGGCATCCGCCACGGTGTGAGAAAGATCAACATCGACACCGACATCCGCCTCGCGATGACCGGCGCCATGCGAAAAGTCATGGCGGAAAAGCCCGAAGAATTCGATCCTCGCGCCTTTTTGAAAGCCGCGACCGCGGCTGCGCGTGACATCTGCCGGGCCCGCTTCGAGGCCTTCGGCTGTGCGGGACAGGCCTCCCGCATGCTCGCGCAGCCGAAAGCCCGCGCGGCCTGAGGGATGCGAAGATGACACTGAAGGCGCTGCTCTGGGACGTCGACGGCACCCTGGCCGAAACCGAGGATCACGGCCACCGCGTCGCGTTCAACCTCGCGTTCAAGGAGGCCGGGCTGCGCTGGCGCTGGGACAGCGAGCTCTACGGCGACCTGCTCAAGGTCACCGGCGGCAAGGAGCGGCTGATGGCCTGGCTGCAGCGCGTCGACCCCGAGGCCGCCGCCGCGCCCGAGGCGCTGCGCCGCATGACGCTGCTGCACGAGCGCAAGACCGCGATCTACGTCGACCTGCTGACGCGCCGCGCCGTCGGCCTGCGCCCCGGTGTGCTGCGCCTGCTCGACGAAGCCCAGGCCGGCGGCCTGCGCCAGGCGATCGCGACGACGACGACGCCGGCCAACGTCACCCAGCTGATCGACGTGACGCTGGGCGGCCGCGGCCACCGGCTGTTCGAGGTCGTCGGTGCCGGCGACGCGGTGCCGCACAAGAAGCCCGCGCCCGACATCTACCGCTGGGTGCTGGAGCGGCTGCAGCTGGAGCCCCGGGACTGCCTGGCGGTCGAGGACTCGCGCATGGGCGTCGAGGCCGCGGTGGCCGCCGGCGTGCCGGTGCTGCTGGTGCGCAGCCGCTACACCGGCACGGCGACGATCCCCGGCACCGTCGGCGACCTGCCCAGCCTCGAAGGCGTGCGCCTGCAGCAGCTGCGCGACTGGCATGCGCAGGCGGTGCAGGGCAGCGCCGCGGCCGCCTGAGTCTTTCTTCCTAGTGCACCGTGCAGACCATGCACGGGTCGAACGAACGCACCACGTGCTGCACCGCGACCGGCGTCTTCTCGCCGGGTGCGACCGGGGTGCCGACCAGCGCCGCTTCGAGTGCACCGGGCACGCCGGCGGCGTCGCGCGGCGAGAAGTTCCAGCTCGTCGGCGCGACGATCTGCCAGTTGGCGATGCGGCCGCGCTCCAGCCGCACCCAGTGGCCGAGCGCACCGCGTGCGGCTTCGGTCAGGCCGCAGCCTTCGCCCTCGTCAGGCAGCCGTGTCGGCCGGTGGAAGGGCTCGCGCGGCACGATCGCCGCCAGCGCACGCTCCATCAGCAGCGGCAGGCTGGCCAGCTCGACCAGCCGTGCCAGCACACGCGTCGCGACGTTGCAGCCCTGGCGCGCCACCACGTCGGCCACCAGCGGCTGGCCGGCGAGCAGCTGGCGCGCCAGCGCCCCGGTCTCGACGACACGCCCGGCCAGCCGCGGCGCCTTGTTCCAGGTGTAGCCGCCGGCTTTGTCGGCGTCGGGCAGCGTCAGGCCGCGGCTGGGGTGCAGCGCACCGTCGGGTGAATCGGCCAGCCAGGCGTGGCTCGCGTCTTCGCTGATCGCCGCCAGCTCCAGCGCCGAGACGCTGCCGTTCTCCCAGAGCCCGGGTGGGAAGGCATGGCTGCCGTCGGGCTGCAGGAAGCCGCCGTAGCCCAGCAGCCGGCCGGGGCCGGGGCCCAGCGTTTGCAGCTGCAGGTCGGCGGCGATCTCCAGCCAGAGCCGGAAGTCGCCGCGCCGCGGGGCGGCGTCGCGCCAGCGTTCCAGCGCCGCGCCATCGCGCAGCGCCAGCACTTCCTCCAGCGGCGCAGCGAAGAGCTCGTGCTCGAGGAAGGCGCGGAACTCGCGCACCCGCGCCAGCAGCCGCAGGCGCTCGGCGGCCTCGATCGCACGCGAGCTGCCGCCGGGCTGGATGCTCTGCGTGTGCGGCCACTTGCCGCCCAGCGTGCCCAGCAGCTCGAACCAGCGCTGGCGCGCGGCGATCGCCCGCCGCGCCTGGCTGCCGGCGAGCGCGGCGAAACGCGCTTCGGCTTCGGCGAACCAGGGCCGGCCGGCGTAGGCCGGGCGGGTGAAGTCGGGCAGGAAAAACAGGTAGAAGTGCGACAGGTGGTCGGCCGCGTTTTCGCAGCCCAGCATCAGGTTGGTCGTGTGCACGCCGTTGGGCGGCGGTGTGACGCCGGCCGCGGCGGCCAGCGCCCGCGCCGCAGCCACCGACTGCGACACCGAGCAGATGCCGCAGATGCGTGGCACCACCACCAGCGCGTCCATCGCCGGGCGGCCGACCAGCATCTGCTCGAAGCCGCGGTACATCGGCGAGACGACCTCGGCCGAGGCGACGCGGCCGTCGGCGACATCCAGCCGCACTTCGAGATCGCCCTCCACGCGGTTGAAGGGCCCGACGATCAGCCGGCTCATTCAGGCTCCGGGCTTCATTTGCGCGTGCGCCGGATCGCCGGCGGCACGACCAGGTGGTCGGCCACCGCGTTCTGCTTCACGCGCCGCGGCGTCGCGCTCTTGGCGAGCGAGGACAGCGCGACGAACCAGGCCTTGGGCATGTCGGTCGGCAGCCCGATCGGGATGCCGGCGAGTTTGGGCGTGGTGTCGAAGGCGTGGCCGGGGGTCTGGAAGCCGGGTTCGGTGCAGCTGATGCAGGCGTAGCCGCCGCGTGTGCACGAGCCTTCGCCGTTCCACAGCCGGGTGTTGCAGTCGGCGTGCGCCTGCGTGCCCTTGCAGCCCAGGTGTTCCATCATGCAGCCCAGGTCCGAGGGCTGTTCGGCGCTGGCCTTGAACTCGTAGTACTCGTTGCGTGTGCAGCCGTGGTGCACCAGCTGGTCGGCGTAGAAACGCGGGCGCTGCAGCGCGTCCAGGTCTTCGGCGGCCAGGCTGCCGTCGGCCAGCGCCATCAGCGTTTCGATGACCCAGCCCGGGTGCGTCGGGCAGCCGGCGACGTTGACCACCGGCAGCCCGCCGGCGGCGCGGAAACCCGCGCCCAGCAGCCCGCCGGCGATTTCGTCCTCGTACTGCAGGCCGCAGGCTTCGGTCGGGTTGGCGCCGGCGGCGCTGACGCCGCCCCAGGCGGCGCAGCTACCGACCGCGACGACGTGGCGCACGACGCCGGCCAGGCGCCGCACCCAGGCCGTCATCGCGACGCCGGTGCCGGCCAGCAGGTGAAAACGCCCGCTGCCGTTCGGGCCGCGCAGCAGCGCGCCTTCGAGCACCAGCGCGTCGACCTTCACGCGGCCGGCGATCACGTCCTCGAGCAGCGCGACGACCTCGGTGCCGCTGGCCTGCGACAGCGACGGGTGCCACAGCAGCCGGATGCCGGCGTCGGCCAGCAGCGCCGGGAAGTCGCTGCTGTCGGCGCACAGCAGCGACATGCTGCAGCCGCCGCAGCCGCCGCTCTGCAGCCACAGCACGTCGAAGGTTTCGGGCGAGCGTGTGCTCACGTCGGCGACTCCAGCCCGAAACGCTGCAGCTTGGCGCGCAGCCCCATGCGCGACAGGCCGAGTTCGGCCGCGGCCTGGGTCTTGTTCCACTGCAGGCGCAGCATGGTTTCGCGCAGGATCATCGCCTCGACCGCGTCCAGCCGCTGCTGCAGCCTGCCGCTGGCCGGCAGTGCGGCGCTGCTGGCCACGGCACCGGTCTGGCCCTGCAGCAGCCGGCGCGACAGCGCGCGCGCCGGCAGCTGCATCTCGTCGCTGAGTGCCAGCGCGCGTGCCAGCTCGTTGCGCAGCTCGCGGATGTTGCCGGGCCAGGGATAACCCATCAGCACCGCACGGCAGTCGGCGTCCAGGCCGCTGACCGGGCGGCCGAGTTCGGCCGAGACGTCGGCCAGCAGCTGTTCGGCGATGGCGACGATGTCGCCCGGGCGTTCGCGCAGCGGCGGCAGCTCCAGGCAGACGCCGGCGATGCGGTAGAACAGGTCTTCGCGGAAGCTGCCCTGGCGCATCGCGGCGTCGAGGTCGCGGTGGGTCGCGGCGATCACACGCACGTCCACCGGCAGCGTGCGCGACGAACCCACCGGCCGCACCTCCCCTTCCTGCAGCACACGCAGCAGCTTGACCTGGAAGGCGGTCGAGGTGTCGCCGACCTCGTCGAGGAAGATGGTGCCGCCGTCGGCCTGCTGGAACAGGCCGATGCGGTCCTCGACCGCGCCGGTGAACGAGCCGCGTTTGTGGCCGAAGAGTTCGGTCTCGAGCAGCGTGTCGGGCACCGCGCCGCAGTTGACGACGACGAAGGGCCCGGCGACACGCGGCGAGGCGCAGTGGATGGCCCGCGCCAGCAGCTCCTTGCCGGTGCCCGATTCGCCCAGGATCAGCGCCGACAGGTCGTAGCGTGCGACCCGTTCGGCCAGCGCGCAGACGGCGTCCAGCGGGCTGCCGGGGGCGCGCACGATGCGCTCGAAGTCGTAGGCGCGGCGCACCTCGCGCAGCTTGAGCTCGCGCCGCTGCTGCAGCGCACGCGGGCCGGCGCGCAGGTCCAGCTCCAGCCGCTGCAGCCCGTGCTGCAGGCTGCTGGCTTCGACCGCGCTGCGCACCGTCGCCAGCAGGTGCTCGGGCGTCCAGGGCTTGAGCACGTACTGGAAGATGCCGGCTTCGTTGACGCCGGCGATGATGTCCTGGCTGTCGGTGTAGCCCGACACCAGGATGCGCACGACGTCGGGCCAGGTCTCGCGGATCTGCTTGAAGAACTCGACGCCCGACAGACCCGGCATGCGCTGGTCGCAGAGCACGACCTGGATCGCGTGGCGCTCGAGCATGCCGCGTGCGGCTTCGGCGTCGGGGGCCGTGAGCACGCGGAACTCCTCGTCCAGCGTGCGCCGCATCGCCTCCAGCGAGCGCTGTTCGTCGTCGACGACCAGCACCCAGGGCGGCTCGCGGCTCGCGTTCGCCAGCGCACGTGCCGCGGCCAGATCGGATTCGGGGGCGTTCATCGGGAGGGGAGCCGCCGGAGGTGGCGGCCGGGGGCCATGCTAGCGGCCAAGGGCCTGCGCTGGCTTACGCGTTTTCCGCAGCCGACTGCTTCGATCGATGCGGCGCCGCCAGGTACTCACCGACGGCCGCCGTTCACTCGATATCGAAGGACCCGCTGGCCGACACGTAGCCGATCGGCTGGAACAGACCGGAGCCGACGTACTGCAGCTGCAGCGCGTCGCCTTGTTCGCCGCTGATCGAGCCCGAGGTCCCGGGCGTTGTCGCCGAACCGCGTGTCCCGAGCACGATGTCGCCGCTGTCGGCGAGTGCCGTCAGCGAAAGGCCGTCCGCACTGCTCGTCACCGCGGTCCAGTTGGCGCTGCTCGCACTGGACGTCCAGGTCGCGCCGCTGTCGTCGGACCCGTAGAGCAGGCCGCCGGTCACGGCGGCGACGAGGTGGCGCCCGTTGGCCGAGCAGGCCACCTGGCGCCAGGCGCGGTTGGTCGTCAGCGCCTCCCAGCTCTCGCCGTAGTCCTTGGATGTCCAGACGGCGCCGGTGTCGACGGTGGCGTAGATGCGCTGGCCGTCGGCCGACATCGCCAGGCCCCACCAGTACTGGGCGCTGACGCGCGCGGTCCAGCTGCTGCCGTAGTCCGTCGAGACGTAGAGCTGGTCGCCGTTGGTGCCGGCCACGAGGATGCGGCCATCGGCCGAAGACGCCAGCGCACGCCAGGCCCGGTTGCTGGCCCTCGGCGTCCAGCTGGCGCCGCCGTCGCTGGACACCCAGATCTGGCCGAGATAGGCCGCGGCCACCAGGCGGCTGCCGTCGGCCGAAGCGGCGACCGCACTCCAGCCGCGTGACGAGCCGTCATCGGTCCAGCTGACACCACCGTCACCGGAGAGGTGGATCGCGCCGCCGTTGGCGACCGCGACGATCTTCAGGCCGTCGCTGGACGAGGCGACCGCAGTCCAGGGCTGGCCGGTGGCCCGCAGGATCCAGCTGTCGCCGCCGTCGTTGGTCGTGTAGAGGGCGCCCAAGGAGCTGACGGCGACGCGGCGGCTGCCGTCGGACGATGACGCCGCGCCGGCCCAGTTGCCGCTCACCCCGGTGGCGGTCCAGCTCAGGGCCAGGCCTCCGGGCAGGCCGAGCGTGCTGATGCGCTGCCCGGCGTTCTGGGCGATCGTCCAGCCGCCGCTGCCGACGCCGGTGACCTTCACCCAGTCGCCCACCTCGGGCGCCGGCGGCAGCGTGATGGTGATGTCGCTGCTCGAGTTCGCCAGATAACCGGTGTTGGCCGCCGCCTGGACCGGGCCGGAGGTGAGCTCGATCCAGTTCGTGTCGGCCGGGGCGGCGCTGCAAACGTAGGCCGTGGACGTGACCTCTGCCGCATCCAGGACCCCGTCGTCGTCGAGGTCCACGCCGGTCTGGATCTTCTGCCCGCCATAGGCGCACAGGCTGCCGGCGGCTTCGCTGGCGAAGGTGAGCAGGCTGCTGTGGCCGTTGGCGCCATCGGCCCCCGTCGAGCCGGTCGCACCGGTCGCACCGGTCGCACCGGTGCTGCCCGGCGCGCCGCCGCAAACGTAGGCCGTGCTCGTGACCTCGGCGTCGTCGAGGTAGCCGTCGGCGTCGCCGTCCGCGCCCGCCAGCACCTGGGTGCCGCCCTGGGCACAGTGCGCGCCGGCGGCTTCGGTCTGCAGCCGCACCAGCGTCGTGAGTCCGTCGCTGCCGTCCGTGCCGTCGGCGCCGTCCGATCCGTTGGAACCGTCGGAACCGTCGGAACCGTCGGAACCGTCCGTCCCGTGGCAGACGTATTGCGTGGACGTGACCTCGGTGTCGTCCAGCGTGCCGTCCAGATCCGCATCGAGGCCTGCCTCGACCCGAACGCCGCCATTGGCACAGGCGGTGCCGGCGGACTCCGCGCTCAGGCGCACCAGGGCGCTCGCCGAGGGCTGCGACAAGTCGATGTCGTCCCCGGAGTCACCGCCGCAAGCGCCGAGCCCCAGGCAGGCCAGGACGGCGACCAGACCGGGTCTCCAGCGGCTGCGAAACTCGATGGCAGGAGGGGCGGACGGGGCTTGATGCAGCATGGTTGATGTGCGGTCGCACGTTGAATCGCTGTGACCGTATCAGTATCAGCCGGGATCATGCGGTGCAGCCCAGGACGACGCCTGATCGACGCGCGGGCGCCACGCCAAGCCCTTCAGCAGATGCGCGGCAACTGTTCCCCGCTAAGCCAGTCGACGATGCGCCGCCCGCCCAGCCGCGTCTTCATCTGCACGAAACGCTGCGCGTCGACGCCGACGCGGCCGATGCAGACGGCTTGTGTGCCCAGCGGGTGGGCGCGCATCGCGGCCAGCACGGCGTCGGCGGCTTCGGGCGCGACGATGGCGACGAGCTTGCCTTCGTTGGCGACGTAGAGCGGGTCCAGGCCCAGCAGTTCGCAAGCCGCGGCCACCTGCGGCTGCAGCGGGATCGTCGCTTCGTCGAGCTCGATGCCGACACCCGACTGGCGCGTGATCTCGTTGAGCGTCGTCGCCAGGCCGCCGCGTGTCGGGTCGCGCAGCGTCCGCACGGCGCCGTCGGGCACGGCGGCCAGCATCGCCGCGACCAAGCCGTTCAGCGCCGCGGTGTCGGAGACGATCTGGGTCTCGAAGGCCAGCGACTCGCGCTGCGACAGCACCGCGACACCGTGTTCGCCTATCGTGCCCGACAGCAGCACCAGGTCGCCCGGCCGCGCGTTCGCACCGCTGACCGAGCGCCCCGGCGGCAGTGCGCCTACGCCGGTGGTCGTGATGAAGACGCCGTCGCCCTTGCCGCGTTCGACGACCTTGGTGTCGCCGGTGACGATGGCGACGCCGGCGGCGCGCGCCGCCGCGGCCATGGCCTCGACGATGGTCTTCAGTTCCGCTAGCGCAAAACCTTCTTCGAGGATGAAGCTCGCGGCCAGGTACAGCGGCGTCGCGCCCAGCATCGCGACGTCGTTGACGGTGCCATGCACCGCCAGGCAGCCGATGTTGCCGCCCGGGAAGACCAGCGGCGAGATCACGTGGCCGTCGGTCGCCATCACCAGCCGGTGGCCGGGCGGCAGCGCCGGCAGCGCGGCGCCGTCGTCACCCTGGCGCAGCCAGTCGTTGTCGAAGCAACGCGCGAACAGCTCGTCGACCAGTTGCGCCGCCGCGCGCCCGCCGGCGCCGTGGTTCAGGTCGATGCGGCCGTGGCGCCAGTCGAGCGGGCGTTGGTAGTCAGACTTCATGGGCGTTGGATGAAAGCAGCCGGGTACGCGGCGCGACGCGGCATCAAGCGGACGCCGCGGACGGGCTTTGCCCGGCCGCTGGCGTCGCCCCCTTGAGGGGGAGCGCCGCAGGCGCTTCGGGGGTGATCCTGAATCTGCCGTAGGCGTAGTGCGCGGCGCAGGCTCCCTCCGAGGACACCATGCACGAACCCATCGCGTTGTCGGGCGTGCAGACGCTGCCGAAGAGCTTGCAGTCGGTCGGTGTCTTCAGGCCGCGCAGGATCGCGCCGCACTCGCATTGCTTGTGGTCGGGCACCGGCCGGTAGTGCAGGTCGAAACGCCGCTCGGCGTCGAAGGCGGCGTACGCTGGCCGGATGCGCAGCGCACTGTCGGGCACGGTGCCCAGGCCGCGCCACTCGAAGCTCTCGCGGTGTTCGAAGACCTCGGCCATCGCCGCGATCGCCGCCGGGTTGCCGCCGCGGCCGACGGCGCGCAGGAACTCGTTCTCGACCTCGGCCCGGCCCTCGTTGACCTGGCGCAGCAGCATCAGCACCGCCTGCATCACGTCCAGCGGCTCGAAGCCGGCGATGACCACCGGCTTGCGGTAGGCGGCGGCAAACGGTTCGTACGGCGCCGAGCCGATGACGATGCTGACGTGCGCCGGGCCGATGAAACCGTCCAGCGGCAGCGTGCCCCAGTCCGCGACCTCGGGCGAATCGAGCACGTGGCGGATCGCCGCCGGCGTCAGCACGTGGCAGCAGAGCACGCTGAAGTTGGCCAGGCCTTCGGCCGCAGCCTGGCGGATCACGAGCGCGGTCGGCGGCGTCGTCGTCTCGAAGCCGATGGCGAAGAACACGACCTCGCGCGCCGGATTCTGGCGCGCGACCTTCAGCGCGTCGGCGGCCGAATAGACCATGCGGATGTCGCCGCCGCGTGCCTTGGCTTTCAGCAGCGAGAGCCCGCCCGAGGCCGGCACACGCAGCGTGTCGCCGTAGCTGCAGAGGATGGCGCTGTGCTCCAGCGCGAGTGCGATCGCCTGGTCGACACGCCCGATCGGCAGCACGCAGACGGGGCAGCCGGGTCCGTGGATCATCCTCACGTTGGCCGGCAGCAGCGACGCGACGCCGTAGCGCGCGATGGCATGCGTGTGGCCGCCGCAGAACTCCATGAAGCCGTAGGCGCGTGCCGGGTCGGCTTCGGCGGCGATGCGTTCGGCCAGGCGCTGCGCGGCGTCGTGGTCGCGGAACTCGTCGACGTATTTCATCGGCCGGCCTCCAGCTCGGCAAACAGCGCCAGCGTGCGTGCCGCCTCCTCGGGGTCGATGCGGCCGATCGCGAAGCCGACGTGCACGATGACGTAGTCGCCCGGCACGGCTTCGGGCACCAGCGCCAGCGACACGCTCTTGCGCACGCCGCCGAGGTCGACGAGCGCTTCGTCGCCGTCGCGGCGTTCGACGACGAGGGCGGGCAGGGCCAGGCACATCAGGTGGTCTCCATCATCTCGGCCAGGCGGCGTTCGGCCACCCGGCACTGGCCGCGCGCGAGGCCGGCGTCGCCGCAGTCGGCCAGGGCCGCCGGGCGCAGCGGCTCGAGGTCGTGTGCTGCCAGCCCTGCTTCGATGCGTGCCGACAGCACGCGGTTGAAGAAGCAGCCGCCGCCGAGCACGACGCGGCGGATGCCGGCGTCGCGGCAGGCCGCCGCCGAGGCGGCGACCAGGCCGTCGGCGAGCGCGCGGTGGAACAGCGCGGCGCCGCGTGCGGCCTCGCCACGTTCGCCGAGTTCGACCAGGCGCGCGGCCACCGGACGCAGGTCGACGAGACCGGCATGCAGCGTCGCGGCGACGGCCGGGTCTTCGTCGGCCTGGCCGCGGGCCAGCTGTTCGAGCGCGATCGCGGCCTCGGCTTCGTGGCCCTGGCGCACCGAGAGGCCCAGCAGCCCGGCGGCGGCGTCGAACCAGCGGCCGGCGCTCGTCGTCTGCGGGCAGTTCAGGCCACGCTGCAGCAGGCTGCAGACGGTGCGCGCCGCGGTCGCGCCGACGGCGGGCGCCAGGCGTGCTTCGATCTCGGCGCCGCGGCCGAGGGCGTGCAGCGCTGCCGCGGCCATGCGCCAGGGTTCCTGCGCCGCGCGGTCGGCGCCGGGCAAGCCCAGCGGCGGCAGGTGGCCGACGCGGCGATGCTGCGCGCCGTCGACCCACAGGATCTCGCCGCCCCAGGCGCCGCCGTCGTCGCCGAGGCCGAAACCGTCCAGCGCCAGGCCGATCACCGGGCCGTCGAGGCGGTGTTCGGCCATCACCGCAGCGACGTGGGCGACGTGGTGCTGCACGGCCACCGCCGGCACGCCCAGCTCGGCCGCGAGTGCCAGCGCGACGCGGGTGCTGTGGAAGTCGGGGTGCAGGTCGTGCGCGACCGCGTCGACGCGGCCGTCGACACGCTCCAGCAGCGCCGCGACCGAGGCTTCGAGCGCAACGCAGGCCTCGGGCGTGCCGAGGTCGCCGTGCAGCGCCGAGGCCGTGAACCGGCCGTCGACCGACAGCCCGGCGACGTTCTTCAGGAACGCGCCGGTGGCCAGAATGCTGCTCATCCCGGCTGCCCGCCGAGCGCACGCACCTGGGCTTCGAGCTCGGCGATGCGGCGTTTCAAGGCTGCGTCGCCGTCGGCCGCCTGCGCCGGCTGCGGCGCCAGGTGCAGCAGCCAGTCCAGCCAGGCGTCCAGCCCGTCGCCGCTGCGCGCCGACACCTGCAGCACCTCGATCGCCGGGTTCACGCGGCGCGCGTATTCGATGCAGCGCGCGACGTCGAAGTCCAGGTGCGGCAGCAGGTCGGTCTTGTTCAGCAGCATCAGCCGCGCGGCGGCGAACATGTCTGGGTACTTCAGCGGCTTGTCCTCGCCTTCGGTGACCGAGAGGATGGCCACCTTGGCCGCTTCGCCCAGGTCCCACAGCGCCGGGCAGACGAGGTTGCCGACGTTTTCGATGAACAGCAGGCGCTCGGTGTGGGCGTGGCCGTGATCGTGATGGTGGCCGTGGTGCTCGTCGTCGTGGTGGTGTCCGTGGCCGTGGTGGCGGTGCAGCGGCAGCTGCTCGAACGCCGCCGCGACCATGGGCGCATCCAGATGGCAACCCTTGCCGGTGTTGACCTGCACCGCCGGCGCGCCGGTGGCGCGGATGCGGTCGGCGTCGTTCGAGGTCTGCTGGTCGCCTTCGATGACGGCGATTTCGAGCTCGGGCGCGCGCCGGCGCAGCGCCGCTATCGTCGCGCACAGCAGCGTCGTCTTGCCCGATCCGGGGCTGGACACCAGGTTCAGCGCCGTGACGCCGTGGGCGACGAAGTGCGCGCGGTTCTGCGCCGCGACGCGGTCGTTGGCGCCTAGCACGTCGGCTTCGAGCTTGATCGCCCGTTCGGCACTCAAACCCGGCACCGAGACACGCGCGGCGTTGGCGCCGAAGTCCAGGTCGCCATTGGCCGCCACCACGGCGCCGGCCTCTTGCGCGTGCTCGCCCGAGCAGCCACACACGACACACATCTTCGTCTCCTTCGTTGTTCAGGCCACGAGCAAATCGATGACCTTGAGTTCGGTTCCGCCGGTGACCTGCAGCTTGTAGCCGCCGCAGCGCGGGCAGGGCTGGCCGCGGGCCGGGATCTCGACGCCGCAGCCGCAGTCCAGGCACCAGGCCTGGCCCGGCGGCTCGTCGATCTCGACGCGGGCACCTTCCAGCGCCGTGCCCGGGGCCATCGATTCGAGCGCAAAACGCAGCGCCCGCACCTCGACGCCGGCCAGCGCCGGGGCCGACAGGCGCAGCAGCGTCACGCGCTCGAAACGTTCGCGCGCCGCGCAGTCCTCGACGATGCGCAGGATGCCGCCGGCCAGGCTCACTTCATGCATGGTGCGCCTCTGTCAGCGTGCGCACCGGCACGCAGGGGTCGAAAGCCGCCGCCAGCAGTTCGGCATCGTCGCCGTCTTCGGGCGCCAGCGCCTGCAGCGTGCGTGCGAGCACGCCGTCGGCGTGGAAATTCCATTCGGTGGGTGCGAGCACGCGGTAGTCGGCGATGCGGCCGTCTTCGACCCGCACCCGGTGCAGCAGCAGCCCGCGTGCGGTTTCGGCCCAGGCCAGGCCGGTGCCGGCGTCCAGCGCCGTCGCGCCTTGCGCCAGCCGGCCGGGGTCGGCGGCCAGGCGCACCAGGTCGACCAGGCGTGACGCAAGTCGTTCCCAGGCGTTGACCGGCGCCGCAGCGCCGTCGGCGGCGCGTGACCAGGGCCCCGTGTCGGGCACGCCGGAGTCGAGTCGCGGCTGCAGCGCGTAGCCGGCTTCGGCACCCAGGCGGCGTGCGATCTCGGGCAGCGCCGCCAGCGTCAGCACGCCGGGAGCCGCCGGTGTCGCCAGCGCCTGGGCGCGGCCGCGCATCGTGCGCAGCGCCTGGGCGGCGGGTGTCGGGTTGTGTTCGCACCAGGCGGCGATGCGCTCGGCGTCGGTGCCGCGACGCAGCCAGTCGGCCGGCACCGCCAGGTGTTGCCGCAGCCAGCCGGCGAGCAGCGCGCCGCGGTCGGCGCCGCCGCCGGGCGCCCACAGCGGGGCCGCGGCGGCCAGCGCGGGCAGGTCGGGTGCCGCACCCGGCGCGTGACGGCACGGCCAGTCGTGGCACAGGCGCAGCAGGTGTTCACGCACGGTCGAGGCGAACAGCGCCAGGCCGCCGTCGGCCGGCGCCGGGCCGGCGCCGGCCGCGGCCAGCGCGGCGCGCGCGGCGAGTTCGTGCGCCGGTGCACACAGCGTGAAC
>NZ_NRRU01000045.1 GCF_016583785.1 Rubrivivax gelatinosus | reverse complement strand
GCCACGAGCCCTTCGCCTGGCCGACGCCGCCGCTGCCGGGTTATCCGCCGCCGGGGCCCGGGGGCGGCAGCGGCATGGAGAGGTCGGTCATCTCGGGTGCGGGCAGGACGGCGCGGACGGACAGGGGCAATTCCCCGGTCCATGGTGCCGAGTTTCCGATGCTAGGAAGCGGCGGCGGCTGCCATGGCTCGAACAAAGCGGTGAAAGTGGCGCAGATGGCGGGTCTTGCCCCACCCGGGTTCAGGGTCTCGCCGCAGCGGCATCGGGCCGCGGCGCTTCTAGACTCGCCGGGGCCGCGATTCGGCGGCGTCGAGGAGCAAGGCGTGAGGAAGAGGCTCTGGCAGTTCTGGATCGACCGTGGCGGCACCTTCACCGACGTCGTCGGCCGCGACCCGGCGGGTGCGCTGCACACGCTCAAGCTGCTGTCGGAGAACCCCGAGCACTACGAGGACGCCGCCGTCGAGGGCATGCGCCGCCTGCTCGGGCTGGCACCCGGCGAGCCGATCACGCCCGAGCGCGTCGACTGCGTGAAGATGGGCACGACGGTGGCGACGAACGCGCTGCTCGAACGCCGGGGCGAACCGACGCTGCTGGTGACGACGCGGGGGTTCCGCGACGCGCTGCGCATCGCCTGGCAGGCGCGGCCGCGGCTGTTCGAGCGCCACATCGTGCTGCCCGAGCTGCTCTACGCGCGTGTCGCCGAGGCCGACGAACGTGTGCAGGACGACGGCACGGTGCTGCAGCCGCTGGACGAAGCGGCGCTGGCGGCCGAGCTGGCCGCGGCGCGCGCCGCCGGGCTGCGCGCCTGCGCCATCGTCTTCCTGCACGGCTGGCGCCACACGGCGCACGAGGCGGCGGCCGAGCGCCTGGCACGCGCCGCCGGTTTCGAGCAGGTCAGCGTCTCGCACCGCACCAGCCCGCTGATGAAGTTCGTGCCGCGCGGCGACACGACGGTGGTCGACGCCTATCTGTCGCCCATCCTGCGGCGCTACGTCGAGCGTGTCGGCGCGCACATGCCGGGCGTGCGCCTGCTGTTCATGCAGAGCTCGGGCGGGCTGACCGAAGCGACGCGGTTCCAGGGCAAGGACGCGATCCTGTCCGGGCCCGCCGGCGGCATCGTCGGCATGGTGCGCACGGCGCTGGCCGCCGGCCACGGCAAGGTGATCGGCTTCGACATGGGCGGCACCAGCACCGACGTCAGCCACTACGCCGGCGAGTTCGAGCGCGCCTTCGAGACCCAGGTCGCCGGGGTGCGCATGCGCGCGCCGATGATGAGCATCCACACCGTGGCCGCCGGCGGCGGCTCCATCCTCGCTTTCGACGGCGCGCGCCTGCGTGTCGGCCCCGAGAGTGCCGGCGCCAACCCCGGCCCGGCGTGTTACCGCCGCGGCGGGCCGCTGGCGACGACCGACGCCAACGTGCTGCTGGGGCGCGTGCAGCCGGCCTGGTTCCCGCGGGTCTTCGGCCCCGGCGCCGACGAGCCGCTGGACCGCGACGGCGTCGTCGCGCGTTTCCAGGCGCTGGCCGCCGAGGTCGTGTCCGCGACCGGGCGCGAGACCACGCCCGAGGCGCTGGCCGAGGGTTTCGTCGCGATCGCGGTGCAGAACATGGCGAACGCGATCAAACGCATCTCGGTGGCGCGCGGTTACGACGTCACCGGCTACACGCTGCAGTGTTTCGGCGGCGCCGGCGGCCAGCACGCCTGCGGCGTCGCCGACGCGCTGGGCATGACGCGTGTCTTCGTGCACCCGCTGGCCGGCGTGCTCTCGGCTTACGGCATGGGGCTGGCCGATCGCATCGTGATGCGCGAAGCCTCGCTCGAGCAGCCGCTGGACGCCACCGGCCTGGCCGCGGCGCGCGAGCGGCTGCAGCAGCTCGGCGGCGCGGCAAGCGATGAGCTGGTGGCGCAGGGCGTCGCGCCCGAAGGCATCGAGCTGCGCCCGCGCCTGCTGCTGCGTTACGCCGGCACCGACACCGCGCTCGAACTGGCGCTGGCAGCAGGCGACGGCGTCGCCGCGCTCGCGGCCGCCTTCGAAGCCGCCTACCGGCTGCGTTTTGCCTTCGTGATGCCGGGGCGCTGCCTCGTCGTCGAAGCGGTTTCGGTCGAGGCCGTCGCCGCCGGCGAAGGTTTCGACGAAGCCGCCGCGCCGATCGAACCCGCCGCCTTCGTGCCCGAGGCCGCGGCGCGCGTGCGCGTCTACAGCGGCGGCTGGCAGGACGCCGGGCTCTACGTGCGCGAGCAGCTTCGCGCCGGCGCCGTCGTCGACGGCCCGGCGATCCTGGCCGAACGCAACGCCACCACCGTCGTCGAACCCGGCTGGCGCGCGCGTGTGCGCCCCGCCACGCTGGCGGCCGACCCGGGCGCGCCTGGCGGGCCGCTGGAGCTGGAGCGTGTGCTGCCGCGTGCCGCCGTGCACGCCGCCGGCACCGAGGCCGACCCGGTGATGCTGGAGGTGTTCAACAACCTGTTCATGAGCATCGCCGAGCAGATGGGCTCGCGGCTGCAGAACACCGCCTACTCGGTGAACATCAAGGAGCGGCTCGACTTCTCCTGCGCGCTCTTCGACGCCGAGGGCCGGCTGATCGCGAACGCACCGCACATGCCGGTGCACCTGGGCTCGATGAGCGAGAGCATCCGCAGCGTCATCGAGCGCAACCCCGGCATGCAAGCGGGCGAGGTCTACGCGCTCAACGACCCCTACCACGGCGGCACCCATCTGCCCGACGTCACCGTCGTCACCCCGGTCTACCTGGACGCGGCCGATGCGAAGCCGGCGTTTTTCGTCGCCAGCCGCGGCCACCACGCCGACATCGGCGGTTCGACGCCGGGTTCGATGCCGCCGTTCTCGAGCACCATCGCCGAGGAAGGCGTGCTGCTGGACAACGTGCTGCTGGTGCAGGACGGCCGGCTGCGCGAAGCCGAAATGCGCGCGCTGCTGGCGTCGGGCCCGCACCCGGCGCGCAACCCCGAGCAGAACCTGGCCGACCTGCGTGCCCAGATCGCCGCCAACGAGAAGGGCGTGCACGAGCTGCGCGCCATCGTCGCCCAGTACGGTCGCGAGACGGTCGCGGCCTACATGGGCCATGTGCAGGACAACGCCGAGGAGTCGGTGCGGCGCGTCATCGGTGCGCTGAAGAACGGCGCCTTCGAACTGCCGCTGGACAACGGCGCCGTGATCCGCGTGCAGGTCACCGTCGACACTGGCGCGCGCGAAGCGACGATCGATTTCTCCGGCACCAGCGAGCAGCTGCCGAACAACTTCAATGCGCCCAAGGCGGTGACGATGGCGGCGGTGCTCTACGTCTTCCGCACCCTGGTCGACGCCGACATCCCGCTGAACGCCGGCTGCCTGAAGCCGCTGAAGGTGATCGTGCCCGAGGGCTCGATGCTGAACCCGCGGCCGCCGGCGGCGGTGGTGGCGGGCAATGTCGAGACCTCGATGTGTGTCACCAACGCGCTCTACGGCGCGCTCGGCGTGATGGCCTCGGGGCCTTGCACGATGAGCAACTTCACCTTCGGCAACGAGCGCCACCAGTACTACGAGACGATTTCCGGCGGCTCGGGTGCCGGCGCCGTCTTCGACGCCGCGGGGCGCGTGACCGGCGGCTTCGACGGCACCGCGGTCGTGCAGACGCACATGACGAACTCGCGCCTGACCGACCCCGAAGTGCTGGAGCACCGCTTCCCGGTGCTGCTGGAGAGCTACAGGCTGCGCGCCGGCTCCGGCGGCGCCGGCCGCTGGCGCGGCGGCGACGGCGGTGTGCGCCGCCTCCGCTTCCTCGAGGCGATGACCGCATCCATCCTCAGCAACGGGCGCCAGGTGCCGGCTTTCGGGCTGGCCGGCGGCGCGCCGGGGGCGGTGGGCGTGAACCGGGTCGAACGCGCCGACGGCCGCGTCGAGCCGCTGGGCCATATCGGCTCGGTGGCGATGCAGCCGGGCGATGTCTTCGTCGTCGAGACGCCGGGCGGCGGCGGCTACGGCGCAGCGTAGGCGGCGGCGGGTGCCGGCCGCGGCGCCGTCAGCGCCGCCGCGGCCCAGCACAACCAGGCGGCCCAGAGCACGTGGCTGACGTAGTGCGCGCCGCGCAGCACCTGGCCGGCGCCAAAGAGCAGGGTCAGCAGCAGCGCCAGCGCCAGCCAGCGCCGCGCCGCCAGCGGGTGGCGCGTGCGCAGCGCGAACCAGCCGGTGAAGTAGGCCGCCGCCGAGGTCGCATGGCCCGACGGGAAACAGCCGCCCGGGCCGCCGTCCCTCAGGCCCAGCTGCCAGTGCGGCACGTAGGCGGCGCTGCCGCCGAACTCGGCCAGCGACCAGGGGCAGCTGGTCGCGCTGATGTCCTTGAACACGGGCACGACGGCCAGCACCGCCAGCGTCACCAGCACCCAGCGCAAGCGCTCTGCACGCGGCAGCGAGCAGCCGGCCAGCGGCCGCAGCACGTTGACGACGAGCAGGCCGAAGACGATCCAGGCGAGCGCGCGCCCGCCCTGGTGCAGCACGATGCTGGTGAGCCAGTGGCTGCGCCAGCCGAAGCCGGCGGCGGTCCCGAGCAGGCGTTCGACCGGCAGGTCCAGGCCGCTGATGTCCCAGGCGAGTACCGGCAGCAGCGCCACCAGCGTGACGACCAGGTCGCGCGGGACCCCGTGGGCCCGGGTCACGGGGTCAGCTCGCGTCGGCAGCCGGCGCCCAGGTCCATCGCGGGCTCGTACAGCGAGGTCTGCACGTCCAGCAGCCCGAGCATCAGGTGGAACAGGTTGTCGTGGCTGGCCGGCTGCGCGGCGCGGCGCGCCAGGCAGGCGGTGTCGAGCGTGCCGTCGGCCGTGGACCAGACGATCATCGGCACCTTCTTCTGCTCGGCCGGGGCGATCGGCCAGGGCAGGCCGTGCAGGTAGAAGTTGTTCTCGCCCAGCGACTCGCCGTGGTCGCTGACGTAGACCAGCGTCGCGTCCACCCGGTCGGCGTGCGCCTGGAGCGTGCGCACCAGCGTCGCCAGCACGTGGTCGGTATAGAGCACGGCGTTGTCGTAGGCGTTGACGATCTCTTGGCGCGAGCAGTGGCGCAGGTCCTCGTCCTGGCAGGCCGGCTTGAAGCGTTCGAAGGCCGGCGGGTAGCGGCGCGAGTACGCCGGGCCGTGGTTGCCGAGCTGGTGCAGCACCAGCAGCTGCCGGCCCTGCACCTGCTCGAGCCAGCCGTCCAGGCCCGAGAGCAGCGCGTCGTCGAGGCAGCGGCCGTCGGGGCACAGTGCCTTCGGCGCGACCGCGGCGGCGGTCTCTGTCGGCAGGCCGTCGCAGACACCTTTGCAGCCGGCCTGGTTGTCGCGCCAGCGCACGCCGACGCCGGCGCGTGCGAGCACGTGCAGCAGCGATTCGCTGCCCCGGATCGTGCTCTCGTCGTAGTGGCGCCGGCCCAGGGCCGAGAACATGCACGGCACCGAGACCTCGGTATTCGTGCCGCAGCTGGTGACGTCGCGGAAGTTGACGACCTGCAGTGCCGCGAGCTCGGGCGTGGTCTGGCGGGCGTAGCCGCCCAGCCCCCAGTTGGCGGCGCGTGCGGTCTCGCCGACGACGAAGACCACCACCTTGGGCCGCTCGCCGGTGCGCCAGCTCGGGCCGGGCCGGGCGTCGGCGCCGAGCGTGCGCTTCGGGCCGGCGGCGCGCGCCTCGCGGCCGGCGACGCTGGCCAGCGACCACAGGTAGTTGGCCGGCGTCACCAGGTAACGCAGCTCGTGCTGGTTGCGCATCAGCGAGGCCAGCGGCTGGTACTGGGCGACGACGACGCCGACCAGCACCGCTGCGGCCAGGCCGATGGCGGCGATGCGCACGCCCAGCGCCTGCGCCCAGCCCCGGCGCACGACGCGCACGCGCCAGAGCACGAGCAGCGGCAGCACGGCCAGCAGCAGCAGGTCGGGCACGAGCGAAGCGGTGAAGAGCTCGCGCGCCTCGCCGACGTCGGTGCGCATCACGTTGCGCAGCATCGACGGGTCGAGGTAGATGCCGAACTCGTCCATGTAATGCGCGGCGAAGGCGGTCGCGACCAGCACCAGCGCCAGCAGCGGCTTGATCGTCAGCCGCGTCATGAAGGGCGCCAGCAGCAGGAAGTGCAGCGCGACCAGCGCGGCGCCGAGCGCGGCGATGAAACCGATGCTGCTGCCCAGGTTCTGCCCGGCCACGGCGCTGGCGAAGAAACGCTGGTTGACCGCGAGCGCCCAGAACACGCTGGCGGCCAGCAACAGGGTTTCGCTGCTGGCGCGTATCGTCCAGCGTTCGGGCTCGGCGTCGGCGATGGGTTTTGTCGTCACGGCATCACTGTGTGACGGCGCGCTTAAAGGTCCATTAACTCGATAGAAATGAAGCAACCGGTTTTGCTACTGACCGGATTCGAGCCCTTTGGCGGCGAATCCATCAATCCTTCGTGGGAGGTTTGCGCCGCGCTTCAGGGAGAACCCCTGGATGGACTGCGCATCGAGGCGCTGCGCCTGCCCTGCGTCTTCGGCGCCGCGCTCGAGCTGCTGGACGCGGGGCTGGCGCGGCACGCGCCGGCGCTGGTGCTGCAGCTCGGCCAGGCCGGCGGGCGGCCCGATTTCACGCTGGAGCGGGTCGCGATCAACGTCGACGACGCGCGCATCGCCGACAACGCCGGCGCGTGCCCGGTCGACCAGCCGGTGGTCGCCGGCGGCCCGGCGGCGTACTTCTCGACGCTGCCGATCAAGGCGATGGTCGCGGCGCTGCAGGACGCGGGCCTGCCGGCCTCGGTGTCGCAGAGCGCCGGCACCTTCGTTTGCAACCACGTCTTCTACGGCCTGATGCACCGCCTGGCCACGCGCCCCGGCGTGCGCGGCGGTTTCATGCACCTGCCGCTGCTGCCCGAACAGGCGGCACGCCAGCGCGGCGCGCCCAGCCTGCCGCTCGCGACCCAGGTCGAGGCGGTGCGGCTGGCGCTGCGCACGGCCTGGCGCACGCGGGAGGATCTGCGGGTGGGTGGCGGCGCGGAGAGCTGATCCGCCGGCGCGCGTGAAATCGCGTTCCGGCCCGACTGCGGCGTAGCAGGCCTTGGAGCCTGCCGTGCCCAGACTCAGTCCTTGGGCCGGGACGTGATGACGATGTTCGACGGCACCCGGCCGTCGACGTCGCGCGGCAGCGTGCCGATGCGGTCGATCGCACGCAGCACCGCTTCGTCCCAGGCGGGCACGCCGCTGGACTTGAGCAGGCGGCGCGCGATGATGGTGCCGGTCGGGCCGGCGCGCACCTCGATTTCGGCCACCGGGTTGCCGGCCACCGAATCGGCGAAGACGATGTTCTGCCGGATCAGCGCGCGCAGCTTGCCGCCATAGGACGCCGACGGCCCGGCGTCGCGTGCGGCGGTGCCGGTGGACGTGGCGGCGCCGGTGCCGCTGCCGCCGAGCGAGTTCTGCATGCGCTTCAGCTGGTCCTCGCGCAGCTTGGCCAGGCGCTGGGCCTCGGCTTTCTGCTGCGCCTGCTTCTGCTGGTCGGCCTTCTTCTGCGCCTCGCGTTCCTGGCGCTCGGCGTCGGCCTTCTCTTTTTCCTTTTCCTTCTTCTCGGCTTCGGCCTTGGCCTTCTTGTCGGCCTCGGCCTTGTCGCGCGCCTTCTTCTGCTCGGCGGCCTGCTTCTCGGCGAGTTCGCGCTTCTCGCGCTCCTCTTCCTTCTTGCGGCGCTCGGCACGTTCGACGGCGATCTCGGCGTCGCGGTCCGGGGCGGCCTTGGGCGGCGCCGGCGGCGGTGTCGCCGGCTTCGGTTCCGGCTTGGGCTCGGGTTCGGGTTCGGGCGGCGGCGGTTCGGGCGCTGGCGGCGGTGCGGCCACGGTCGGCACCGCGGCCCAGAGTTCGGCGCTGATGGTCTCGGGTTCGGACGAATGCCAGTCGACGCTGACCGTCAGCGCGATGATCAGCGCCACGTGCACCAGCAAGGCCAGCAGCCCGGCCGGCAGCAGGCTGTCGGGCGGGCGGGGCTGCAGCGCGTCCTGCGCCACGGCTTCAGGCTCCCTGCTTGACCGAGAGGCCGACACGCTGCACGCCGGCGCGCTGCAGCGTGTCCATCACGCGCACCACGCTCTCGTACTTGACGTTGCGGTCGGCGCTGATGACCACCGGCACCTCGGCCTTGCCGCCTTGCGCGTCGCGCACGCGGGCGACGAGCTGCGGCAGCTTGACCGCGTCGGGCTCGCCGGCCTTGCTGCCGTCGATCAGGCGCAGCTTGAGCGTCTCGTCGCTGCCGACGACGATCTCGACCACCGCGCTCGGCCGCTGCTGCGACTTGCCGACCGAAGGCAGGTCGACGACGCCGGTGGTGATCAGCGGCGCGGTGACCATGAAGATGATCAGCAGCACCAGCATGACGTCGATGAACGGGACCATGTTGATCTCGTTGACCGAACGGCGGCGGCCGCGGCCGCCGCGGGAGGCGACTGCCGGCATCTCAGACGCCCGTCGCCGGGGTTCCGGCGTTGCGCTGCAGGATGTTCGAGAACTCCTCGATGAAGGTCTCGAGCTGCATCGCGATGCGGTCGATGTCGCGTGCGAAGCGGTTGTAGGCGATGACCGCGGGAATCGCGGCGAAGAGCCCGATCGCGGTCGCCACCAGCGCCTCGGCGATGCCCGGCGCGACGGTGGCCAGCGTCACCTGCTGCAGGTTGGACAGGCCGACGAAGGCATGCATGATCCCCCAGACGGTGCCGAACAGGCCGACATAGGGCGAGACCGAACCGACCGAGGCCAGGAAGCTGAGGTGGCTCTCGATCGCGTCGAGTTCGCGCTGGAAGCTCGCACGCATCGCGCGCCGTGCGCCGTCGAGCTGCGCACCGGCGTCAAGGCGCTTTTCGCGCAGCTTCAGGAACTCGCGCATGCCGCTGGCGAAGATGCGTTCGATCGGCGCCGCGTCGGTCTTGTTCGTCGCCGCCTGGTTCAGCTCGGTCAGGCTGCGGCCGGACCAGAACTCGCGCTCGAAGGCTTCGTTGCGGCCGCGCACGGTGCGCAGGCCGAAGATCTTGCCGAAGATGACGGTCCAGCTCGCCAGCGAGACGAGCGCGAGACCGGCCATCACGACCTGCACGACGGCGCTGGCCTGCAGCACGAGGGAGACGATCGAAAGGTCCTGGTTCATCGGATGGCGTCGAAGATCGAAAGCGGGATGCGGGCGGGGCGGAAGGTCTCGGCGGCGACGCAGCCGACGCGGATCTGGCCCTCGGCCAGCAGTTCGTCGCCGCGCCAGGCCTGCTGGGCGACGACGAGCGAGGCGCGGCAGAGTTCGCGCAGTTCGACCGTGACCTCGATCTCGTCGTCCAGCCGCGCCGGGCGGCGGTAGGACACGGTGGCGTCGGCGACGACGAAGACGGTGCCGGTGGCGGCGCGGTTGGCTTCCTGCCCGATGCCCAGCGCGCGCAGCCACTCGGTGCGGGCGCGCTCGAAGAACTTCAGGTAGTTGGCGTAGTAGACGACGCCGCCGGCGTCGGTGTCTTCCCAGTAGACGCGGACGCGGTGGCGGAACGGTGCGGCGGCAGACATCGGAAGCCGAAGATTATGCGGCAGTGCAGCAACGGCCTCGGCGGGCGCGGGGCTGGCGGCGCCTCACCGCAGTTCGCGCGCCAGGCGCGCGATCGCGGCTTCCAGCTCGCTCATCGAGTTGGCGAAGGACAGGCGCAGGAAGCGTTCGGCGGCGGCCGGGCCGAAGTCGCGGCCCGGCGTCATCGCGACGTGGGCGCGCTCCATCATGCGCATGCAGAAGTCCCAGCTGCTGGGCGAAAAGCGCGAGCAGTCGGCCCAGGCGTAGAAGGCGCCGTCGGGTTTGACCGGCACCGCCAGGCCGAGCGCGTCCAGCGCCGGCACGATGAAGTCGCGGCGGCGGCGGAATTCGGCGCGCCGGGCTTCGTATTCGGCGATCGCCTCGGGCTCGAAGCAGGCCAGCGCCGCGTGCTGCGCGACCGAGGACGCGCAGATGAACAGGTTCTGCGCCAGCTTCTCCACCGGGGCGACCAGCGCCGTCGGCAGCACCACCCAGCCCAGGCGCCAGCCGGTCATGCTGAAGTACTTGGAGAAGCTGTTGATCGAGACGATGTCATCGCCGAGCGCGAGCGCGGTCTTCGTGAAGGCCTCGTCGTAACCCAGGCCGAGGTAGATCTCGTCGACGATGGTGACGCCGCCGCGCGCGCGCACGGTGTCGGCTATGGCCGCCATCTCGGCCGGCGCGATCGAGGTGCCGGTCGGGTTGCTCGGCGAGGCCAGCAGCACGCCGCGTGTGGCCGGCGTCCAGTTCGCCGCGACGGAAGCCGCGTCGAGCTGGAAGCGCGCTTCTGGCGTGGCCGGCAGCAGCCGCGCGCTGCCGCCGGCGGCGGCGACGAAATGGCGGTTGCAGGGGTAGCTGGGGTCGGGCATCAGCACCTCGTCGCCGGCCTCGAACAAGGCCAGGCAGACGAGCTGCAGCGCCGCCGACGCGCCGGCGGTGACGGCGATGCGCGCCGGGTCGACTTCGACGCCCCAGCGGCTGCGGTACCAGCCGGCGATGCGCTCGCGCAGCGCGGTCAGGCCGAGTGCCGGCGTGTACTGCGTGCGGCCGGCGGCCAGGCAGGCCTCGGCGGCACGCTGCACGCCGGCCGGTGCGGTGAAGTCGGGCTCGCCGATGTTCAGGTAGATCATCGGCTCGCCGCCGCGTGCCGGGTCGCAGGCGGGGCTGGCGGCGATGCGGTCGGCCGCCTTGGCGCACTCCATCACGTAGAACGGGTCGATGCGCTCGACCCGGCTGGCGATGCGCATCAGGATGCCTGGGCGCGGCGCTGCGCCACCTCGGCCGGGCGCAGCTCGGCGGCGGCCTTGTCGAGCACGCCGTTGACGTACTTGTGGCCGTCGGTGCCGCCGAAGCTCTTGGCGAGCTCGACCGCCTCGTTGATCGCGACGCGGTAGGGCACCTCGATGCAGTGCGTCAGCTCGTAGGCGCCGATCATCAGCACCGCGTGCTCGACCGGCGACAGCAGGCTGGTCTTGCGGTCGACGTGGCGCGAGAGCACGGCGTCGAGCGCCGAGGCTTCGGTGATGCAGCCGTGCAGCAGGGCGTCGAAATGGGCGCGGTCGCACTTGTCGAAGCCGTCCTGCTCGCGCATGTGGGCGTCGATGGTGGCGGCTTCGGCGCCGCTGATCAGCCATTCGTACAGGCCTTGCAGCGCGATCTCGCGCGAACGGCGGCGCGAGGACTTGGACGCGGCGCGTTTGCGCGCGGCGGTGCGTTCGGTGCTCAAGACAGGTCTTCCAGCAGGTTCGCCATCTCGACGGCGACGCGCGCGGCGTCGCGGCCCTTGTCGGCGGCACGGGCCCAGGCCTGGGCCTCGTTCTCGACGGTGAGGATGGCGTTGGCGATCGGGAGGCGGTGGTCCAGCGCGACGCGCGTGACGCCGGCGCCGCTTTCGTTGGCCACCAGTTCGAAGTGATAGGTCTCGCCGCGGATGATGCAGCCCAGCGCGACGAAGGCGTCGTAGCCGCCCGAGGCGGCGAGCGCGGTCAGCGCCACCGGCACCTCGAGCGCACCCGGCACCGTCACCTCGCGCACGTCGCCGGGCTCGACCCCGAGTTCGGCGAGTTCGGCGCGGCAGGCGTCGGCCAGCGCGCTCGTGATCTTGTCGTTGAATCGCGCCCGCACGATGGCGATGCGCAGGCCGCTGCCGTCGAGATCGAGCGCCTGGCCTTGATCGGCTTCTTGCATATTGCTCTGTCCCTTCAGACGTGGGCGGCGACGAAGCCGGTGATCTCGAGGCCGTAGCCGGCCATGCTCGGCATGCGCCGCGGGTTGCCCAGCAGCCGCATGCGGCGCACGCCCAGCTCGCGCAGGATCTGCGCGCCGACGCCGTAGGTGCGCAGGTCGGCCGGGGTGCGCGGCGCGGGTTCGCGCGCCTCGGGCGGCACGAGTTGCGGCAGCAGCGTGTCGATGTCGTGGGTGCAGTTGAGCAGCACCGCGCAGCCGCGTTCGGCCGCCTGCAGCGCCGCCAGCGCCGCCGGCAGCGGCCAGGAATGGGTGCCGCTGCAGGCGTCGAGCACGTCGAAGACGGTGAAGGGCTCGTGCACGCGCACCGTCACTTCGTCGGCCGGCGTCCAGCGGCCGTGCGTCAGCGCCAGATGCAGCCCGCCGCTCTTGTCGCGGTAGGCGATGCAGTCGAACTCGCCGTGCGGCGTCGTCACGCGGCGCTGGCCGACACGCTGGATCAGCGTCTCGTTGCGGCTGCGGTAATGGATCAGGTCGGCGATGGTGCCGATCTTCAGGCCGTGTTCGCGTGCGAAGACCTCCAGGTCCGGCAGCCGCGCCATCGTGCCGTCGTCCTTCATGATCTCGCAGATCACGGCCGCCGGCGTCAGGCCGGCCATGCCGGCGAGGTCGCAGCCGGCTTCGGTATGGCCGGCGCGCATCAGCACGCCGCCGTCCTGCGCCATCAGCGGGAAGATGTGTCCGGGCTGCACCAGGTCGGCGGCCTTGGCGTCGCGCGCGACCGCGGCCTGCACGGTGCGGGCGCGGTCGGCCGCCGAGATGCCGGTGGTGACGCCGGTGGCGGCTTCGATCGAGACCGTGAACGCGGTGCCCAGCCGGGTGCCGTTGCGCAGCGCCATCGGGTGCAGCTGCAGGCGCTCGCAGCGCTCGCGCGTGAGCGTCAGGCAGATCAGGCCGCGGCCGAAGCGGGCCATGAAGTTGATCGCCTCGGGGGTGACGTGCTCGGCCGCGAGGACGAGGTCGCCCTCGTTTTCGCGGTCTTCCTCATCGACGAGGATGACCATGCGGCCGGCCGCCAGTTCGGCGACCAGCTCGGGAACGGGGGAAATCGACATCGTCGCAATTGTAGGCGGCGCGTCCGGCACGGCCGGGTGGCGCCAAAGGAAAGGGCGGACGCCTCGCGGCGTCCGCCCGTGAAATCAGGCGCCGGACGGCGCTCAGCTGCGGCGGCGACGCGTGACGGCAGCGCCCGCGAGCGCGATCCCGGCCAGGGCCAGCGTCGCCGGTTCGGGCACGGTGCCCGGGTCGGTGCTGGCGTTGGCCAGCAGCAGGTCGTCGAAGCCGACGTAGTCGTCCTGGCCGTCGGCCTGCAGCACCTTCAGCGTCAGCGAGGTGAAGCTGAAGTCCTCGTCGACCAGCCCCCAGAACAGCAGGCTGCCGTTGGTGATCGCGTTCGGCTCGTCCCGCGCCGGCGTGTCGTCGGGGTAGATCGTGTATTCCTGGGTGCCGTCGCTGCCCGTCAGCGTGATCAAGATCGCGCCGGCGAAGTCGCCGATGTCGGTGGCATAGAAGCCGAAGGCGTTGATCGCCTGCGCGAAGGTCAGCGTGAACGACTGCGAGGTTTCCCAGAACAGCGCGGATGCGGCGCCCGGCGTGGTGTTGAAGCGCCCCGCCGTCGTGCCGTCGACGAGCGTCTCCTTGCCGACGTAGCCCTCGCCGCCTTCGTCCACGGACTGCAGCTTCACGGTCCCGCCGAAGAGGGTCTGCGGCGTGCTCAGGTAGGCGTAGCTCTCGAAGCTCTCCGTCTTCAGGCTGGCGGAACTCGTGGCGGCGGCGAATTCGTTCTTCGCGGTCGCCGCTTCGCCTTCAGCCGGTACCTGCCCGTTCGGGCTCGCGTCGAGCCCGGTGTAGATCACCGGCGTCGCGAAGCTCGCCCCGGCGGCGCACATGGCGGCGACGGCAAGCGCCGACCGACCCCAGTTCAGCAAGGAACCCATCGCTCATCCTCCCGCCGCAGACCATCCGCACGAATGAACGGAAAGGCCCGCGCACCTCTCTGAACGATCATAGAGGCGCCCCCCCTAGGCCAAGCCCCCCCATTCACATGGCGCTCTCGGCGCGCGCCCGCGTTCAGGGGGCTGCCGGGATGGCGAGCGGACGCGCCAGCAGCCGCAGGTCGGCGCCTACCGGCTGGCAGCCGACGAAGGCGAAACGCAGACCCTGGGCGAGGGTGTCGAAGGGCCCGAGCGCGGCCATGGCGCGGCCCTCTCCGAGCAGCAGCGGCGCGGTGTAGACCAGCAGTTCGTCGACCCGTCCGCTGGCCAGCCAGGCCGCGTTCAGGCGTGCGCCGGCTTCGACGTGCAGTTCGTTGACGCCGAGCGCGGCCAGATCGGCGAGCACGGCGTCCAGCGCCACCCGGCCATCCGCGCCCGGTCGCAGCCGGAGTTCGGCGCCTGCGGCGCGCAGAGCGGCGCCGGCGCCGTCGTCGACGGCAGCGAAGACGATGCAGCGCCCCGGCGGCGCCAGCAGCCGCGCCGTCGGCGGCGTGCGCAGCCGCGAGTCGACGACGGCGCGCATCGGCTGCAGCGCGGTCGCAACCAGGCGCACGTCCAGCCGCGGGTCGTCGTCGAGCACGGTGCCGATGCCGGTGAGCACGCAGCCGGCGCGGCGCCGCCAGGCGTGGCCGTCGGTGCGCGCCTCGGCGCCGGTGATCCACTGGCTGGCGCCGTTGGCAAGCGCGGTGCGGCCGTCCAGCGATGCGGCGATCTTCATCCGCACCCAGGGCCGGCCGCGTTCGACGCGCGAGAAAAAGCCGATGTTGAGTTCGCGCGCGGCGGCGGCGATGTCGGCGTCGGCGAGTTCGACCTGCACGCCGGCGGCGCGCAGCCTCGCGATGCCGGCCCCGGCCACCTGCGGGAACGGGTCGCCGACGGCAACGACGACCCGCGCGATGCCCGCGGCGGCGAGCGCCTCGCAGCACGGCGGCGTGCGGCCGTGGTGGGCGCAGGGTTCCAGCGTCACCCAGGCGGTGGCGCCGCGCAGGTCATGGCCCGCGGCGGCGGCGTCGCGCAGCGCCATAACTTCGGCATGGGCCTCGCCGGCGCGCTGGGTGGCGCCGCGGCCCAGGACGCGGCCGTCCTCGTGGCCGAGGATGCAACCGACCCGCGGGTTGGGGTCGGTCAGGCCGATCGAGCCTTCGGCGAGCGCCAGGGCTTCGAGCAGACGGGTGCGGTCCAGCGGTGACATCGGGCGCGGCGGGGGCGAAGGCACGGCGGTGCGCCGCGCCGCGATGCTAAGGCGTCGTCGACGTCGGCACCGGCTCGGGCTGGTGTTCCAGCGTCAGCGTCATCGGCTGCGTATCGGGGTCGTCTGCGGGACAGGCGTACCGGTTGCTGCCGTCGCCGGCGCTGATGACGAGGAAGTTCTGGTTCGTCAGCGCGCCGCCGACGTCGACGTAGTCCAGCGGGTGGTCGACGTTGCGTGTCGGCCGCAGCGCCGTCGTGTAGCGGCACACGCGCACCGCGTCGGCCGAGCTGCGGGTGTCGGGCACGTCGCCCACCGGCAGCGTCGCCAGGTTGGACAGGTGCAGCGTCGAGCGGCCCGACCAGACTGCCGTGCCGGTGCCCAGGGGCACGGCGCACCAATAGGCCACGAAGCCGGCGTAGAGCCGGTGCACGCAGCTGTCGGCGGCCGGCAGCGGCGAGCCGGTGCGTTGCACGGTCACGAAGGGCGAAAGAACCGAGTCCTGATCCGTCTCGCCGATCGCCGACGGCACTTCGGCATCGGCGGCGGTGGGCTCGTGGCCGGTCGCGAAACGGACGTATCCCGCCAGCAGGTAGGCTTTGGTCGAGACGCAGGGCAAGCCGGGCGTGCAGATGCTGGTGATGACGCCGGTGACGTTGTTGAAGACCCAGCCCACGCCTTCGCCGCCCAGTGGCCGGAAGGTGCTGCTGCCGTCCCCGTTGTCCTGTGCCTGCACCGGGATGGCGGGGTTGCGGCCGCTGGGTGTCGACAGCACCGTCTGGTTCGCCGGCAGCACCAGCGCGCCGGCCAGCGCCGGCGGCACGCCGGTGACCAGCGTGCCGAAATCGACCCACTGGTTGTCGGTCTCGGACCGGCGGTCGCGCCAGGCGACCTTGACCGAGACGGTCTTGGCGCGGCCGGCAGCCAGCGTCTGGACGTCCTGGTAGAGCGTGTACTCGGTGTTGACGTTGGTGGCCGTGATGCGTTCGCCCGGAGCTGCCGCGATCCCGTCGTAGGTCTCGCCCTTGATGTCGTCCAGCGAGGTGTAGGCGCGCAGCTGGTCGATGCGATCCTGCGCGATGCGCACGGCCTCGCTGCGCTGGCGCGAGAGGTCGGCGTTGGCGCGCAGCGTGGCCTGCAGGCCGACGACGCCGAGCAGCCCGATCGCCATCACCGCGAGCGCGACCATCGCCTCGACCAGCGAGACGCCGCGCTGCACCGGGCGCGACGGCTTGTTCATGGGAAGTCCTTCCAGCTGCCCGGCACGCGCACGAACGAGCCGGTCAGCGTCGACAGCCGCTTCAGGATCTCGGCGTCGTGGTAGACCGCGCCGCCAGCGTCGGTGGCGATCTGCAGGTCGTTCTCGGCGACCAGCGCGCCGTTGACCCGGGCCAGGCCGCTCAGGCGCCAGGTGGTGGCGCGGCCATAGATCAGGCCGTTGACGGTGCGCCCGCCGCTGTCGAAGTCGAGCTCGCCGGTGACGACGATCAGCACCGGCGCGGCGGCGCTGCCGATCGCGCCGCTGCCGTCGAGCCGCAAGTCGCCTTCGACCCAGATCGGGCGCCCCGGGTTGCGCGCGACGGCGTCGGCGAGCGCGGCACCGTCGCAGGCCGAGCTGGCGCAGTCGAGCAGCACTGCCGCGGGCTGGTCGCGGAAGGTCTCGGGCCGCATCATGAAGATCGAGGCGAACATGCGCATGCCGGCGATGGCCGGATCGGGCGCGGCCAGGGCGGTCAGGACCGGGTCGTTGGCCAGGCGCAGGGCCGTTGTGTCCGGCGTGCCCGCCGCGCCCGCCGCCTCGACGCCGACGATCGTGCCGCCCGCCCGCACCGCGTAGCCGACGTCGTTGTTGCCGCGGCCCGCGGTCAGCGTGCTGCCGCCGCCCAGGCCGATGTCGCCGCGCACCGTCAGCGTGTCGCGCGGCAGCGCCGCCGTGACGTTCTTGCTGCCGTCGCGTTCGACGGCGGCGACGCGGCCGGTCATCGCGGCCCCGGTCGAGATCGAGGCCACCGCTTCGCCCGAGGGCGCAACGGCGCGCGCGACGGAATCCGTTGGCGAGGGCACGATCATGTCGGCATCGAAGGCCAGGCACTCCTCGAGCAGCCGCGTGCAGCCGTTGGCGTAGACGCGCACCTGGCCCGGCAGCGAGCCCTCGCTGACGATGGCGATGCGGAATGCCGGATGCGGGCCGTCGCTCGTCGGCGGGACGGGCAGCGCCGCGCCGTCGGCCGGGCAGCGGCAGCTCCAGGATTCGCCGTCGCGCACGCAACTCGCGAACGCGACGTTGCCACTGGTCGCGTCGCGGTGCGGGCTGATGTAGCCGGTGTCGGCATTCGTGACCAGATAACGCTCGCGAAAACTGGTGTCGCTGGCGGCGGCGCTGGGTTCGCAGTTGGCGTCGATGCGGCCGGCGTTGAGCAGGGTCAGCGCCCAGCCCAGGCCGGCCTCGGCCGTCTCCATCGCCTGCGTCGAGCGGTACTGGTTGGTCGCGGTGCGCTGCTCGAAGATCAGATTGCGGCTGGTGTAGGCGGCTACCAGCGAGACGACGAAGAACAGCATCAGCACGACGGCCAGTGCCGCCACGCCGCGCTGGCGGCTGGCGCGAAGCGAGGGCGTGCAGCGTTTCATGCCGGGCACATCTGCGTCGAACTGGGCGGCACGTACTCGACGAAGTCGTTGCGCAGCTTCACCCGCGTCGAGATCGAGCGTTTGACGCTCGCATCGCTGACCGCCTCGCCCTCGATGTCCACCTGAAGCAGCCGCACCTTGAGCAGCGGCCAGCATTCGGTGCCACCGCTCGGGCACAGCTTGGGGCAGGGCAGGGGTTCGGGATCGCTGCCGTCGTCGACCAGCTCGAAGTTCAGGCGCGTGATCTTCAAGGTCCGGCTGTCGGTGAGTTCCTGCCAGCTCGACGGCGTCGTGGACTGTTCGCACGTGCCCGCCGAGGGGGTGCTCGGGCCCTGGATCGCCGTCTTCAGCACGCCGTTTTCGAGCTTGATGCCGAGCGGGCTGTTCATCGCGCCCGAGCGGTAGTAGTGGTAGACGATGCTGCTGCCGTCGGGCACCACGGTGGCGTAGAGGTTGCAGCCTGGGGTCGGGTTCTCGGTCGACCACACGCCGATGGACTGGGCGTCGTTCCAGATGCCGGCCCGGCGCAGGTCGCGCACGATGATGTCGGCGCTGGCGCGCAGGTCCTGCTGCACCTGGATCTCGAGCATCAGGCGGCGGTTCTCGGTCAGCTGGCCCGACACCAGCAGCGCCGACGCCGCGACCACCAGCAGGCCGACGGTCACGCCGACCATCAGCTCGACGATCGACAGGCCGCGTTGCCGGCGCTGGCAGCGGCGTCGGTTCAGCATGCCGGCACCCCGAGCCCGTTGCCGATGCCGCAGATGGTGGGCCGGCCGGCGCGGCCTATCGTCGTTCGCAGCGTGCGCGTCGAATCGAGCACCGTGTCGATGACGATTTCGTCCAGCGGCACCGGGAGCTTGTCGGTCTTGTTCGTGATCAGCCCGCCGGTCACCGGGTCGAAGCCGAAGCCGCGGTTGCGGCCCGAGATCGCCATGTGCACGCCGTCCGCGGCCGGCAGGACGACGGTGCGCACTTCGGTGCCGACCGTGCCCTCGCAGGCCGCGCCGGGCCCGCGGCTGCAGTCACAGCGTTCCGTCATCGAGTCGGCCGTCGGCGGCAGTTCGTAGAGCGTGTAGCAGCGCAGCGTGCTGCCCGAAGGGAACAGCACGAAGCTGTACAGGTCGCGGCCGACGGCGCGGCTGCGCGCGAACTGCAGGTCGGTCGTCAGTTGGGCACTGATGCTCTTCAGGCGCTGCACCCGGATGTAGTCGAACAACGAGGGCGCGCCGAGCGCGAGCACGGTGCCCAGCAGCGCGACGACGACCAGCAGCTCGATCAGCGTCAGGCCGCGCGGGCGGAGGCGGCGCGTGCCGGTCATTGTTTCCAGCACTCCTGGGTGGCGGCGTACGAGAAGCTCGAGCAGCTGCCGCAGCCGGCGTACTCGAGGTTGCCGCCTCGCAGCCGCATGCTCATGTTGCGGCAGCGGCTGTCGCCGGCCTGGCTGCTGTCGCTGTTGCCGCGTGCGGTGACGATGTAGGCGCTGGCCAGGCTGTCGCCTTCGACCGCCGACTCGGCGAGCTCGAGCGTGTAGTGGCCCGACGAACTGCTGCTGCCCAGGCCGAGGTCGCCGAGTGCCGTCGTATAGGCGGTGTGGTTGCTGCGCCAGCGCTCCTGCGCCTGCTGCACCGCGGCGATCGCGGCGTAGGCGTCGGAGCGGCGGCTCTTGCGGATGCTGTCCAGGAAGGACGGCAGCGCGACGGCGGTGAGGATGCCGAGCACCACCAGGGTGATCATCAGCTCGATGAGCGTGAACCCGGGTGCGGGGCTGCGACCGGAACTCGGACGGCGGCGACGCGACATGCGATCCATTATTCGCAGCCCTGGTTCTGCTGGTCACCGTTCATCGGCGGGTGCCAGCCGCTCGTCGGCGCGTTTCCCCGCGTTCGAGGGGCCGGGCCGGCCCGCGGCGCGGGTTCAGCAAGCTGCGTAGCCGGGCAGGCCGCTGGGCGAGCACAAGCGTACCCGGCCCATCAGGTTGACGACCGCGTTCAGCTGGCTGCCGTCGGGCAGCGACAGGCGCACGGTGGCGGTGGGTGTCACGGTGCCGCGCAGGTCGTCGAAGGCGATGGCGCGGCTGTTCGATTGCAGCTGCACCGGGTGGTCGGCGCCCAGCACCATCACGCGCAGCACGCGGCGCTCGCCGCACTCGAGCCGGCCGTCGGCGTCGCAGTTGCATCCGGGCGGGCCGTCGTGCAGCACCCAGCAGCGTGCGCCGCCGAACTCGAGCCGCAGCGTGTCCGACTGCGCCACCGCCAGGCTGCGCGCGAAAGCGACGTCGGTCTCGAGCTGCGCGGCGACCGCACGCAGCCGCTCGCGTTCGCGCAGCGACGCAAAACCCGGCGCCGCCATGCCCAGCACGACGGCGGCGATGCCGACGCTGACGGCACATTCGATCAGTGTGAGGCCGCGTGCGCGGCGCAGGCGGCGGGGTGTGCTGGCCATCGTCTTCCTCCGGTGCCGGGGCACTGTAGGAAGGCGGCTCGCCGGGCGCTGTCCCCTGGCGGCGGGGGCGTGGGGCGCCCGCTGGCGTGGCCCCTCTAACGAGGGACGCGCCGCGTCAGATGTCGCGGATCAGCTGGCGGAACGCGTCGACGTCTTCGAAGCTGCGGTAGACCGATGCGAAACGCACGTAGGCCACCTTGTCCAGCTTCTTCAGCTCGCGCATCACGAGTTCGCCGACGCGTGTGCTCGGCAGCTCGCGCGCGCCGCCTGTGACCAGCTGCTCCTGGATGTGTTCGATCGCGGCGTCGACCTGCTCGACGCCGACCGGGCGCTTGCGCAGCGCCAGCAGCATCGACGCGCGCAGCTTGCCGGCGTCGAACTCGACGCGCGCGCCGTCCTTCTTGACGACGGCCGGCATCGCGACCTCGGGGCGCTCGTAGGTCGTGAAGCGCTTTTCGCAGTGCAGGCAGCGGCGCCGGCGGCGTACGACGCCGCCTTCGTCGGATTCGCGGGTCTCGACGACCTGCGTTTCGCCGTGGGCGCAGTACGGACAACGCATGCGCCGCCGCCTCGTGTCAGCGGTAGACGGGGAAGTCGCGCGTCAGCGCCGCGACCTTCTCGCGCACCGCGGCCAGGTTGGCCTCGTCGTGCGGGTTGTCGAGCACGTCGGCGATCAGGTGCGCGGTGCGGCGCACCTCGTCTTCCTTGAAGCCGCGCGTCGTCATCGCCGGCGTGCCCAGGCGGATGCCGCTGGTGACCATCGGCTTCTGCGGGTCGTTCGGGATGCCGTTCTTGTTGCAGGTCATGTGGGCCTTGCCCAGCACGCCTTCCGCTTCCTTGCCGGTCAGGCCCTTGGGACGCAGGTCGACCAGCATCACGTGGCTCTCGGTGCCGCCGCTGACGATGCGCAGGCCGCGTTCGATCAGCGTCGCCGCCAGCACCTTGGCGTTGGCCGCGACCTGCTGCTGGTAGGCCTTGAATTCGGGCGCGAGCGCTTCCTTGAACGCGATCGCCTTGCCGGCGATCACGTGCATCAGCGGGCCGCCCTGGATGCCGGGGAAGATCGCGCTGTTGATCTTCTTGGCGATCGCCTCGTCGTTCATCAGGATGATGCCGCCGCGCGGGCCACGCAGGCTCTTGTGCGTGGTGGACGTGACGACGTCGGCGTGCGGCACCGGGTTCGGGTAGACGCCGGCGGCGACGAGGCCCGCGTAATGCGCCATGTCGACCATGAAGTAGGCGCCGATGGCCTTGGCGACCTTGGCGAAACGTTCGAAGTCGATGCCCAGGCTGTAGGCCGAGGCGCCGGCGATGATCAGCTTGGGGCGGTGCTCGAGCGCCAGGCGTTCCATCGCGTCGTAGTCGATGGCTTCGTTGGCGTCCAGGCCGTAGCTGACGACCTTGAACCACTTGCCGCTCATGTTCAGCGGCATGCCGTGCGTCAGGTGGCCGCCTTCGGACAGGCTCATGCCCATGATCGTGTCGCCCGGCTCGAGCAGGCCGAAGAACACGGCCTGGTTGGCCTGCGAGCCCGAGTTCGGCTGCACGTTGGCGAAGTTGGCGCCGAAGAGCTGCTTCACGCGGTCGATCGCCAGCTGCTCGACGACGTCGACGTACTCGCAGCCGCCGTAGTAACGCTTGCCGGGATAGCCCTCGGCGTACTTGTTGGTCAGCTGCGAGCCTTGCGCGGCCATCACCGCGGGGCTGGTGTAGTTCTCCGACGCGATGAGCTCGATGTGCTCTTCCTGGCGGCGGTTCTCGGCCTGGACGGCGGCCCAGATCTCGGGGTCGACGTTGGCAATGGTGGAGGTGGTACGGTCGAACACGGCAGTCCTCTTCGGAAGGAAGGGCCATCGAGCGCCCCGATGGCGAGGCGTCGTCGAGAGCTGCCCAGGCGAACGGCGGACACCGGCTGTGGGGCCGGTCTGCGCTTCCCGGTGGTCAGTCCACCTCGGGGCGGGTGTCGCCCCTTCATCGCCAGTCGCGCAGGCTGCGGAGTGTAACGGCAGCCGCAGCCTACACCCGCCGGAGGACGTCAAACGCCCGGCCGGGCGGGGCCGGGCTCAGTGGCGCAGCAGCGCCAGCTGCTCGGCGCGGGGCGTCGGCGGCTCGGCCGGCGGCACCGGGATCGGCGCCGCTTCGCGCGGCACGATCATCGGCGCCGTCACCGGTACGCGGTTGCCGGCGGCGACACGCTTCAGATAGACCTGCTCGGTCATCACGCGGTCGACATAACCGCCGTCGCTGTCCTGCAGCGCGGCGCCGACATAACGCCGCAGCCCGTCTTCCAGGCCGCCGGCGCGGCTGATGCACTCCTTGAGCACCTGCACGCCGACGCGCAGGTTGCTGATCGGGTCGAAGGCCGCGTGTTTGCCGCCGAAGGCCTGGTACTTGTCGTCGTGGATGCGGGTCATCACCTGCATCAGGCCCTGGGCGCCGACGGAACTCTGCGCAAAGGGGTTGAAGCTCGACTCGACGGCCATGATCGCGAGGATCAGCGTCGGGTCCAGTCCCGCCTTCTGGCCGATGGCCCAGGCTTCCTGCACCAGCGCGCTGATCGGCTCGGGCGCCACCTTGTAGCGGCGCGAGATCCAGGTCGCGACGGCCGCCTGCTGGCGCGTCAGCGCCTTCGGGTCGGCCGCGGTCGCGCGGTTCACGGCGTCCGGCTCGGCCGGCACCTCCTCGGTTTCGCCGGCCGCGGCGACACGCACTTCGTGCCGCGTCTGCAGCCATTCGAAGGCCATCGTCTCGGCCTGCTGCCGCAGATCGTCGCGGCCCGCCACGAAGACGAGCGCCGCCACCACCGCCAGGCCGACCACGGCCAGGGTGTTGTGCCCGATCTCCAGCAGACCGTGACCGACGTCACGGGCGAATACCGTCAGCGAGCGCCCCGTGGCTTGCTGCGCAGTGCGCAGCATCGCAATGGCTTTCATCGCATCCCTCTTCCAAGCGCCGTCCAGGAGCCCGGCCGTGGAGCAGGGGGCTCACGACGGGGCGACGGCGATAATCGACCGACTTTGCGCAAACGGCCATCGAACGGGCCGGCACGCAAGCGGGACTGCAGCGTCCGTCCTGATGATTACGATGCGGACGGTACGGGTCTGCCCTGATCCAGATCCAGGGCTGGCGCGAATTTTAAGAAGGCTCTCATATCCGGTCAAGAATATGAAGTCGCCTTGTTATATCCAAAAAGCATGACCTACCGAGACCTGCGCGATTTTCTGGCCCAACTCGAGGCCGTCGGCGAGCTCCGAACGCTGCATGAACCGGTGTCTCCGGTGCTCGAGATGACCGCGCTGGGCGACAAGCTGCTGCGGGCTGGCGGCCCGGCCGTTCTCTGCCGCAAACCGACCGGTTTCACGACACCGGTGCTGATCAATCTGTTCGGCACCCCCAAGCGAGTGGCCCTCGGCATGGGGGCCTCGTCGCCGGCCGAACTGCGCGACGTCGGCCGCTTGCTCGCCGGCCTGAAGGAGCCCGAACCGCCCAAGGGGCTGAAGGACGCCGGCAAGCTGCTGCACATGGCCAAGGCGCTGTGGGACATGAAGCCGGCGCTGCAGCGCAGCGCGCCCTGCCAGGAAGTCGTGCTGCAGGGCTCTGAAGTCGATCTGAACCGCCTGCCGATCCAGACCTGCTGGCCCGGCGACGCCGGCCCGCTGCTGACCTGGGGCCTGGTCGTCACGCGCGGGCCGCAGGCGGTGGCGGCGCCGCGGCTGCGCCAGAACCTGGGCATCTACCGCCAGCAGCTGATCGGCCGCAACCAGTTGATCATGCGCTGGCTGGCGCACCGCGGCGGCGCGCTCGACTTCCGCGAGTTCGCCCAGGCCAACCCGGGCAAGCCCTTCCCGATCGTCGTCGCGCTCGGCGCCGACCCGGCGACCATCCTCGGCGCGGTGACGCCGGTGCCCGACAGCCTGTCCGAGTACCAGTTCGCCGGCCTGCTGCGCGGCAGCCGCACCGAACTCGTCGAATCCGGCGTCGGCGAGGGCCGCGCACTGCAGGTGCCGGCCAGCGCCGAGATCGTGCTCGAGGGCCACATCCCGGTGGCGCCGGACGGCTTCAGCGGCGAGTCCGAACGCGGCGTCAAGCTCTGCGAGCGCGGCGGCTACCTGCACGCGCTCGAAGGCCCGTTCGGCGACCACACCGGCTATTACAACGAGCAGGACTGGTTTCCGGTGTTCCAGGTCGACCGCATCACGCACCGGCGCGACCCGATCTACCACTCCACCTACACCGGCAAGCCGCCCGACGAGCCGGCGGTGCTGGGCGTGGCGCTGAACGAGGTCTTCGTCCCGATCCTGCAGAAGCAGTTTCCGGAGATCGTCGACTTCTACCTGCCGCCCGAAGGCTGCAGCTACCGGATGGCGGTGATCTCGATCCGCAAGGCCTACCCGGGCCACGCCAAGCGCGTGATGTTCGGCCTGTGGAGCTTTTTGCGGCAGTTCATGTACACCAAGTTCATCGTCGTCACCGACGACGACGTCGACATCCGCGACTGGCGCGAAGTCATCTGGGCGATCACGACGCGCATGGACCCGGTGCGCGACACCACGCTGGTCTCGGAGACGCCGATCGACTACCTCGACTTCGCCTCGCCGGTCAGCGGCCTGGGCGGCAAGATGGGGCTGGACGCGACCAACAAGTGGCCCGGCGAGACCACGCGCGAGTGGGGCCGCCCGATCACGATGGACGCCGCGGTCGAGCAGCGGGTGCAGTCGCTCGTCGAAGGTTTGATCTCACCCTCTTGACGTGCATCCGGCGCGGATTTCGCGCTTGAAGTGCGGCCAGGCCTCGCCTAAGTTTGTGGAGCCTGAACGCAGGCATCAAGGAAGACGGCGCAATTCCTGCGCGTCGGGGGCCCCGGACCTCTTCTCTTCGGAGCCCCATCGGTGACCAGCGGTCACCCGCCCCCTCCGGCCCCCTGGACCGGAGGGGGTTTCGCTTTTCAGGCCCGGACTTTGCTGATTTCGCGCTGAGCCGCGCCGCTTGCGCCGCCTCTGTGCGTCAGGCTCGCGGCCCGCGCCCGACGACGGTGCGGCGGGTCGCGGCGTAAGGCCTGTGAATTTCCACGGCCGGAGTTGGCATCTCTGTGGACAACTCGTGCGCGGCGTCCGCAGGTCCTTGATTCATCGGGGCTTTCATCTGATTGCCACAAATTGTGGCAAGCGCTGACGCGGCCCCCGCCCTTGCACCGCCGGCGTGCGCGGCCCGCGGTCAGCCCCCCGTTCAAGCCCCGAGAAAGTGCCTGCGGTAGCGCGCCGGCAGGTCGTCCAGGCGCAGCATCACCGGCAGATCGGCGGTGTTGAAGTCGGGATCCCAGGCCGGTGCACCCAGCACGCGCGCACCGCAGCGCAGATAACCCTTGAGCAGCGGCGGCGCGTCGACGTCCAGGTCCTGGCGCAGCTCCTCGACCGGCAGCGCCAGGCGCGGCCGCACCCGCCACTCGGGCGCCGCCAGGTGGCTGGCTTCGAGCCGGCGCCACAGGCTGGCAGCGGCGTGGCCGCCGTCGCGCATGCCGACGCTGGCGCAGCCGACCATGGTCTGCAGGCCGTTGCGCGCCATGAAGGTGGCGAGCGCCGCCCACAGCGCCATCACGACGCCGCCGGAGCGCCAGTCCGGGTGCACGCAGGAACGGCCGAGCTCGACCATCGTCGTGCGCAGCGGTGCCAGCGGCGCCAGGTCGAATTCGTTCTCGCTGTAGAGCCCGCCGGCGCGTGCGGCCGCTGCCGGCGTCATCACGCGGTAGGTGCCGACCACGGGGCCGGGCTCGGCGCCGTCGCCCGGCGCGCGCACCAGCAGGTGTTCGCAGAAGGCGTCGTAGCGGTCGACGTCCAGGCCGGCCGGCGTTCCCGGCGGCAGGTCCAGGCGTGCGCCCATTTCGCCGACGAAAACCTCGTGGCGCAGGGCCTGCGCTTCGCGCACCTCGTCATCGTCGCGGGCCCAGGCGACCGTAAGCGCCGCCTCGGCCTCGGCCGTGGCGCCGGGCATCCGGCGGGGGTTGCGGGCGCTGCTGCGGTCTTCGATCGCGGCGGCGGCGAGGGGCGGGGTCAGGATCGTTTCGGGCATGGACCGCGATCGTCACGAGCCGGGGTGACGTGCGGGTGAAGCGTCGATGACGAAGCCGTGGCGCCGCCTTTGCCATGCCCGGATGCGAGCGCGCCGGCTGACGCCGCTCAAACCGCCATCAGACGTCGCAGCGCTGTCACGCGGCGATCACCGCCCGGGCCTGCAATGCCCGCCGTCGTGCCGCCGGCACGAATGCCACAGGACCGTCATGAATTCATCTAACGACAACACCCGCCACCCGAACCCGCGCCGCCGCTTCCTGCAGAGTGCCGCCGGCCTGGCCACCGTCATCGTGCTGCCGCAGGCGCTGCTCGGCTGCGGCGGTGGCAGCGACAACGACGACGACGGCCCGCTGCGCCTGGCGGTGCTGAGCGACATCCACCTCTACGACAGCACCCAGCTCGGCAGCAGCACCGAACTCGACGCCTACCTGCTGCAGGACCGCAAGATGATCAAGGAGAGCGTCGAGATCTTCGACGCCGCGCTCGCGGCCATCGTCGCCGACAAGCCCGACGCGCTGCTGATCAGCGGCGACCTGACCAAGGACGGCGAACGGGTCAACCACGAACTGCTCGCCGCCCGTCTGCAGACCCTGCGCGCGAAGGGCATCCGCGTCTTCGTGATCCCGGGCAACCACGACGTCGCCAACCCCGACGCCAAGGACTTCCGCACCGTGCCGGCGACCGCCGCCGCCCAGGCCGACGCGGCCACCTTCGCGACGATCTACGCCAACTGCGGCTACGGCAATGCGATCGCACGCGACCCGGCCTCGCTCAGCTACGTGGCCGAAGTCGGCGACGGCGTCTGGCTGTTCGCGATCGACTCCTGCCGCTACGCCGAGAGCGCGTCGCCGAGCGCGCCGATCACCGCCGGCCGCGTGCGCGCCGCCACGCTCAGCTGGCTGCAGACCTGGCTGGCCAAGGCCAAGGAGCGCGGCGTCGTCGCGCTCGGCAGCATGCACCACGGCCTGATCGAACACTTCCCCGGCCAGTCGACCTTTTTCCCCGAGTACCTGGTCGAGGACCGCCAGAACCTGGCCGCGGCCTTCGCCGCCGCCGGCCTGACCGTCGTCTTCACCGGCCACTACCACGCCCAGGACATCGTGCGCGCCAGCTACGGCGGCGTCACCGTGCACGACGTCGAGACCGGCTCGACCGTGACCGCGCCCAGCCCCTACCGCCTGGCCACCGTCGACCGCGCGGCGCGCACGCTGGCCATCGAAAGCGGCACCGTCACCGCCACCACGGGCCACCCGCAGGACTTCGTCGCCTGGTCGCGCGACTACCTCGAGACCGGCCTGGAGACGCTGGTCACCGCGCTGCTGACCTCGGCGCCGTATTCGGTGCCGGCGCCGACGGCCGCGGCGCTGGTGCCGCTGATCGTGCCGGCGATGGTCGCCCACTACGCCGGCGACGAGAAGCTCACCGACGCCGGCGTCGCCGCGACGCTGCAGGCGATGGCGCAGAGCAGCGACGCGATGACGGCGATGCTCGGCGGCTTCGTGCTCGGCCTGTGGAGCGACCCGCAGCCGGGCGACAACACGCTCGCGATCACGCTCTGAAGGCGGCGCGGGGATGTCCCCGTCCGCCGTTGGCATCCCTGTGGACAAGATGGGGGGCCGGCGCGCAAGTGCCTGTCACGCCGGCGTTTTCTTTGGATTGCCCGGTTTTTGGGCAGTCCCGCAGGCGGGTGCGGTGCCCCAGCGGGCGGCTGCGCCAAGCGCTGGCGCGCCCCGGCCGCTGGTTATGATGCCCGTCGTTGGTGCTCGTGCCGGCTCTCGTGCCGGCGCAGTCAAACGGGAATCAGGAAGGGCCGGTCCGCCGGATCCGGCCCCAACCTGAGCTGCCCCCGCAACGGTAAGCGGACGACCTCGTGTCGGTCGTGCCCACATTCCACTGGACCTCGGCGTCCGGGAAGGAGGGCACGGCGGGTCCGCCAGCCCGGATACCGGCCAACGAGGGGCCGCAGCCGCGGCCGCACCCGAACCGCCCGCGGGGAAGCAGGCGGCCGTCGACCGTCGCCTCCATGTCCCTGCTGCCGCCTTCCATTCCTGCCGCCTGTCGCGGCTGCCCCGTTGTCGTGCCCGCGCGGCGCCCCCGGCCCTCGCTCCGTCCGGAGGGCTGGCGATGAACGCCGCCGGGTCCTTCGGCTCGGTGCCGGTTTCTCCCTGGCCCGAGGGCAGTGTCTGCCTCGTCGGCGCCGGCCCAGGCGCCGCCGACCTGCTGACGCTGCGTGCCTGGCACCGGCTGCTGCAGGCCGAGGTCGTCGTGCACGACCGCCTGCTCGCGCCCGAGGTGCTGGCGCTGCTGCCGCCCGACACCGAACGTCTGGACGTCGGCAAGGCCGCCGGCCACCACTCGGTGCCGCAGCCGCAGATCCAGGCGCTGCTGATCGAACACGCGCGCCGCGGCCGGCGTGTCCTGCGGCTCAAGGGCGGTGACCCGTATCTCTTCGGCCGCGGCGGCGAGGAGGTGCAGGCGCTGCTCGAAGCCGGCATCGGCGTCGAGGTCGTGTCCGGCGTGACCGCCGCCAGCGGCTGCGGCGCGGCCGCCGGCATCCCGCTGACGCACCGCGACCTGGCGCGCCACTGCGTGCTGCTGCCGGGCCATTTCGCCGACGACACCGCGCCCGACTGGGCGGCGCTGGCCCAGCCGCAGCAGACGCGTGTCTTCTACATGGGCGTGCGCCGGCTGGCGCACATCGCCGCCGAGCTGCAGCGCCACGGCCTGGCGCCGGACACACCGGCGGCGCTGGTCTTCGACGGCACGCGGGAGAGCCAGAGCGTCGTCGCCACCGGGCTGGCGGCGCTGGCGGCGCAGGCGCCGGCTTATGACGAACGCCCCGGGCTGTTGATCGTCGGCGAGACGGTGCGGCTGTCGCCGCACTACCGCGAGGCCGAAGCCGTGGCGCCTGCGGCCCCGCCCGGCGGCGAACATTACGGCCCGGCCGACCGTGCCCGGCTGCAGCGCCTGCTGGCCGGACGCCGCGACATGCGCCATTTCCGCCGCGGCCAGAACATCGAGCCGCAGACGCTCGATCGGCTGCTGCAGGCCGCCAACCAGGCGCCATCGGTCGGCATGATGCAGCCCTGGCGCTACCTGCGCGTGCGCGACGCCGCGCTGCGCGAACGCATTGCCGACATCGTCGCTGCCGAACGCGACGCCACCGCCGCTGCGCTCGGCGAACGCGCCGCCGACTTCCTGCGGCTGAAGGTCGAAGGCATACGCGAATGCGCCGAGTTGCTGGTCGCGGCCCTGCCGCCCGACGACGGCACCGTCTTCGGCCGGCGCACGATGCCGCGCGAGATGGTCGTGTGTTCGCTCGCCTGCTCGATCCAGAACCTTTGGCTCGCCGCGCGCGTCGAGAACCTGGGGCTGGGCTGGGTCTCGATGTTCGAGCCGGCGCGGCTGGCCGAGCTGCTGGCGATGCCGGCCGGCGCCGAGCCGCTGGCCATCCTCTGCCTCGGGCCGGTCGAGGCCTTCTACGCCGCGCCGATGCTGGAGCAGGAAGGCTGGCGCACGCGCCGGCCCTGGCAGGACGCGGTCTACGAGGACGTCTGGGGCGCGAGCCCGAACTCGCGCGCCAGCAGCGTGTAGGAGCGCTGGCGCACGGCTTCGTCGTGGGCCCAGGTGTTGACGACGACGTGCTCCAGCGCCAGCCGCCCGGCCAGCGCCTGCAGCCGCGCGGCGACGTCGGCGGCGGCACCGACGAGGGTCTTGGCGCGGGAGCCCGCCAGCAGCGCCTCTTCGTCGGCTTCGAAGCCGGTGAGCGCGACGTCCTCCGGCCGCGGCAGCGCCCCGAGCCGGCCACGCTGGCGGTCCAGCCACCAGCGTTCGCGCGACAGCGCGTGAAAGCGCGCGCTCGCATCGTCGTCGGCGGCCAGGGCCCAGACGCAGATCGTCGCCTCGGGCCGCGGGTGGCGCGCGCTCGGCCGGTACAGGCCGCGGTACAGGTCCAGCGCCGCCTCGACGCCCTGGCCGTCGGCGAAGAAATAGGCGAAGGCGTATGGCAGCCCCATGTGCGCCGCCAGCTGCGCGCCGTAGGTCGAGCTGCCGAGGATCCAGACCTCGGGCGTGCGGGCGGGCCCGGCGCCCTCGGGTGCCCGCGGGTGGGCGACGATGCCGCCGTGGCGGGTGCCGCCGACCCAGGCCTGCAGGTCGGCCACCGCCTGCGGGAAGTCTTCGGCCGCCTGCAGCGCGTTCGGGTTCAATGCTGCCGCGGTGCGCATGTCGCCGCCGGGCGCGCGGCCGACACCGAGGTCGATGCGCCCCGGCGCCAGCGCATCGAGCACGCGGAACTGCTCGGCCACCTTCAGCGGCGCGTAGTGCGGCAGCATCACGCCGGCGCTGCCCAGGCGCATGCGCCGGGTGCGCGCCGCGATCGCCGCCAGCAGCACTTCGGGCGCGGTGCCGGCCAGCGCCGCCAGGTTGTGGTGTTCGCTGACCCAGAAACGTTCGTAGCCCAGCGCTTCGCAGTGTTCGGCGAGCGCGACGCTGGCGCGGATCGCTTCGTCCTCGCCGCGGCCGGCGGCCGCGGGCGACTGGTCGAGCACCGACAGCCGCATCAGGCGTTGGCGCGGCGGATCATGTCCGCCGCCTTCTCGCCGATCATGATGGTCGGCGCGTTGGTGTTTCCGGAAACGATGCTCGGCATGATCGACGCGTCGGCAATGCGCAGGCCCGCGATGCCCTTGACCCGCAGTTCGGCGTCGACCACGTCGTCGGCGCCCGGGCCCATGCGGCAGCTGCCCACCGGGTGGTAGATGGTGTCGGCCTTGGCGCGTACCCAGCGCTCCAGCGCCGCTTCGTCGAGGCCGGCAGCCGTTGGCTGGCCGCCACCGGCCAGCGCCGGCTGCGCCAGGATGCGGTGCGTCAGGCGCACGCCGGCCATCAGGCGGCGCAGGTCGTCCGGGTCGCTGAGAAAACCCGGGTCGATGCGCGGCGGCGCCAGCGGGTCGGGGCTGGCGAGCGCGACGCTGCCGCGGCTCTTGGGCCGCAGCACGCAGACGTGCGCCGACCAGCCGTGCCCCAGCACCGTGCTGCGGCCGTGGTCGACGAGCTTGCCGATGACGAAGTGCAGCTGGATGTCGGGCCGCGCCTCGTCGTTGCGCGTGCGCAGGAAGGCGCCGGCCTCGGCGAAGTTGGTCGTCAGCATGCCGCTGCGCTGCGCGCGCCACTGCTGCACGCCGCCGAGCACGCGCCAGGCGCCGCCGACCGAGACCCCGACCGTGTCCCGGGCCTGCGGCGCGTCGACCAGCAGCACGACGTCGGGGTGGTCGTGCAGATGGCGGCCGACACCCGGCAGCTCGTGCAGCACCGGCAGCCCCAGCGCCTGCAGCTCGGCCCCCGGGCCTATTCCCGAGAGCAGCAGCAGCTGCGGCGACTGCAGCGCGCCGGCCGCCAGCACGACCTCGCGCCGCGCCTGCAGCACGCGCCGCGTGCCGCCCTGCAGCACTTCGACGCCGACGGCGCGCCGGCCCTCCAGCACGAGCTTCAGCGCCTGCGCACCCGTGATCACCTCGAGGTTGGGGCGCGCCAGCGCCGGTGCCAGATAGGCCTTGGCAGCGCTGAAACGTTCGCCGCCCCGGTGCGTCACCTGGTAGTAGCCGACGCCTTCCTGGCTGGCGCCGTTGAAGTCGGGGTTCTCGTCGAAGCCCGCCTGGCGCGCGGCCTCGATGAAACGCTGCGACCAGGGGTTGGGCTCGGGCAGGTCCATCACGTTGAGCGGGCCGCCGCCGCCGTGCCAGGCGCTGGCGCCGCGTTCGTTGTGTTCGGCCTTCAGGAAGTAGGGCAGCACCTCGGCCCAGCTCCAGCCGGGGTTGCCGGCGGCGGCCCAGCCGTCGTAGTCCTCGTGCTGGCCGCGGATGTAGATCATCGCGTTGATCGAACTCGAGCCGCCCAGCACCTTGCCGCGCGGCTGGTAGCCGCTGCGCCCGCCAAGCCCGGGCTGGGGCGCGGTGGCGAAAGCCCAGTTGGCCTGGCCGGTGCGCGCCATCAGCGCGATGCCGGCGGGGCAGTGGATCAGCGCGCTGCGGTCGGCGTCGCCGGCCTCGATCAGCGCGACCCGGGCCTGCGGGTCTTCGGACAGGCGCGCGGCGAGCACGCAGCCCGCCGAACCGCCGCCGACGATCAGATAGTCGTACACGCTTGTCTCCGTGTTTTTGGTTTTCGGGCCATCTTAGCCAGCGCCATTGGAGAGTTCGCTCCAGAGCCGGCGGCGGCTGTCACTCCCGTGTCCGCTGCGGGGGCTCGGCTGGCGTGGACACGCCGGTTGCCGATAATCGCCACCCCTGCGGCCGCCCCGGCCGCCCGCCGCGGCGCCCGTCCGCCGCAGCCGCGCCCACGAGGCGCCACGGAGACCACAGCTTGTTCCAGCGTTTCGAACGCCTGGTGCATCCCTACCCGGATGCGCTGCCGCCCACACCGCCGAAGACCTTCTTCGCCTTCCTCTGGGAATGCTCGCGTGGCATGCGCGGGCTGCTGCTCGCGCTGACGCTGCTGACCGCCGGCATCGGCGCCTTCGAGGCGCTGCTGTTCAGCATGATGGCCCACGTCATCGACGTGCTCGCCAAAGTCGACCCGGCGCGGCTGTGGCAGCAGGAAGGCCACACGCTGACGCTGCTGGCCGGCGTGCTGGTGGCCAGCATCGTGCTCGCCGGCGTGCAGGCGCTGGTCAAGTACCAGTCGCTGTTCGGCAACTTCCCGATGCGCCTGCGCTGGGACTTCCACCGCCAGCTGCTCGAGCAGAGCATGGGCTTCTACCAGGACGAGTTCGCCGGCCGCATCGCCACCAAGGTGATGCAGACCGCGCTGGCGGTGCGCGACACCTGGCTGATCCTGGCCGACATCCTGGTCTACGTGCTGATCTATTTCGTCACGCTGGTGGGCATCGTCGGCAGCTTCGACCTGTGGCTGGTGCTGCCCTTCGCCGGCTGGCTGGCGCTGTACGGCCTGTGCCTGGCCTTCTTCGTGCCGCGGCTGGGCAAGGTGGGGCAGAAGCAGGCCGACGCGCGCTCGCTGATGACCGGGCGCATCACCGACGCCTACACCAACATCGCCACCGTCAAGCTGTTCTCGCACTCGCAGCGCGAGGCGCGTTTCGCGCGCAGCGCGATGCAGGAGTTCATGGGCACGGTGCATGCGCAGATGCGCCTGGTGAGCGGCTTCGAGATCGCCAACCAGGCGCTGAGCGTGGGCCTGATCGCGTCGACCGCGGGCGTGTGCCTGTGGCTGTGGACGCAGGGCCAGGTCGGCGTCGGCGCGGTCGCCGCGGCCACCGCGATGGCCTTCCGCCTGAACGGCATCTCGCATTGGGTGATGTGGGAGATGGCCTCGCTGTTCGAGCACATCGGCACCGTGCACGACGGCATCGCCACGCTGGCCAAGACCCGCAGCGTGCTCGACAAGCCCGAGGCCAAACCGCTGGAGGTGTCGCGCGGCGAGATCCGCTTCGACGACGTGCGTTTCTCCTACGACCCGCGCAGGCCGGTGCTCGACGAGTTCTCGCTCGTCATCCGCCCGGGCGAGAAGATCGGCCTGGTCGGGCGCTCGGGCGCGGGCAAGAGCACCGTCGTCAACCTGCTGCTGCGGCTGTACGACATCGATTCTGGCCGGATCACGATCGACGGCCAGGACATCGCCGGCGTCACCCAGACCAGCCTGCGCGCCGCCGTCGGCATGGTGACGCAGGACACCTCGCTGCTGCACCGTTCGGTGCGCGACAACATCCTCTACGGCCGGCCCGACGCCGGCGACGAGGACATGCGCCGCGCCGCCGAACGTGCCGCCGCGGCCGACTTCATCGCCGGCCTGGCCGACGCCAAGGGCCGCCAGGGCTACGACGCCCACGTCGGCGAACGCGGCGTCAAGCTCTCGGGCGGCCAGCGCCAGCGCATCGCGATCGCACGCGTGATGCTGAAGGACGCGCCCATCCTGCTGCTGGACGAAGCCACCAGCGCGCTGGACAGCGAGGTCGAGTCGGCGATCCAGGACAGCCTGTACAAGCTGATGGAAGGCAAGACGGTGGTCGCGATCGCGCACCGGCTGTCGACGATCGCGGCGATGGACCGGCTGGTGGTGATGGACCGCGGCCGCATCGTCGAGGTCGGCGACCACCGCAGCCTGCTGGCTGCCGGCGGCCTGTACGCGCGGCTGTGGGCGCACCAGAGCGGCGGTTTCCTCGGCGCGGACGACGAGGACGCGGCGGCGACGGCCGGCTGACAGGTCCTGCGGCGCCGCGCGCCTGTCGCAGGCCCGCAAGCGCTGTCACGCGCGGGGCCGACGCCGCTTGTCTAGCGCGGCGGCGGCTCTTCCATCGCCTGCGTCGGCGCGAACGGGCGCATCTCGGGCGTCATCGTCATCGGCTGGGTCTCGGGCCAGTCGGCGCCGCGGCGCTCGGCGGGGGCCAGGGCGCGGTCGAGCGCGGCGCGGCGCTCCGCCTGGTCGCCGGCCGGCGCCGGCGTGTCGAGCTGCCGCACCAGTGCGCGTGCCGTCTCCTCGGCGGCAAAGCGCGAGTTCTCGGCATCTTCCAGCCGGCGCCGCAGTTGGGTGACGCGGCTCCGGTTCCACAGGGCCGCGGCGCCGCTGAAGGCGGCGAACACGAGCGCGGCGGCGAGCAGCGGGGGCCAGTAAGCGTCCATCGAGGCGCTATCGACCGCGTTCGGCCGCACTTGAGCATTTGCGCGAACCGCAAGAGCCGAGCGCGACGGAACACACGCCCGGTGGCTCGAGGCGCCGCCAGACCGGGCCCGGGCCGGCCCTGACGCCACATGGGGCGGGCGCGGGCGGCGACAATCGCCGGTTAGCCCAAAACCCGAGAAATACCCGTGTCCAGCCCCCCGACCCCGCCGCGCCCGGCGCGTGCCCTCACCGGCTACAAGCCGTTCTGGGCCAAGCGTTTCGGCCCCGCGCGTTTCCTGCCGACCTCGCGGCAGGAGATGGAGGCGCTGGGCTGGGACTCCTGCGACATCGTCATCGTCACCGGCGACGCCTACGTCGACCACCCGAGCTTCGGCATGGCCGTGATCGGGCGTGTGCTCGAGGCCCAGGGTTTTCGCGTCGGCATCATCGCCCAGCCCGAGTGGAACGCGGTCGAATCGTTCCAGGCGCTGGGGCGACCGAACCTGTTCTTCGGCATCGCTGCCGGGAACATGGATTCGATGATCAACCACTACACGGCCGACCGCCGCATCCGCAGCGACGACGCCTACACCGCGGGAGCCGCCGCCGGCAAACGCCCCGACCGCGCGACGCTGGTCTACACCCAGCGCTGCCAGCAGGCCTACAAGGACGTGCCGGTGGTCATCGGCGGCATCGAGGCCAGCCTGCGCCGCATCGCCCACTACGACTACTGGCAGGACAAGGTGCGGCGCTCCATCCTCGCCGACACCAAGGCCGATCTGCTGGTCTACGGCAACGCCGAACGCGCCATCGTCGAGATCGCCCACCGCCTGGCGCGGCGCGAGCCCATCGAGGCGATGACCGACATCCGCGGCACCGCCTTCCTGGTGCGCAGCGCCTTCGCGCCTCAGGGTTTCGTCGAGATCGACTCGAGCGAGGTCGACCTGCCCGGGCGCGTAGACGCGCTGGCCAACCCCTACGAGCCGCCCGACCACACCGCCGCCAGCGACGCCCCGGCGCTGGCCGTGCCCGCCGGTGGCGACGACATCACCGTGATCGACGCCGAAACCGGCGCGCTGAGCACGGTGGCCGAGCACCCGATCAGCTTCGTGCCGCGGCGTGCCGCGCGCGCCGCGCCGCCGCCGCGCGACCGCACCGTGATCCGCATGCCCTCGTACGAGCAGGTCAGGGCCGACCCGGTGCTCTACGCCCACGCCAGCCGCGTGCTGCACCTGGAGACCAACCCCGGCAACGCGCGCGCGCTGGTGCAGCGCCACGGCGAGCGCGACGTCTGGATCAACCCGCCGCCGCTGCCGCTGGCGATGGCGGAGATGGACCACGTCTTCGACCTGCCGTACGCCCGCAGCCCGCACCCGCGCTACGCCGACGAGTTCGGCCGCCACGACGGCGCGACCAAGATCCCGGCCTGGGAGATGATCCGCTTCAGCGTGAACATCATGCGCGGCTGTTTCGGCGGCTGCAGCTTCTGCTCGATCACCGAGCACGAGGGCCGCATCATCCAGAGCCGCAGCGCCGACAGCATCGTGCGCGAGGTCGAGCAGATGCGCGCCATGCCGGGCTTCACCGGCGTCGTCAGCGACCTGGGCGGGCCGACGGCCAACATGTACCGGCTGGGCTGCAAGAGCCCGGAGATCGAGTCCGCCTGCCGCAAGCCGAGCTGCGTCTACCCCGACATCTGCCAGAACCTGCGCACCGACCACGGCCCGCTGGTGAAGATCTACCGCCGCGTGCGCGAGCTGCCGGGCGTGAAGAAGGTGCTGATCGGCTCGGGGCTGCGCTACGACCTGGCGGTCAAGAGCCTGGAGTACACGCGCGAGCTGGTGTCGCACCACGTCGGCGGTTATCTGAAGATCGCGCCCGAGCACACCGAAGGCGGGCCGCTGTCGAAGATGATGAAGCCGGGCATCGGCGCCTACGACCGCTTCAAGCAGTTGTTCGACCAGTTCAGCGCCGAGGCGGGCAAGAAGCAGTACCTGATCCCGTACTTCATCGCCGCGCACCCGGGCACGACCGACGAGGACATGATGAACCTCGCGCGCTGGCTCAAGCACCACGGTTTCAAGGCCGACCAGGTGCAGACCTTCTACCCCAGCCCGATGGCCACCGCGACGGCGATGTACCACACCGGGCTGAACCCGCTGAAGGGCGTGCACCGCGACGAACGCGGCGAGCGTGTCGACGTCGTGCGCGGCGAGCGCCGCCGGCGGCTGCACAAGGCCTTTTTGCGCTGGCACGACCCGAACAACTGGCCGCTGCTGCGCGAGGCACTGAAGGAGATGGGCCGTGCCGACCTGATCGGCAACGGCAAGCAGCACCTGATCCCGAGCTACCAGCCCGCCATCGACGGCGGCTACCAGAGCGCACGGCGCAAGAACAGCACGCCGCCGGGCAAGGGGACGATGCTGACGCAGCACACGGGGCTGCCGCCGCGGGCGGGGTTGCCTTGCGGGCGGGCGAAGGCGGGTGCTGCTGGCGGCGCGGCGGGTGCTGCGGCCGCTCCGGGGCGGGGTGGCGCGGGGAAGGTGGCTGCTGTGCCTGCCGCGGCTGAGCGCCGCGGGCCGGGCGTGGGCGGCAAGGCACCTGTGGGCGGCAAGGGTCAGGGGCGCAAGCGCTGAGGTCGGGTGCCGTGCTGGTCGCGGTCTGAGTTGGACGGGGTTTGGCCCGCGGCCGGTTCTTCGTCTGCGCTGGGCCCCTCGTGGGCTTCACTGCCGTCGGCAACCTCGCATCACGCCGGGTAGACTGGGCTTCCGTTCTTCGGAGTCGCCATGCCGGACACCGCCGCCGAACTCGCAGCACGTGGCAAGCAACTGCCCCGCGAGGAGCGCGAGCGCCTCGTCGATGAACTGCTAGAGTCGCTGAACGAGCCGGCGGTCGTCGAACTCGACGCGGCGTGGGCCGTCGAGATCGAGCGTCGGCTGGCCGCATATGACCGCGGGGAGGTCCAGGCGCTTCCCGCCGAAGAGGTCTTTTCCAAGGCCCGCGTTCTCGCGAAGTGAGCGCGGTTCGTTTCCTGCCCGAAGCCGCGCGCGAGCTGTTGCACGAGGTCGAGTACTACTCGAAGGCCAGGACCGGGGTCGGGATTCGGTTCCAGGCGGCAGTCGAAGCGGCACTGGAGCGGGCTGTGCGCCATCCGATGGGTGGTGCCCCTTCGCCCCAAGCCACGCGCAGCGTGCTGGTGAAGGGTTTCCCGTTCAGCATCGTCTATCGCCTCTCGCCGGATGGCTTGCTGGTCGTCGCAGTCGCTCCTCATCGTCGGCGGTCCGACTACTGGAGCGCGCGGGTGGGTGAGGCCTGAGCATCCGTTCGTTGCGGGCGTGAAGGCGGTCCACGTCGTCGCCGTGCCGTTCACCGTCTTCGGTGCCGCGTTCTCCCGGTGGCTCGGGTGATGTCGACGCTACGCCTCCTGTTCGACTGTTCGTAGAACCGGCGCGAACCCGACGCGTTCGGGTGCCAGGTTCACGGCACCCGGCAGGTGAAGCCCGACAGCCCCGACGAATCCCTTATGCCAACAGGGCGCACGCGGCCGCCGGATCTCGAGTCGCCCCGAATGGGGTTGCCGCTCCGCCCGGCGGGTGTGATAACCGCGTGACGGCCTGCCGCCTTCAACACATTGGTTGTCGCCGATGCCTGAGCGCGATCGGTCCGCGACTGCGCTTCCTCGGATTACAAGTGAGCGGCAACTGTGCTAATGGGTCATCTGGGGTCTGAAAAATGCCGGCAATGATCGTTATGGGCGACAAGACGGACCACGGCGGTGAAGTCATCGAGTGCTCCGAAATAACTGACACGCACGGGAGGCGAATTGCCCGCGTCGGAGACAAGGTGCGCTGCCCGAAGAAGGGACACGGCACCACCGTGATCGTGACGGGAGACGACACGATGCTGATCGATGGGAAGGCCGTTGCCTACCACGGCTGCAGGACTTCATGCGGTGCCACCTTGCTCTCAAGCCAGACGGCCACCACGGTTGAACTCGACGGCGCCGTTGGAGTATCGGCGGTGACCCATGCTGTCGCCGCGGCATCAGGGCAGGCCGCGATCGAATCGGTCAAAAGGTCGCTATTCGATCTGCGATTTCTGCTGAAAGATGAAATGACCGGTCGTCCCGTCGTGAGCATGTCCTATAGGATTACGCTGGAATCCGGCGAAGAGTTCATTGGCAATAGCGATTCGGATGGCTTGACCCAGTTGGTGGGTTCAGACACGCGATGCGCGGCGAACATCGAGGCTCCTTATTATGGTGACATCTCGAGCGACTCTTACCCCTGCGACGGACACGGCCCCTGCTGTTGTTAGCGTCCCGGCGGCAGATCCAAGCGGCGCGCACTGGTGTGTGCGCTTTGCTGGTAGCCGTTCCGTTACGGCCTGCATGGAGCCGTTCAGGGCGAACGTCACATCGTTCATCGCTGCGCTACGTGCCGCGGGCGCGTCGGTAACCGTGTCAGCTACCTATCGTCCGCCGCAGCGTGCATATCTGATGCACTGGAGCTGGATGATTGTCAACATAGGTATCGACCCTCGAACGATCCCGAAGATGGCTGGTGTCAATATCAGATGGGACCACGTTGATGCGGCGGGCGTCTACGCTGCCGCGGACTCACTGGCCGGCGCGCAGGGCATGGTAGACGGATACGACATGCAGAACCTCATGACGGCTCCTGCGCTCAACTCCCGGCATACGGTCGGTGCGGCCATCGATATGTCGATCTCGTGGGTCGACACATTGCCTGTCAAAGACGCGGGTGGCAACACTGAAAACATTACGAGCCAACCACGAAACGGCATGAACGTCCGCCTTGCGGCAATTGGAGCAAGTTATGGAGTCATCAAGTACAACGGATCTGGAACCGACAGGCCACATTGGTCGGATACGGGAAGATGACTTCGGTCTCGCTCGCATAACGGCCACACTCTTCGCAGCGCTGGCTATTGCCGCGTGCAGCACCCGTGCAGAAGAAGACCTCGCTGACTTCAGGAAGTTCGTGGACGAAAGAGAAGCGTGCGAGCACTTCGCGGGCGAGATACCCGATCCGCCTGATCCTGAGCGCATGAAGGAAGTCCTTGAGCAGATTCAACTCTATTGCGCCGGAACGGATGCGCGGCTGGCCGCGCTGAAGTCGAAGTATGCGAATAACATCAAGGTCATGTCGAAGCTGAACGAGTATGATGAAATAATCGAAAGAGCGAGGCGCTGATGCCCCGAAGCAATCGCTTTGGTTTATTCTGGTGCATCCGGCAAGCTGGCATGTTGGTTCGATGCCAGCAATGGCAAGTTTCCCCGCTGCGCCGCCCTGGGCGCAATTTTGACGTTGCGGCATCTGACGTGCTTCGATCGTATCGCAAAGGAATATTAACTGCTGCTCTGGCATTCTCCGGCTGCGCCACGCAGTGCGCCGAACAGCGAGACCTTGACGGCTTCATCCAGCGTCGAGCCGTTTGCGACCATTTTCGAGGCGAACTACCGGACCCCGCGGATACGGCGCGCATGAATGAAATCGTCAAGAACGCAAACGAATTCTGTGCAGGTACCGACGCGCAACTGCGGGCGCTCAAATAGAAATACGCTCTCGACGCCGATGCCATGACGAGACTGCGTTAGTACGAAGAGGAAGTGGAATGAAGGCGCGCCGCGCCGGCTTCGACGCCCAGCGGGCGGTGTTGAAGGCCCAGGCGGCGCGGAACCCCGCGAATGCGCCCAACGATCAGGCGCTCGACCGTCTGGCACGATGTTTCGGCCGGCCTTATGTGGAGGCCGTTGCCTGCCATGCATCCTGAGATCCTTGTCGAAGCAGATTTCCGAGATCGCGGCTCGAGCCTGAACCTGCCCCGGGCGCTGGCCGATCGGGTACGTATATCCCTTGAAGGATGCGGCGCGCCGTTCGTCGTCGCCCTCTGCGGCTGGGCCGACACCGGCAAATCGACCGTGGCCGCGCAACTCGTGGCGGGCTTGGGGCGGCTCGGCATCGCCGCCGACGCGATCTCGACCGACGACTTCATGCGCGACCGCGCCGAGCGCGACGCCATCGGCATCAGCGGCTACGACCTCCGGTCGATCGACATGGCGGCTTTGCAGGAGGCGATCGTCTGTTTTCTCGAGCGCAAGCCGTTCTGCGTGCACCGCTACGACAACAAAACGGGCACGAAGAGCGCCGAGCCGAGGACGGTGTCCCCTGTGGACGTGCTCGTGGTCGAAGGCATCCATTCGCTTCACCCCGAGCTCGCGCCTCACTCCGGCCTGAAGGTCTTCATCGATGCCGACGAGGCTGTGGCGTTCGAGCTGCGTGTACGCGCCAACCAGCGCAAGCGGGGCATGTCGGCGTGCGATGCGGCGGCCAGGGTTCCGAGCGAGTGGAAGGACTACAGCACCTGGGTGCGTCCTCGTCGCGAGCACGCCGACCTTGTCGTCCAGGTCGACCTGGAGTTCCGTTATCGCTGGGTCAGGACCGGCCCGTCTGCGGGTTTGATCGACCGCGAAACGGCATGAACGTCGAAGATGCCAGGCTTGGAGCGGGTCATGCGGTCATCAGGAGCGACGGATCCAGAGTTGACAGGAGACTTCGTCAGCACGAAGAGGAAGTGGAATGACGGGCCCACCCTCCTCGTCATCGACGTCCAGATCGGCCTGAATTCCCCCGAATACGGCCCCCGCGGCAACCCCTCTTGCCTGTCGAATGTCGCCGGGCTTCTTCAAGCCTGGCGCGGCCGCCGTCTTCCGGTGATCTTCACCCGCCACGTCTCCTCCCGCCCCGATTCGCCGCTCGCCCCGGGTGCGCCGGGCCTGGCAATCGAGGCCGCCGTCGCGCCTCATCCTGGCGAGCCGGTCTTCGACAAGCGCACGAACAGCCCGTTCAAGCTGCCGGCTTTCGTGCAAGCCCTGGCGCCGCCGGGTCCGCATCACGAGCTGGTCATCGTCGGCCTCGCCACCGATGCCTGCGTCACCGCGGCGGCGCGTGAAGCCAAGGACCTCGGCTACGAGGTGACCGTGGTGCACGACGCCTGCGCCAGCTTCGACCGGCCCTCGCTGGGCGGTGCCGCGTTGCCGGCCGACCTGGTGCACGAGGTCTGCATCGCCGCGCTCGCGGCTTCTGGCATCACGCTGCGCAGCACGCAGGCGCAACGGTCGGCGCTGGGCGCGTGAAGGAGCCGCCGGCCCGGTCGCCGGTGCCGCAAGACCATGCCGTCCCCAGGGTAACCGCCCCTCGCCGTGCCGGATCCGCGCACGTTTTGCGCTCTCGCGTGCCTCATTGCTCACCCTTGTCGTGCACGCTGCTCGGCCGACAAAATCGCCATAAACGCTGTGCGATGATGTTTCGCAAGATCGGCGCCGTGCCGTACTGGGGTGGCCGGCGATCTGGGAACCCCCGCGCAGCCGTGTCGCGCCCTGCTGCACCGCGGCACCGCCGGTGAGCGCCGCGGCGAGCCCCGGCGCCTGGAAGCAGACGATGCCCATCAGGATCATCACGATGCAGTAGCGCG
>NZ_NRRU01000044.1 GCF_016583785.1 Rubrivivax gelatinosus | reverse complement strand
GTGCGGGTGTCAGCGGGGTCGTCGGGGGGCATGGCGCCGCGAGCCGACTGGCCGCGAATGAGGAACTGGGCACAACCGACCGCAGCGGGAAGGTAGACGCCGCTGATGAGCACTTCTTGCCCGCTTTCGATGCGGACTGAGTTGCTCGGGCGGTATATCGGCCAAGTATTGGGTGGATTCAGTGGCCCACGAGACCTCTCATCGTAGCCCTTCGTCAGGAACCCAGGCTCCCAAGTGCAGTAGTAGGTGTGATAGATGTTCATCGCCATCAACCAAGCCAGCGCACGCTCAAGACAATACGTCTCTCGATAAGCGTCTGGCATCCAATCTGACGCGTAATCGCGAGATATGGAAGCAAACGTTGTACTGACGTTTCCGCACATACCCATCCCATCTAGGCTGCCGTGCGACACATCGATATAACCTCGATTCAAGCCATCGAGAGCCCATCGCATGTTGGGAATAACTCGACCACCCCAGACGACATCAGGCTGCTGCCACAACTCCAGGCCACGATAATTACGCGGCAAACTCCGCATAAATTCCTCAAGCGCCTCCTCTGCTGCGAGAACACACCTCCCAAAGTGATCACGCATCGCACCAAAGTACTCTAGCGAGGCATAGCGGTCGAGCAAATAGACTTCAGCAGGATCCAAGACAACAGTCATTTCTTTCCTTCCCGCCAGTTATTGTTGAGCACAGGCAAACCGATCGGCGCAACCACGTCGTCACTTACTTCGCTGGCGTACCCCCATCCAGTCTTCCCACGCTTACTTAGATGAGATGGATCCAAGTCCGCCGGATACACAGCGATCTGCTCCGCCCCTCCTCCAAGCCACAAGCTCTTTCCATCCCATCCAACAACAGGCCCGCCATTCGAGTCAAGCAGCTGCTGTGACGCGGCGGGGCCACGCCACACCCTCAGTCCGGGCCCCGGAGGAACTTCGTAGACAACGTACTCACCATTACCGTTCCAATGGTGCCAAACCGCGAACCTTGATCGCCAAGACTCTTTACTCTTCAGCGCCTTGAAATCGCTTTCCAGCATCCAGTAAACACCATTATCGACCGACTGAGGATCAACCACGCGCACAAGACGCGTCCCCGGCCTCAACACGTCTGGCACGACTCGCTTAGAGAAGGTCGCATAGACGCCAGTCATCGGATCTTTGGCTAGCGAGCCAATATCAAAATGCCCAGGCGGAACCTGTGGCTCCACCCCCAAACTAGGGTGAGGAGGGTCAATGGCGCGGATTACTGAACCCGGAGAACGACGAACTGACGCCACCACGCGATTGACCGGCATCTTGGTAGGCACAACAAGGTGGTCATTCCGGGCATTCACCATCGCCCGGTACTGCATATCCCCCTGCACCTCCAGCCGTCGTGCCAGGCAGTCGAGCCAATGTCGCAGCGGTTCCAGTGCCAGCGCAAGACCGTCGTTCAAGCGCCCGCGGATCCGGACCAGCGACGCCAACAGTTCGCCGGCGGCACCGCTGCTCGCAGACGCCCCCCAACGCTGCACGCGACTCAGCACCCATTCCAGCGCGTCGAGCGCACGGTCGTAGGCGGCACGCAGGCTCTTGGTATCGAGCGAGGAAGCCAACGCGCGGATCTCCTGCGACAGATAGCGATACGGCTCGTCGATACGCAGCCCGGCGAGTGCCTTGCGCATCGGCGCGCTGGCCAGCAGCGCATCCAGGCGCCCGATGCCGCGTTCGACAGACGCAGCCGTCTCCTTCCAGAGCTTGCTGCCTTCGAGCCGGTTGCGGCCTTTGTAGGCGACCTTCCCGACCCGATACACCTCCCGCCTCGCCTCCGCCACCACCACCTTCAACCCGGCCTTCACCGGACTGCCCAGCGTCGGAAACAGCCCCAGCAGCGTCAACGCCAGCGCCACCCAGCGCCACGGATCGTTCTCGTCCTCCCGCAGCGCCCGCACGTTGGCGACCAGGTCGCGCAGGTCGCTCAGCTGGTCGACCAGCGGGATCATCGAGATCAGCCCGCCGGTGATCGTCTGCGCGGTCGTCGGGTCGTCGGCGAAATCGCCCTGCAGCACGACCCAGACCCACTCGGCCACGCCCTCGGCTTCGCCGAGCCAGCGGGCCGGCGCGCTGGCGAACCAGGCGAGCGCGTTTTCCAGCGGGTTGGCGGCGGGCGTGGGCATCGGCGCGGTGATACGCGCCGCCGTGCCGCCCCGCATCGCCCCGGCGGGTGGGCCGCCCCATCCGGGCGCCAGTCACCTTAGCGACCGCTGCGGGCCACCCCGCATGCGGCAGGGCCAGGGCCTTGGACAGAATGGGCCACGACAAGGCCGCGCCGCGTCGGACACGGCCCACGCCAGAACAGACCAGGAGACAAAAATGAACGGCCTGATGATGCAGCAGCCGCTGCTGATCTCTTCCCTGCTGGTGCACGCCGAGCGCCACCACGGCGAACGCGAGGTCGTCTCGCGCCGCGTCGAAGGCGACATCCACCGCTACACCTACCGCGAGCTCGCGGCGCGCTCGCGCCGGCTGGCCAAGGCGCTGGCGGCGCTGGGCGTCAAACCCTCGGAACGCGTCGGCACGCTGGCCTGGAACGGCTACCGCCACATGGAGCTGTACTACGCCGTCTCCGGCGCCGGCTCGGTGCTGCACACGATCAACCCGCGCCTGCACCCCGACCAGATCGTCTACATCGCCGACCACGCCGAAGACCAGGTGCTGTGTTTCGACCTCAGCTTCCTGCCGCTGGTGCAGGCGGTGGCGGGGCGCACCAAGACGATCCGCCACTTCGTCGCGATGACCGACCGCGCCCACATGCCGGCGGACCCGAAGATCCCGAACCTGCTGTGTTACGAGGACCTGGTCGACGGCCAGGACGACCGTTACGACTGGCCGGTGTTCGACGAGAACACCGCGAGTTCGCTCTGCTACACCTCGGGCACCACCGGCAACCCCAAGGGCGTGCTCTACAGCCACCGCTCGACGGTGCTGCACACCTTCGCGATCGCGCTGCCCGACGCACTCAACTGCTCGGCGAGCGACGCCATCCTGCCGGTCGTGCCGATGTTCCACGTCAACGCCTGGGGCCTGCCCTATGCGGCCTGCATGACCGGTGCCAAGCTCGTGTTCCCTGGCCCGGGGCTGGACGGCAAGTCGCTGTACGAATTGTTCGAGGCCGAGCAGGTGACGGTCTCGGCCGGCGTGCCGACCGTCTGGCAGGCGCTGCTGGCCTACGTCGACGCCAACGGGCTTAAGTTCAGCACGATGCGCCGCACCGTCGTCGGCGGCTCGGCCTGCCCGCCGGCGATGCTGCGCCAGTTCGCCGAGGACTACGACGTGCACGTGCTGCACGCCTGGGGCATGACCGAGATGAGCCCGGTCGGCACCGTCGCCGCGTTCAAGCCGCAGCATCTGGCGCAGCCGGTCGAAGAGCGCTACGCGGTGATGTCCAAGCAGGGCCGCGCCGTCTACGGCGTCGACATGAAGATCGTCGACCCGGCCGGCCGCGAGCTGCCCTGGGGCGGCGCCGCTTCCGGCGACCTGCTGGTGCGCGGGCCCTGGGTGCTGTCGCGCTACTTCAAGGGCGAAGGCGGCGAGGCGCTGCGCGACGGCTGGTTCCCCACCGGCGACGTCGCCCGCATCGACGCCGAGGGTTACATGCAGATCACCGACCGCAGCAAGGACGTCATCAAGTCCGGCGGCGAGTGGATCGGTTCGATCGACCTGGAGAACATCGCGATGGCGCACCCGGCGGTGGCGATCGCCGCCTGCATCGCGGTGCCGCACCCGAAATGGGACGAACGCCCGCTGCTGGTGGTCGTGAAGAAGCCCGGCGCCGAACTGACGAAGGAAGAGCTGCTCGGCTTCTACGAAGGCAAGATCGCCAAGTGGTGGACACCCGATGACGTCGTCTTCGTCGACGCCATCCCGCTGGGCGCCACCGGCAAGATGCAGAAGAACCGGCTGCGCCAGATGCTGAAGGACTACCGGCTGCCGGTGGCCTGAGCACGCCGCGCAGGGGCCGGGGCCATCGCAGCGGCGCAGGCCGTGCGCGCGCCAGCGCGCTGACATGTTGGATCCGCGCGCACGCATCGCGCGCGCGAAGGCCCGCAGGCGATGGAACCGCTTCGTAACCGGCCTGCGCATGGGCAAGCCACTTGTCCTGGCGCAGATGCCGTTTTGCCGGGCCGCATACAGCGCCTCGCACTTGATCTGGCGCAATCGGCGCCTCGGAGGGGTACTGGAAAGTGGCTCCACCCGCCTGTAGGCCGGGTAGGGGTGAACACATGCAACACAGTTACCAGATGCCCGACGGCGCCCTGGCTGAACGATCAGCGCGCCCGCCATTGCGTCCGACGACGGCTCGCCCGACGGGCGCCGCGCCGGTGCGCGACGACGAACGGACCGAGACTCGCGGTCCGGACGCGCGCACCTGGCAAGGTCTTTTCGGCTCGCCAGCGCTGTCCACCGCCGAGCAGCTCGCGCTGTCTTCGGTGGCGCGCATGCGCACCGTGCCGGCGGGTGCCGCCGTCTTCGACCGCCGCGACAGCGCCAATGCGCTGGTGCTGGTGCAGAGCGGCGACGTCGCGCTCGGCTACCGCGGCAGCGATGGTGTCTTCCACATCGAACGTCCGGTGCGCGGCCCGGCCTGGCTCGACCAGAGCTCGGCCTGGCTGCACGAGAACCACGCGATGGACGCCCGCGCGACGACCGAAGCCGTCGTCGTCGAGCTGCCGCGCGACGCGGTCCAGGCGCTGATCGAGCGTTACCCCGCGCTCGGCCGCCACCTCGTCGCCAGCCTCGCGCGCGAAGTGCAGACGCTGCAGATGAACACGCACGAGCTGATGCACAAGGACGCGCCGGCGCGTTTCGCCGCGTGGCTGGTGCAGCGCATCGAGCTGACCGACGCCGCCGGCATGCGCGGTGTCGTGCGCCTGACCGAACGCAAGCGCGACATCGCGTCGCAGCTCGCGATCACGCCCGAGACGCTGTCGCGCCTGATGCGCAGCCTGACGCGCCAGGGCGTGATCTCGGTGGCCGGCTACAACGTCCAGGTGCTCGACGCACCGGCGCTGCGCCAGATCGCCGCCGGCGGCTGATTCCGCCTCAAGGAAGAACGTCGAAAGACTTCGGGGGCCGATGGCCCCCGTTTTTCTTGCTGCCGCCGCTAGCCGGGCAAGGCCAGCAGCTGGGCGACGACCGCGACCGCGATCACAGCCGGCTCCTTGCCGGCGATGCCCGGCAGCCCGATCGGGCAGACCAGCCGCGCCAGCGTCTCGCTCGTGTGCCCACGTTCGGCGAGCCGGGCGCGGAAACGTTCGCGCTTGGTCTGCGAGCCGATCAGGCCGACGAAGGCGGTGTCGGCGCGGCGCAGCAGCGTGTGCACGATCTCCAGGTCGAGGTCGTGGCGGTGCGTCAGCACCAGGTGGCAGGCGCCGGCCGGCGCGCGCGCGGCTTCGTCGGGTGCCGACGCGGCGACGACGGGCTCGATGTGCGGCGGCAGGTCCAGGCCGTCGAAGGCCTCGTCGCGCTCGTCTATCCAGCGCACGCGGCAGGGGATCTCGTCCAGCAGCCGCACGATGGCGCGGCCGACGTGACCGGCGCCGTGCAGCTCGAGCACGAAACGCGGCGCCGGCAGCGGCCAGTCGGGGCAGTCCGACAGCGGCACGAAGGCCAGCGTGACGTGGCCGCCGCAGCACTGGCCCAGCGCCGGCCCCAGCGGCACGGCCCACTCGGGCGCCAGCGCCTCGCCGCGCAGCAGCGCACGTGCACGCTCGATCGCCTTCAGCTCGAGGTGGCCGCCGCCTATCGTGCCTTCGACCGCGTCGGCGGCCACCAGCATGCGCGTGCCGGCCGCGCGGGGCGCCGAACCGCGCACCGCGCGCAGCTCGACCACGAGCGCCGGCCGGCGCTCGCGGCGCCAGCGCAGCGCGGTCGCGGCCAGCCTCATGCGGCCGCCCGCACCGCCTGCACCGCGGCCAGGATGGCTTCGCCGGTCGCCGGCGCCGACAGCGGCGGGTCGACGCGGTGGCCACCGGCGGCCGAGACCGCGTCGCGGATCGCGAAGAACACGGAGAACGGCAACAGCAGCGGCGGCTCGCCGACCGCCTTGCTGCGGTGGATGCTGTCGCGTGCGTTCGGCCGGCCGTACAGGCGCACCTTGAATTCGGCCGGCACATCGTTGGCGGTCGGGATCTTGTAGGTGCTGGGCGCGTGTGTCGCCAGCGCGCCGGTGCGCGGGTTCCAGACCAGCTCTTCCATCGTCATCCAGCCCATGCCCTGGATGAAGCCGCCTTCGATCTGGCCGATGTCCAGCGCCGGGTTCAGCGAGGCGCCGACGTCGTGCAGCACGTCGGCACGCACGAGCCGCCACTCGCCGGTCAGCGTGTCGATCAGCACCTCGCTGCAGGCGGCGCCCCAGGCGAAGTAATAAAACGGGTTGCCGCTCATCGTCTGCCGGTCCCAGGACAGGCCGGGCGTGGCGTAGAAGCCTTCGCTCCAGAGCTGCACACGCTCGAGGTAGGCGGCGTTGCAGAGTTCGGCGAAGTCCATCGCCTGCCCGGCGACCACGACGCGGCCGTTGGCGAACAACACCTCCTGCGGCTCGCCACCCCAGCGTTTTGCGGCAAAAGCCGCCAGGCGCTCGCGGATGCGGCGTGCCGCGTCCTGCGCCGCCTTGCCGTTCAGGTCGCTACCGGTCGACGCGGCCGTGGCGGAGGTGTTGGCGATCTTCTGCGTGTCGGTGGCGCTGACACGCACGGCTTCGAAGGGCAGCCCGAGTTCGTGCGCGACGACCTGCGCGACCTTGGTGTTCAGGCCCTGGCCCATCTCGGTGCCGCCGTGGTTCACCAGCACCGAGCCGTCGAGGTAGACGTGCACCAGCGCCCCGGCCTGGTTCAGGTGCACGACGTTGAACGAGATGCCGAACTTCAGCGGCGTCAGCGCCAGCCCCTTCTTCAGCACCGGGCTGGCGGCGTTGAAGGCGGCGACGGCCTCGCGCCGCGCGGCGTAGCCGCAGCCCGCGGCCAGTTCGTCGACCAGCGGCGCGATGATGTTGTCGTCGACGTGCTGACCGTAAGGCGTGGTGTCGCGTTCGCCGACGCCGTAGAAGTTGGCGCGGCGCACCTCCAGCGCGTCGCGGCCCAGGCGGCGCGCGACGCTGTCGAGCGCGTATTCGATCGCGAACGCACCCTGAGGCCCGCCGAAACCGCGGAACGCGGTGTTGCTCTGGGTGTTGGTGCGCGCCGCGTAACCCTGCATCGCGACGTTCGGCAGCCAGTAGGCGTTGTCGAAGTGGCACAGCGCGCGTGTCATCACCGGCCCCGACAGATCGGCCGAGTGGCCGGCGTTGGCGACCATCACCACCTCGGCGCCGAGCACACGGCCTTCTTCGTCGTGGCCGAGCGCGAGCCGGTAGCGGAAACCGTGGCGCCGGCCCGTGATCAGGAAGTCGTCGTCGCGGTCCAGCCGCAGCTTGACCGGCCGCCCCGTGCGCCGCGCCGCGACCGCGGCGACGCAGGCGATCAGCGCCGACTGCGACTCCTTGCCGCCGAAACCGCCGCCCATGCGCCGGCACTCGACCTGCACCGCGTGCGACGCGCAGTGCAGCGCGTGCGCGACCAGGTGCTGCATCTCGCTCGGGTGCTGGGTCGAACAAAGGACCTTCATGCCGCCCTGCTCCTGCGGCAGCGCGTAGGCGATCTGGCCTTCCAGGTAGAAGTGCTCCTGGCCGCCGACGCCGAAGTCGAGCTCGACACGATGCGGCGCCGCCGCCAGCGCCGCGGCGGCATCGCCTCGCGCCAGCTTCAGCGGCGGCACGACGTACTGGCCGGCGGCGTGGGCCTGGAGCGCGTCCAGCACCGGCGGCAGCGTCTCGGCGCTGATGACCTCGCGCGCCAGCGCCGCGGCGCGGCGTGCGGCTTCGCGCGTGCGGGCGACGACGGCGTAGACCGGCTGGCCGACGTGGCGCAACGTCGCGCCCGGGCCGCCGGCGAGGATGGGGTCGTCCTTGACCAGGGAGCCGCACTGGTTCTCGCCCGGGATCGCGTCGGCGCAGAAGGCGTCGACGACGCCTGGCATGGCGCGCACACGCGCCAGGTCGACCGCGCGCAACACGCCGTGTGCGAGCGGCGACAGGCCCAGCGCCGCGTGCAGCGTGCCGGCGAGTTCGGGCAGGTCGTCGGTATAGGGCGCGCGGCCGGCGACGTGGGCCGCGGCCGACTCGTGCGGGCGCGAGCGGCCGACTTCGGCGGCGGTGTCGGCGGGCAGGGTCTCGGGCCGGTTCATGCCCGGAGCTCCAGCGCCGCGGTCGGCAGCGGCGCGTCGGGGCGGGTTTCCAGCCAGAGCCGTTCGAGCAGGTTCTTCGCCACCTGCATCCGGTAACCGGCGCTGGCGCGCAGGTCCGACAGCGGCTGGTAGTCGGCTTCGAGCGCCGCCTGCGCGGCGCGCAGCGCGGCTTCGTCCCAGCGCCGGCCGGCGAGTGCGGCTTCGGCGGCGGCGGCACGTTTCACCGTCGCCGCCATGCCGCCGAAGGCGATGCGCTGCTCGGCGATGCGGCCGTCTTCGTCCAGCCGCAGCCGGAACGCGGCGCAGACCGCCGAGATGTCGGAGTCCCAGCGTTTGGAGATCTTCCAGCCGCGCACGACGCTGCCCGGTGGCGCCTGCGGCACGACGATGGCCTGCACGAACTCGCCCGCCTCGAGCCGGTTCTTCATGTAGTCGACATAGAACTGGTCCAGCGCCAGCTCGCGCACGCGCTCGCCGCGGCGCAGTACCAGGCGCGCGTCCAGCACCAGCAGCACCGGCGCCGAGTCGCCGATCGGCGAGCCGTTGGCGACGTTGCCGCCCATCGTGCCGGCGTGGCGCACCGGCGGCGACGCGAAGCGCCGCCACAGATCCGTCAGCTGCGGGTGCTCGGCCGCGAGCGCGGCCCAGGCGTCTTCCAGCGAGGCCGCGGCGCCGATGACGAGCGCGTCGTCGCGGCGCTCGACCCGGCGCAGCTCGGCCACCTCGCCGGTCCAGATCAGCTCGGGCAGCACTCGCAGCTGCTTGTTCACCCACAGGCCGATGTCGGTGCCGCCACCCAGCAGGCGCGCGCCGGGTCTGGCCTCGTGCAGCGCAGCGAGTTCGTCGACGCTGCGCGGCGCGTGGAAGCCCGAGGCGGTGTGCAGCGCCGGCTGCGCACGCAGGCTTTGCAGCGCGGCAGCGACGGGCGCGTGGTCCAGCCGCAGCGGCGGCGCATCGAACATCGCCAGCCCGGCGTCGAGGATGGGCCGGTAGCCGGTGCAGCGGCACAGATTGCCGGCCAGTTCGTCGGCCAGTTGCTGGCGCGTCGGGCGTGTGCCGGTGTCCTGGTGGCGCTCGTAACAGGCCCACAGCGACATCACGAAACCCGGCGTGCAGAAGCCGCACTGCGAGCCGTGGTGCTCCACCAGCGCCTGCTGCACCGGGTGCAGCAGGCCGCCGGGCGCCAGGTCCTCGACGGTGAACAGCGCGCGCCCGTCCAGCGTCGGCAGGAAACGGATGCAGGCGTTGACGGTCTCGAGCTTCAGCCGGCCGTCGTCGGCCAGTTCGCCGACGACGACGGTGCAGGCACCGCAATCGCCCTCGGCGCAGCCTTCCTTGGTGCCGACGGCCTGTTCGTCCTCGCGCAGCCAGTCGAGCACGCTGCGGGTGGCCGGCGCGTCGGCGATCTCGACGATGCGCTGCCGGTGGAAGAAGCGGATCGGGCGGGTCAGGGTCATGTGTCGGCCGGGTGATTCAGGACAGGACAAGACGCATGGCGCGGGCGTTCGACACGGGCAAAATACGCGTTTTCCGCGAAACGGCCGGATCCCGTCGTCTCGCGCCCCACCCCCGCCGAACTTGTACTCCGAACGCAGCGTCCTTGCGGCCGACCTGCGGGCCGCCGCCGGCCCGTGTCTGCGCGCGCCTTTTTGCATGCAAACCGCGGGCCCGGTCGGACGCACACGATGAACAAGCTCGCGCTGCACGGCGACCTGCTGGACTTCAGCGCCACCCCGGGCTGGGGCGACCCGTCGACCGCCGGCGTGCGCTGGCGCCCCGACCACTGGCTGCTGATCGAGGACGGCCGCATCGCCGGCACCCTGCCCGGCCACCAGCCGCCGGGCGAGGACTGGCGGCGCGAGGAGCACAGCGGCCGGCTGCTGATGCCGGGTTTCGTCGACACCCACGTGCACTGCCCGCAGCTGGACGTGATCGCCAGCTGGAGCCCCGGGCTGCTGCACTGGCTCGAGACCTACACCTTCCCGGCCGAGCAGCGTTTTGCCGACCCGGCGGTCGCCGCCACCGGCGCCGCGCTCTTCCTGGACGCGCTGCTGGCGCACGGCACGACCAGCGCCGTCGTCTTCCCGACGGTGCACGCGGCCTCGGCCGAGGCGCTGTTCGCCGCCGCGTCGGCGCGTGGCATGCGCCTGGTCGCGGGCAAGGTGCTGATGGACCGCGGCGCGCCGCCGGCGCTGACCGACGACGTCGCCAGCGCCGAACGCGACTGCGAGGCGCTGATCGCACGCTGGCACGGCCAGGGCCGCAACGCCTATGCGCTGACGGTGCGGTTCGCGATCACGAGCACGCCGGAACAGCTGGCGATGGCCGGCCGGCTGCTGGCGCGCCACGAGGGCCTGTTCATGCAGACCCACGTCGCCGAGAGCCGCGACGAGGTCGCCGAGGTCGCGCGCCTGTTCCCCGAGGCGCGCAGCTACCTCGACGTCTACCACCGCCACGGCCTGCTGGGCCCGCGTTCGGTGCTGGCACACGGCATCTGGCTCGACGACGAGGACCGGCGCCTGCTCGCCGCCACCGGCGCCCAGATCGCCTTCTGCCCGACCAGCAACCTGTTCCTGGGCAGCGGCCTGTTCGACTGGCAGGCGGCGGTGGACCACGGCCACAAGGTCTCGGTCGCGACCGACGTCGGCGGCGGCACCAGCCTGTCGCTGCTGCGCACGCTGGCCGAGGGCTACAAGGTGCAGGCGCTGCGTGGCACCCGGCTCACCGCCTGGCGCGCGCTGCACGCCGCCACGCGCGGCGCCGCCGAGGCGCTGGGGCTGGACACCGAGATCGGCCACTTCGACCCCGGCGCGACGGCCGACGTCGTCGCCTGGGACTGGGCCCACGGCCCGGCGGCGCACCATCGTGACGCGGTGGCACGCGGCGCGGTCGCGACGCTGCCGGCCCAGGACCTGCACGCGCGTGTCTTCGCCTGGATGACGCTGGCCGACGAGCGCAACGTCGCCGCGACCTGGGTCGCCGGCGCGCCGCGTTTCGAACGCGGGTGGCGATGATTCAAAATGTAGACATTGGCACGGGCTTTGCGACCCGTCCCCTTCCACAAGACCTCCAACAAGCCGGCGCCGACGATGCCGGTTCGCGGCAGCCCTGAGCCCATGTACCGCCTCGAACTCGACGGCATCACCAAGCAGTACCCCGCGGTCCGCGCCAACGACGGCGTCGCCCTGCGCGTCAAGCCCGGCGAGATCCACGCCGTGCTGGGCGAAAACGGCGCCGGCAAGTCGACGCTGATGAAGGTGATCTATGGCGCGGTGCAGCCCGACGCCGGCACGATCCGCTGGAACGGCCAGCCGGTCGCGGTGAAGAGCCCGGCCGAGGCGCGTGCGCTGGGCATCAGCATGGTCTACCAGCACTTCTCGCTGTTCGACACGCTGACCGCGGCCGAGAACGTCTGGCTCGGCCTGGACAAGGCGATGAAGCTGCCCGAGGTGATCCGCCGCATCAACGAGGTCGCGCACACCTACGGCCTGGACGTGGACCCGCTGCGCCCGGTGCACACGCTGTCGGTCGGCGAGCGCCAGCGCGTCGAGATCGTGCGTGCGCTGCTGACCGACCCCAAGCTCTTGATCCTGGACGAACCGACCTCGGTGCTGACGCCGCAGGCGGTGGACAAACTCTTCGTCACGCTGCGCCAGCTCGCCGAGCGCGGCACCAGCATCCTCTACATCAGCCACAAGCTCGACGAGATCCGCGCGCTGTGCCACCACTGCACGGTGCTGCGCGGCGGCCGCGTCACCGGCGAGGTCGACCCGACGCAGGAAAGCAATGCCAGCCTGTCGCGGCTGATGATCGGCGCCGAGCCGCCGCAGCTGCAGCACGGCACACGCCCGGCGGGCGAGGTGGTGCTGGCGGTGCAGGGCCTGTCGCTGGCGCGCGAGGACCAGTTCGGCATGGACCTGAGCGACATAGCCTTCGAGGTTCGCGCCGGCGAGATCGTCGGCATCGCCGGCGTCTCGGGCAACGGCCAGCAGGAACTGATGGCCGCGCTCTCGGGCGAGGACACACGCTCGCCGCGCAACAGCATCCGCCTCTTCGCCCGCGACATCGCCCAGCACAGCGCGCGCCGCCGCCGCCACGAAGGCCTGCACTTCGTGCCCGAGGAACGCCTGGGCCGCGGCGCGGTGCCAACGCTGAGCCTGGCGCAGAACACGCTGCTGACACGCACCGAGGCGGTGACGGGCAGCGGCTGGATCCCGACGGCCCAGGTGACGACGCTGGCCGGCCGCATCATCGAGCGCTTCAAGGTCAAGGCCGGTGGCCCGGCGGCGGTGGCCAAGAGCCTGTCGGGCGGCAACCTGCAGAAGTTCATCGTCGGCCGCGAGATCGACGCCAACCCCAAGCTGCTGATCGTCAGCCAGCCGACCTGGGGCGTGGACGTCGGCGCCGCGGCGCTGATCCGCGGCGAGCTGCTCAAGCTGCGCGACGCCGGCTGCGCGCTGCTGATCGTCAGCGAGGAACTGGACGAACTCTTCGAGATCAGCGACCGGCTGATCGTCATCGCGCAGGGGCGCGTGTCGCCGTCTGTTCCCGTGGCACAGGCCACGGTCGAGCAGATCGGCGAATGGATGAGCGGCCTGTGGGCGCCGCGGGAGGCGGCATGCTGAAGCTCGAGGCACGGCCCGAGCCGTCGAAGTGGATGGCGATCGCCTCGCCGCTGCTGGCGCTGGCGATCACGGTGGTGATCGGCGTCGCGCTCTTCGCTCTGCTGGGCAAGGACCCGGTGCGCGGGCTGCAGGTGTTTTTCGTCGAGCCGGTGAAGAACCTCTACGCGCTGTCCGAGCTGTCGGTGAAGGCGACGCCGCTGATCCTGATCGCGCTCGGGCTGTCGGTCTGCTACCGCAGCAACGTCTGGAACATCGGCGCCGAAGGCCAGTTCGTCGTCGGCGCGCTGGCCGCCGGTTGGGTCGCGATGCAGGCACCGGCGCTGGCCTGGATGGGGCGCGGCATCGTCGTCGTGATCCTGTTCGCCGGGGTGCTGGGCGGCATGTTCTGGGCGGGGATCGTCGCCGCGCTGCGCGACCGCTTCCACGCCAACGAGATCCTGGTCAGCCTGATGCTGGTCTACGTCGCCGAGATGATCCTGGGCTGGCTGGTCTACGGCCCCTGGAAGGACCCGAACGGCTACAACTTCCCGCAGAGCATCACCTTCGACGCGGTGACCAAGATCCCGCGCCTGGTGGACGGCCTGCGCGCCAACATCGGCGTCGTCATCGCACTGGCGGCGGTGGTCGGTTTCTGGGCCTTCATGTTCCGCACCTACCGCGGCTTTCAGCTGCAGGTCGGAGGCCTGGCGCCGGCGGCGGCACGCTACGCCGGCTTCTCGTCGCGCAGCGCGCTGTGGACGGCGCTGCTGCTGTCGGGCGGCATGGCAGGACTTGCCGGCGGGCTGGAAGCGGCCGGGCCGCTGGGCCAGCTGACGCCGTACCTGCCGGCCGGCTACGGCTTCGGCGCCATCATCGTCGCCTTCGTCGGCCGGCTGAACCCGCTCGGGATCGTCTTCTCGGGCATCCTGATGAGCATGTTCTACATCGGCGGCGAACTCGCGCAGTCGCGCCTGGGCCTGCCCAAGTCGCTGACCGGCGTCTTCCAGGGCCTGCTGCTGTTCACGCTGCTGGCCTGCGACACGCTGATCCACTACCGCGTGCGCTGGTGGCACACGGTGCGAGCCAAAGGCTGATCCCGGATGGACTTCACCACCCTGCCCCTGCTGATCGCGGCGACGCTGAACGCCGGCACCGTGCTCGCGATCGCCGCGCTCGGGCTGCTGATCAACGAACGTGCCGGCATCGTCAACCTCGGCGCCGAAGGCCTGATGCTGGTGGCCGCGATCGCCGGCTTCGCGACCGCGGTGCACACCGGCAGCGACTGGCTGGGTTTCGCCGCCGGCGCTGCCGCCGGCGGCACGCTGGCGGGGCTGTTCGGGCTGCTCGTCATCTGGCTCAACACCAACCAGTACGCCAGCGGCCTGGCGCTGAGCCTGTTCGGCGCCGGCTTCTCGGCCTTCGTCGGCATCGACTACGTGCAGGGCAAGCTCGGCGAACGCCCCGAGTTCCACATCCCCTTCCTGGCCGACCTGCCCTTCGTCGGCCCGGCCTTCTTCCGCCAGCACCCGATGGTCTACGGCGCGATCGCACTCGCGGTCGGACTGACCTGGTTCCTGTACCGCTCGCGCGCCGGGCTGGTGCTGCGTGCGGTGGGCGAATCGCCCGAGTCGGCGCACGCGCTGGGTTATCCGGTGCGCAAGATCCGGCTCGCGGCGGTGGTCGTCGGCGGCGCGCTCTGCGGTGTCGCCGGAGCCTACATCTCGGTCGTCTATACGCCGCTGTGGGTCGAGGGCATGGTCGCCGGCAAGGGCTGGATCGCGCTGGCGCTGACCACCTTCGCCACCTGGAGGCCGGCACGCGTCCTGCTCGGGGCCTACCTGTTCGGCGGCGTCACGATGCTGCAGTTCCACCTGCAGAGCCAGGGCGTCGAGATCCCGAGCCAGTTCCTCAGCATGCTGCCCTACCTCGCGACCATCGTCGTGCTGGTGCTGATCTCCCGCAACCCGGCGTGGATCCGGGTCAACATGCCGGCCTCGCTGGGCAAACCGTTTTTCCCCGGCTCGTGACCCGAGCCAATAATTTCCCTTTCCTCACCCCCTGGAGAGAAGACCGATGTCTTTCGAATCGAAGCGCTCGCTGCTGAAGCTGGCCGGCTGGTCCACGCTGGCTGCTGCCGCCGCCCTTGCCGGCTGCGGCAAGAAGGACGAAGCGCCGCAGGCGGCGGCCGAACCGGCGTCGGCGCCGGCCTCGGCCCCGGCGGCCAAGCCTGAACCGCTGAAGGTCGCCTTCGCCTACGTCGGCCCGGTCGGTGACGGCGGCTGGACCTTCGCCCACGACAACGCGCGCAAGAAGCTCGAAGCCGAGTTCGGCGACAAGATCGTCACCACCTTCGTCGAGAAGGTGCCCGAGGGCGCCGACGCCGAACGTGTGTTCCGCGACCTGATCGGCCAGGGCAACAAGCTGGTCTTCGGCACGACCTTCGGCTACATGGAGCCGATCCAGAAGGTCGCGGTCGACGCCAAGGACGTCAAGTTCGAACACGCCACCGGCTACAAGCAGGGCGAGAACGTGCGCACCTACGACAGCCGCACGTATGAAGGCGCGTACATGGCCGGCGTCATCGCCGGCTCGGTGACCAAGAGCAACACGCTGGGCGTGGTCGGCTCGGTTCCCATTCCCGAGGTCATCCGCAACATCAACAGCTTCACGCTGGGCGCGCAGAGCGTGAACCCGAAGATCAAGACCAAGGTGGTCTGGGTCAACGAGTGGTTCAACCCGCCCAAGGAAACCGAAGCCGCGCAAAGCCTGATCAACGGCGGCGCCGACATCCTGTTCCAGAACACCGACTCGTCGGCCGTGCTGCAGACCGCCGCGAAGAACAAGAAGTTCGCTTTCGGCTGGGACAGCGACATGACCGCCTACGCGCCGGAAGCGCACCTGGCCTCGTCGATCATCGACTGGACGCCGTACTACATCAAGGCGACCAAGGAAGCGCTGGAAGGCACCTGGACCGGCGGCAGCCACACCTGGTGGGGCGTGAAGGAAGGCGCGATCGACATCGTCTCGATCAGTGACAAGGTGCCGGCCGAGGCCAAGGCCAAGGTCGACGAAGTCAAGGCCGGCCTGAAGGACGGCAGCTTCGTGATCTGGAAGGGCCCGATCGTCAACAACGCCGGCAAGGAAGTGCTGAAGAAGGACGAGGTCGCCGACGACAAGTTCCTGGGCGGCATCAGCTTCTTCGTCAAGGGCGTCGAGGGCAAGGTTCCTACTGGGAAGTGAGCCCCCGGTCGCCTGGCGACCGCCCCCCCGAGGGGGGGCAACCTGACCGGACCGGGAGACCCGGATCCGGTCAGGCGCGTTAACACCGCCGCTCCCCCTGACCGCCTTCGGCGGTCTGTCCCCGAGGGGAATGCAAAGGCCACCGAGGTTCGCCCGGTGGCCTTTTCTTTGTCCGCTCCCCTGACCGCCGTTGGTGGTCTGTCCCCAGAGGGGAAGAAATCAACAGCCACCGTGGTCTGCCCCCGGTGGCTGTTTTGTTTGGTGCGGGCAATAAAAAGCGGCACCCGAAGGTGCCGCGTGAAGCTGAGGTACCGAGGCGGGGTTGCCCCCGCGAGGGTTTAGAACTTGTGGCGGATGCCGACGGCGTAGGTGTCGCCGGAGTCGAAGCCGGTGACCTTGTCCTGCATGTAGATCGCGTAGACCTCGGTGCGCTTGGACAGGTTGTAGTCGTAGCCCAGGGTCAGCGTCTTGTTGGTCTTCTCGACCGCATTGCCGTCTTCCTTGGCGTGGCCGTACTGGGCCAGGACCTTGCCGCCGGCCAGCGGGATCGAAGCGCCGACGCCCCAGATGTCGGTGCCGGTGTCGGTCGCCGCCGTCGTGTCGACCGCGGTGTACTGGCCGAAGAGCTTGGCGACGCCGAGGTCGTAGGAAGCGCCGAACTGCTTGGTTTGCTGGTCTTCGAAGCCGGCCGGCACGCCGTTGACGAAGTCCTTCACATCGTTCTTGACCTTCGAGTACGACAGCGTCGCGGCCAGAGGGCCGTTCAGATACAGCACGTTGCCGGCGATGTTGTTGCCGAAGGACGTCGGGCTCGAGCCTTCGCCGACGTTGGCTTGCACGTTGAAGCTCAGGCCGTTCCAGCTCTTGCTCTTGAACAGCACCGAGTTGCTCCAGCCGGTGTCGCCATACCAGGCGAGCATGCTGGCGCCGCCCGGGCGGGTGTCGGTCTGCGGGGTCAGGACCTGCAGGATGCTGGGCGAGAACGCGAACGAGTCGCCGATCGCGTTGAACATCAGCGTCGAGACGAACATCGTCGTCGTCGTGCGGCCGAACTGGTACTCGCCGTAGTTCGTGGCCAGGCCGACGTAGGCGTTGCGCGCCCAGAAGCGGTCACCGACAAAACGGCCGGCGGTGCCGGCATCGGCTTGCAGGAAGTGCTCCATCGCGAACGTGACCTTCAGGCCGTGGCCGAGATCTTCGCTGCCGCCGAAGCCGATGTACGAGGTGGTCATGTTGCCGCTCTGGACCTTGGTGGTCGAGTCGGCGCCGGCCATCTGGAAGCTACCGGCGGCGGCGTCCATCAAACCATAGATGTTGACGTTGGACTGGGCGTGGGCCAGGCCGAAACACAGCAGCGCGGCAGCGCCAGCGACGGCCTTCAGCGAACGGGACATGAGGACTCCTGGGACGGGTGATGAAGAGGAAAGAGGAGGAAAACCACTTGTCTGGAAGCAAGCGTTATGCCGCTTCTGTATACAAGTCAGCGGTGCGGTAGTCATTGTGTGACATACCCGTGACGCGACCGGGGGTTTTCCCAGGTGCACCGCGATGGGCGTGGGCGAGGCACCACAGGCGAGCGGGTGCACCGTCCGGAATCACGCGATCCACAAGAAAAAGGCCGCCCCGGAGGGCGGCCTGGCCTGTCGCGGCGGCGCTCAGCGCGCGGCCGGCGCGAGCTTGGCGGCTTCGGCTTCCATGCGCGTCACCAGCGCGTCGAGCTGGTCGACGACGGCCTGCACCGTCTGGCGCTGCGTCAGGTCGACACCGGCCTTCTGCAGCTGCTTCATCGGCTGGTCGTTGCCGCCCGAGGACAGCAGCTCGGTGTAGCGCTTGACCGCGGCCTCGCGCTGCGCCTTGGGGCCTTCGTTCATCGCCTTGAACAGCTGCGCCGACGAGGCGAAGCAGGTCGCGTACTGGAAGACGTAGTACGGCGTGTTGAAGAAGTGCGGGATGCGCGCCCAGGTGTACTGGTAGAACTCGTCGTGGGCGATCGCGTCGCCCCAGTAGTCCTTCAGCACGCCGGCGTAGAGCTGGTTCAGCACCTCGGTCGTGACCGGCTCGTCGCGTTCGACCAGCTGGTGCGCACGCAGCTCGAAGTCGGCGAACAGCACCTGCGTGTAGAAGGTGCCGACGATGGCGTCGACCGCTTCCTGCAGCAGCAGGAAACGCTCCTTCGGGTCGGTGGTCTGCTTCAGCAGGTGCTCGAGCAGGAAGCGTTCGTTGGTCGTCGACGCGACCTCGGCGACGAAGATCGTGTAGTCGGAGGTGGCGTAGGGCTGGTGCTCGTAGGACAGCACGGTGTGCATCGCGTGCCCCGCCTCGTGGGCGAAGGTGAACATCGCGTCGCGCGTGTCGTTGTAGTTCATCAGCAGGTAGGGGCCGACGCCGTAGACGCCGGCGTTGTAGGCACCGCTGCGTTTGCCCTCGTTCTCGTAGACGTCGACGCGGCCGCCGCTGACGAACTTCTCGTAGCGCTGCACATAGTCCTTGCCCAGCGGCGCCACCGAGGCGATCGCCTGCTTGCGCGCCTCTTCATAAGGCCAGGTCTTGTCGCTGCGGAACACCGGCACGAACTGGTCGTAGAGGTGGTAGCTGGGCAGCCCCAGCAGGCGTTGGCGCAGCCTGGCGTAGCGCTGCAGCGGGCCGGTGCCATGGCGCGCGACGTCGATCAGCGTCTCGACGACCTGGCGCGGGATCGCGTTTTCGTCCAGCGCCGCGTCCAGCGTCGTCGGGAAGTTGCGCGCGCGCGCCATGAACCAGTCGCGCTGCAGGATGCCGTTGTAGATCGCGGCGTAGGTGTGCGCGGTCTGGCCGTAGGTGCCGACGTGGGCGGCGGCAGCGGCGGCGCGGTCGGCCTGCACCAGGTTCTCGGAGAGCAGCGCCGAGTAGTTGCCCGGCGTCAGCGTCACGTCCTTGCCGTCGGACAGGCGCACGGTCGGGAACTTGATGTCCGAGGTGCTGAGCTCGCTGTAGGTCTCGTTGGACGCACGGTTGCTGCGCGCGGCCAGCGACAGCAGGCGTTCGCCCTTCTCGTCGAGCACGTGCGCCTGGCGGCGGTAGACCTCGGTGATCGGGAAGCGGTAGGGCGCGAGCGCCGGGGTCTTCGCGAGCCAGGCGCTCATCGTCGCTTCGGGCACGGTCAGCAGCTCGGGCGTGAACCAGGCGCTGGCGGTGTCGAACTTGGCGAACAGCGCGCCGACCCGCTGGAAGCGGCCGGCGACGTTCTGGTCGCGCGTGTCGGTGTCGCGCTGCAGCTGCGGGTAGCGATAGATGCGGTACTGCAGCTTGCCGATCTCGTCGTAGGCCTGGTAGGCGGCCAGCACCGCCTCCGGGCCGTTCTTCAGCGTGCCCTGCAGCTTGGCGAAGGCGTCGATGCGCTGGTCCATCTCGCGCATGCCCGCTTCCCAGGCTTCCCAGTTGGCGTAGATCGGGCTGAAGTCCCAGCGGTACTGCGACGGGATCTCGGCACGCACGCGGGTCGTGGGCTTGGCGGCCATCGCGGAGGCGGCCATCGAGACGGCTGCGGCGCAGACGGCGCCGGCGACGAAGGTGTGCATCTTCAAGGTGTGGAGGGCACGGCACGGGCCGCGCGCGGGATTCTGCGGTGGATTCGAAGGTGGGCCGGCCCGAAGGGCCGTCCCGGCGAAAGAGGAAGAGTGTTCCGCCCCGGCGACGAAGGTCAAGCGCCGTGCGACGAACGGCCTACGCGCCGCGACCAAGCTGCGGCACACGCGCCATCGCCAGCCCGGCGGCGGCGGTGCGGGTCTCGACGCCGAGCTTCTCGAACACGTGCTCCAGGTGCTTGGTGACGGTGCGGTGGCTGGTGCCGAGGATCTCGCCGATGTCGCGGTTGGTCTTGCCCTGCACCACCCAGTACAGCACCTCGGCCTCGCGCGCCGTCAGCTCCAGCGCCAGCGCCATCGCCTCGACGATGGCGGCGTCGTCGCTCTGGCGCAGCACCACCAGCCACTCGCCGCCGCCGGCCTCGGCGTCGTCCTCGGGCATCGGGTGCAGCGCGAAGCTGATGCGGCGCGCGCCGCGCGCCACCGTCAGCCCGGCCGGGTCGGCGCCGGCGCGGCGGCGCAAAGCCTCGCGTGCGACCCAGGCCATCAGCTCGGGCGGCGTCGCCGTGTCCTCGCCGCCGAAGTGTTCGGACAGCATGCGCCGCGCCAGCGCCGTCTGCCAGAGCCGGCGGCCGTCGCGCTCGCGCACCACCAGCGTCGCGTGGCCGAAGGCGTCGAGCGCGTTGCGCGCCTGGCGCTGGCTGCGCGCCTGATGCAGGTGGGCGGCAATGCGCGCCAGCACCTCGCGCGGACGGATGGGCTTGGTGACGTAGTCGGTGCCGCCGGCACCGAAGGCGGCGACCACGTGTTCGGTCTCGGTCAGGCCGGTCATGAAGACGATCGGGATCTGCGCCGTGTCGGCGTCGGCCTTGAGCCGGCGCGCGACCTCGAAACCGTCCAGGCCCGGCATCACCGCGTCCAGCAGCACGATGTCGGGCTGGGCGCGGGCCGCCAGCGCCAGCGCCGCTTCGCCCGAGGTGGCGACGAGCACGGTGTAGCCGGCTTCGTCGAGCGCGTCGTTGAGCAGCGCCAGGTTGTCGGGCACGTCGTCGACGACGAGCACGACGTCGGCGTCGCCGCGGGGCTCGTCCTCAGGCCGTTCGGGATTCATGGTGGGCATTTCGCCAGGATCTGGTTCATCGCTTCGTAATTGAACTGACGCGCCAGCAGGCGCATCTTGGCGGCAAAACCCGCGTGCGCGGGGTCGGCGGCCTCGATCAGGTCGAGCTGGCGCGCGACGCCGCGCACATGGCCCAGTTCGAGCGCGTCGCGCAGCGGGCGCAGCAGTTCGGCTGGCGGCAGCGCTGGATTCGCCGGCGGCGGTGCGGCCGGTTCGGGCGGGCGTTCGGCGACACGCCAGCTCAGACCCAGGCGCGCGCCCAGCCAGTCCAGCAGCTCGCCGACCCGCACCGGCTTGACGAGAAAGTCCTCGCCCGGCAGGCCGACGTCGTTGTCCAGGCGTTTGTCGAAGGCGTTGGCCGAGATCACCGCCACCGGCATCGTGTGGCCGGCGCCGCGCAGCCGGCGGATCGTCTCCCAGCCGTCGATGCCGGGCATCGCCAGGTCCATGAAGACCGCGTCGTATGGCGGGTCGGCGGCCAGGCGTTCGAGCGCTGCTTCGCCGCTGGCGGCGCCTTCGACCTCGAAACCCAGCGGCTGCAGCAGGTCGGCGACGAGGCGCCGGTCGGCTTCTTCGTTGTCGACCGCGAGCACGCGCCGCGGCGCGCCTTCGTAGCCGATGCGGCGCGCGTGCAGCGCCTCGACGCCCACGGCAGCGGCTTCGGGCAGGAACAGCCGGATGCGGAAGGTGCTGCCGGCACCGGGCGTGCTCGCCACCGTCATCTCGCCGCCCATCAGCTCGCAGAGCATGCGCGCGATCGTCAGCCCAAGGCCGGTGGAGCCGGCCGACTGGCCGCTGGCGGCCGAGCCGCGTTCGAAGGGTTCGAAGACACGCGCCAGTTCGTCGGGCGTCATGCCGGGGCCCGTGTCCTCGATCTCGAAACGCGCCATCTCGCGCTGGTGGGCGACCCGCAGCGTCACCTGGCCGGTCTGGGTGAACTTGATCGCGTTGCCCAGCAGGTTGATCAGGATCTGGCGCAGGCGCTTCTCGTCGGCGCGCACGACGGCCGGCAGCCGGCCCTCGACGACGAAGCGGAAAGCCAGCCCACGGCCGGCGGCCTGCAGCTCGAACAGGCGCGCGATCTCGGCCAGGCCGTCGGCAAAACGCATCGCGCGCACCTCCAGTGCCAGCTTGCCCGACTCGATGCGCGCGATGTCCAGCGTGCCTTCGATCAGGCTCAGCAGGTGGTCGCCGCCGCGGCGGATGACCGAGACCGCCTGGCGCCGGTGGGCCGGCATCGCCTCGTCCTCCTCCAGCAGCTGGGCGTAACCGAGGATGCTGTTGAGCGGCGTGCGCAGCTCGTGGCTGATGGTGGTGATGTAGCGGCTCTTGGCGCGGTTGGCGGCTTCGGCGTGGCCGCGGGCACGGTCGGCTTCCTCGCGCGCGGCCTGCAGCGCGGCGTCGGTGCGTGCGTGCGACTCGATCTCGCGCTGCAGCGCCAGCGTCTGGCGGTTGGACTCCTCCTGCGCCGCGACGCGGCTGCGGTGCGCCAGCACGCCCCACCAGACGCCGATGCCGGCGGCGATCCACAGCAGCAGGAAGCTGCTGACGAAGCCTTGCGCCAGGGTCGGCCCCAGGACCGCCGCCTGATCGCCCAGCAGGCGCAGCGCCTGGCGGTGGGCGATGCCCAGCACCAGCGCCAGCAGCGGCGTGACGATGCCCATCAGCAGCAGGTAGTCGGCGAGCCCAGCGTCGAGCTGCGGCGCCATGCGCGCCGGCAGCAGCCGGCCGAGCAGCGCGCGCCACTGCGCCATCAGCTTGGCCTGCGGTTTGCACAGGTCGTGGCAGCGCGCGTCCAGCGTGCAGCACAGGCTGCAGATCGGCGCCTGGTAGGCCGGGCAGAAGGCCATGTCCTCGACCTCGTACTCGCTCTCGCAGACCGTGCAGCGGTGGCGCAGCCGGGCGTAGCGGCCGTCGGCGGCGGCGCCTTCGGCGACGATCGGGATGCTGCCCGCCGGCAGCGTGCTGCTGCGCGCCAGGTAGTAGCGGCCCTTGGTCGCCCAGGCGATCAGCGGCGAGGCGACGAAGGCGGTGACGAGCGCGATCGCCGCCGAATAAGCCTGCGCCAGTTCGCCGAAGGCGCCCAGGTGCGCCGCCACCGACAGCAGCGAGGCGATGCCCATCGCGCCGACACCCACCGGGTTGATGTCGTAGAGATGCGCACGCTTGAACTCGATGCCCGGCGGCGACCAGCCCAGCGGCTTGTTGACGACGAGGTCGGCCACCACCGCCATCATCCAGGCGATGGCGACGTTGGCGTACAGGCCGAGCACGTGCGACAGCGCCTGGAAGACGTTCATCTCCATCAGCACCAGCGCGATGCCCGTGTTGAACACCATCCAGACCACGCGCCCCGGGTGCGCATGCGTCAGCCGCGAGAAGAAGTTGCTCCAGGCCAGCGAGCCGGCGTAGGCGTTGGTGACGTTGATCTTCAGCTGCGAGACGAGCACGAAGGCCGCCGTCACCGCGACCGCGAGGCCGTAGTCGGAGAACACGGTCTCGTAGGCCGCCAGGTACATCTGGTTCGGGTCGACGGCACGTTCGGGCGGCACCATGCGCGTGATCGCCAGATAGGCCAGCAGCGCGCCGCCCAGCATCTTCAGCACGCCCGGCAGCACCCAGCCGGGGCCGCCGGCCAGCACCGCCAGGTGCCAGCGCCAGCCGCGGCGCTCGGGCATGAACCGCAGGTAGTCGGCCTGCTCGCCCATCTGCGTGATGAGCGCGATGCCGACCGTGGTCGCGGCGCCGAAGGCGAGCACGTCGAAGCTCGCCGCACCGTGTTCACCGCCGTAGCTCGTCAGGCCCGCCAGCAACTCGGGCTCGGCGCGGAAGACGAAGACATAGGGCACGACCAGCATCGCCAGCCACAGCGGCTGGGTCCAGACCTGCAGCCGGCTGATCGCGGTGACGCCGTGCGTCACCAGCGGGATCACGACCAGCGCGCAGAGCAGGTAGCCAAGCGCCGGCGGGATGTCCAAGGCCAGCTCCAGCGCATAGGCCATCACCGCCGCTTCGAGCGCGAAGAAGATGAAGGTGAAGCTCGCGTAGATCAGCGAGGTGATGGTCGAGCCGATGTAGCCGAAGCCGGCGCCGCGGGTCAGCAGGTCCATGTCGACGCCGTGGCGCGCGGCGTAGACGCTGATCGGCCAGCCGGCGAGAAAGATCACCAGGCCCGTGGCCAGGATCGCCAGCGCCGCGTTGACGAAGCCGTGCTGCACCAGCAGCGTCGCGCCGACGGCTTCGAGGATCAGGAAAGACGAGGCGCCGAAGGCGGTGTTGGCCACCCGCCACTCGCTCCAGCGCCGGAACGAACGCGGCGTGAAACGCAGCGCGTAGTCCTCGATGGTCTCGCGCGCCACCCAGGCGTTGTAGTCGCGGCGCGTCTTCACCACGCGCTGCGGCGCTTCGTTCGGGGCGGCAGCGGGGTCGGCCTGGGGACTCATCGAGGCATGGCAATCAAGAAGCGCACCAGCCTTGACATGGCGCCGGACTTGCAGAGAAATCCGCCCATGGACCTGACCCCGAGAGAAAAGGACAAGCTGCTGATCTTCACCGCCGCGCTGCTGGCCGAACGCCGCCAGGCGCGCGGGCTGAAGCTCAACGTGCCGGAGGCCATCGCGCTGATCACCGCCGCCATCCTGGAAGGCGCGCGCGACGGGCGCACGGTGGCCGAGCTGATGAGCGCCGGCAAGCAGGTGCTGTCGCGCGCCGAGGTGATGGACGGCGTGCCCGAGCTGATCCCCGAGATCCAGGTCGAGGCCACCTTCCCCGACGGCACCAAACTGGTGACGGTGCACCAACCGATCGCATGAGGGCGGCCATGATTCCCGGAGAACTGCTGACCGACGACGGCGAGCTGACGCTGAACCCCGGCCGCCCGGCGCTGACCCTGGTGGTCGAAAACGCTGGCGACCGGCCGATCCAGGTCGGCTCGCACTATCACTTCGCCGAGACCAACCCGGCGCTGCGTTTCGACCGCGCCGCCGCCCGCGGCATGCGCCTGGACATCGCCAGCGGCACCGCGGTGCGTTTCGAGCCCGGCCAGCAGCGCACCGTGCAGCTGGTGCCCTACGCCGGCGAGCGCCGCGTCTGGGGCTTCCGCGGCGACATCCAAGGGGCCTTGTGATGAGCACCACCATCGGCCGGCGCGCCTACGCCGAGATGTACGGCCCGACCGTGGGCGACCGCCTGCGCCTGGCCGACACCGAGCTGATCGTCGAGATCGAAGCCGACTACACGCTGCGTGCCGGCGGTTACGGCGAAGAAGTGAAGTTCGGCGGCGGCAAGACCATCCGCGACGGCATGGGCCAGGGCCAGGCGGTCAACGGCCCCGGCCACCACGAGGCCTGCGACTGCGTCATCACCAACGCCGTCATCGTCGACCACTGGGGCATCGTCAAGGCCGACATCGGCCTGAAGGGCTGCCGCATCGCCGCCATCGGCAAGGCCGGCAACCCCGACGTGCAGCCGGGTGTCGACATCGTCATCGGCCCTGGCACCGAGATCATCGCCGGCGAAGGGATGATCGTCACCGCCGGCGGCATCGACAGCCACATCCACTTCATCTGCCCGCAGCAGATCGACGAAGCGCTGAACTCGGGCGTGACGACGATGCTGGGCGGCGGCACCGGCCCGGCCACCGGCACCTTCGCGACCACCTGCACACCGGGGCCGGAGAACCTGCACCGCATGCTGCAGGCGGCCGACGCCTTCGCGATGAACCTCGGTTTTCTCGGCAAAGGCAACGCCAGCCGGCCCGAGGCGCTGAGCCAGCAGATCGCCGCCGGCGCCATCGGCCTGAAGCTGCACGAGGACTGGGGCACGACGCCGAGCGCGATCGACAACTGCCTGGACATCGCCGAGGCCACCGACACCCAGGTCTCGATCCACAGCGACACGCTCAACGAGTCGGGTTTCGTCGAGGACACGATCGCCGCGACGCACGGGCGCACGCTCTGCGCCTTCCACACCGAAGGCGCCGGCGGCGGCCACGCGCCCGACATCCTGCGGGTCGCCGGCGAGCCCAACTTCCTGCCCAGCAGCACCAACCCGACCATGCCCTACACCGCGAACACGGTGGACGAGCACCTGGACATGCTGATGGTCTGCCACCACCTCGACGCCGGCATCGCCGAGGACCTGGCATTCGCCGAAAGCCGCATCCGGCGCGAGACCATCGCCGCCGAGGACGTGCTGCACGACCTGGGTGCGATCAGCATGATGAGCAGCGACAGCCAGGCCATGGGCCGGGTCGGCGAAGTCATCATCCGCACCTGGCAGACGGCGCACAAGATGAAGCTGCAGCGCGGCTGGCTCCAGGCCCCCTCTCCCGCAGCGCGGGAGAGGGCGGGGGGTGAGGGCGGTGTCGCGGAGCAGAACTCCCGCAACGACAACTTCCGCGTCAAGCGCTACGTCGCCAAATACACGATCAACCCGGCGATTGCCAACGGCATCAGCCACGAGGTCGGTTCGGTCGAAATCGGCAAATGGGCCGACCTGGTGCTGTGGAAGCCGGCGTATTTCGGCGTCAAGCCCAGCCTGGTCTTGAAGGGCGGCTTCATCGCCACTGCGGCGATGGGCGACCCCAACGCCAGCATCCCGACGCCGCAGCCGGTGCATTACCGGCCGATGTTCGGCAGCTACGGCCGCGCACGCACGGCGACATCGCTCACCTTCGTCAGCCAGGCGGCGCTGCGTGCCGACATCGGCGACGAACTCGGCCTGGCCAAGCGCCTGGCCGCGGTGCAGCACTGCCGCAGCGTGAAGAAGGGCGACATGGTGCACAACGGCTGGCTGCCGAAGATGGAGATCGACCCGCAGACCTACGAGGTGCGGGCCGACGGGCAGCTGCTGACCTGCGAGCCGGCGACCGTCCTCCCGCTCGCCCAGCGCTACTTCTTGTTTTAGCCCCCAAGCTCGCTGACGCTCGCTACCCCCCAAGGGTGCCGTCCGCCGACGGACCGGCAAAGCCGGTCCGTGGCGGGAAGCTTGATGGGCGAACCAGCGTCTGCAACGCGTGCTCGCTGACCGGCCCTGGCCGGGGCCTCAGGCCGGCACCGGCTCCGAAGCTTCGGCGATGCGGCGCTCCAGGTGCGCCAGCGCTTCTTCGACCTGGTCGACGAGCACCAGGCACAGGTCACCGGGCTGCAGCGCCTCGAGCGCGCGGTCGATGGCGACGAACTCGCCGTGGATCTCGTCGACCTGGCTCGTGCGCGGCGCGTCGCGCAGTCCCTGGCGCAGCAGCGCCATCACCTCGCCGTCACCGCGGCCGCGCTGGGCGGCGTCCTGGTACAGCAGCACGCTGTCGAAGGCCGCGCCCAGGATCTGCGTCTGCTCGCGGATGTCCTGGTCGCGGCGGTCGCCGGCGGCGCTGATGACGACCGAGCGCCGGTTGGCCGGCATCGCCTCGACGGCACCGACCAGCGCCCGCATCGCGTCCGGGTTGTGGCCGTAGTCGGCGATGATGGTCGCGCCGCGGTAGTCCATGACGTTGAAACGCCCCGGCGCGTTGTGCGCGTCGTTGACGAAACTCGCCAGGCCGGCGCTGACGGCGTCGAAGGACAGCCCGCAGCCCCAGGCCGCGGCAACTGCGGCGAGCGCGTTCTCGACCTGGAAGCCGATGGTGCCGCCGCGTGTCAGCGGCACCTCGCGCAGCGGCAGCTGGGCGCGGGCCGAACCTTCGACGGCGACGATGTGGCCGTGTTCGACGAAGACCGACCGTTTGCCCTGGGCGCGGTGCGCGACCAGAGCCGGGTGGTGGCCGTCGACCGCGAACAGGATCACGCCGCCCGGGCAGTGCTGGGCCATGGCCAAGGTGATCGGGTCGGCGGCGTTGAGCACCGCGAAGCCGCTCTCGGCGACGTTCTGCACGACGACTCGCTTCAGCACCGCCAGGTCCTCGACGGTGGTGATGTAGTTCAGCCCGAGGTGGTCGCCGGCGCCGACGTTGGTGACGACGGCGACCTGGCAGCGGTCGAAACCCAGGCCTTCGCGCAGCATGCCGCCGCGCGCGCATTCGAGCACCGCAGCTTCGGTGTCGGGGTGCATCAGCACGTTGCGCGCGCTCTTCGGGCCGCTGCAGTCGCCGCTGTCGATCTGGTGGCCGTCGACCCAGACGCCGTCGGTGTTGGTCATGCCGACCTTCAGCCCGGCGGCGGCGAAGAGCTGCGCGATCAGCCGCGTCACCGTGGTCTTGCCGTTGGTGCCGGTGACGGCGACGACCGGCACGCGCCCGTCCTGGCCGACCGGGAACAGGCGCTCGACGATGGCTTCGCCGACCGGCCGCGGCTTGCCGAAGCTCGGCGCCAGGTGCATGCGCAGCCCGGGCGCGGCGTTGACCTCGACGACGCCGCCGCGCTGCCGCTCCAGCGGCACGCCGACGGTCTCGCAGACGACGTCGACGCCGCAGATCTCGAGCCCGACCATGCGCGCCGCCGACACCGCACGCGCGGCGACCTCGGGGTGCACGTCGTCGGTGACGTCGGTGGCGCTGCCGCCGGTGCTGAGGTTGGCGTTGTGGCGCAGCACGACCCGCTGGCCGTTGGCCGGCACGGCGTCGGGCGCCAGGCCCTGCAGGTCCAGGCGCGCCAGCGCGATGTCGTCCAGGCGGATGCGTGTCAGCGCGTTGGCATGGCCGTCGCCGCGGCGCGGGTCGGCGTTGACGATGTCGACCAGCTGGCGCACCGTGTGCACGCCGTCGCCGACGACGTAAGGCGGGTCGCGGCGCGAAGCGGCGACCAGCTTCTCGCCGACGACCAGCAGGCGGAAGTCGTGGCCGGGCAGGAACTGCTCGACCATGACTTCGCCGATCTCGTCGGCGGCGCGGTAGGCGATCTCGTAGTGGGCGCGGTCGGCGACGTTGACGGTGACGCCCTTGCCCTGGTTGCCGTCGCGCGGCTTGACGACGATGGGCAGGCCCAGATCCAGCGCCGCGGCCCAGCCGTCTTCCAGGTCCTTGACCGGACGGCCGCGCGGCACCGGCACGCCGGCGGCGGCGAGCAGGCGTTTCGTCAGGTCCTTGTCCTGGGCGATGGCCTCGGCCACGGCGCCGGTGGAATCGACCTCGGCGGCCCAGATGCGGCGCTGGCGCGCGCCCCAGCCGAACTGCACCAGGCTGCCTTCGGTCAGGCGGCGGTACGGGATGCCGCGCACCAGCGCGGCGTTGACGATGGAGCCGGTGCTCGGGCCCAGGCGCACGTCCTCGTCGATCGCCCGCAGCTGCGCGACCGCGGCTTCGGTGTCGAAAGCCTGGCCGCCGGCGGCCGCGGCGAGCAGCTGCTGCGCCAGCTCGAGCGCACGCCGGCCGACCTTCTCTTCGGTGTATTCGACGACGATCTGGTAGACGCCGTCCTCGGGTGCGAGCGCGGTGCGCGAAAAGCTGACGCGGCAGCCGGCACGCGCCTGCAGCGCCAGCGTCAGGTGTTCCAGCCAGCGCGCCAGCGGCACGGCCTCGGCGGTGCCGACGGCGCGCAGCGGGCCGACTTCGGGCAGCAGTTCGCGCAGCCGGCGCTCCAGCGGGGCGCCGCGCTCGATCGCGCGTTCCTCGGGCGCGCAATGCACCACGGCTTCGATCGCCGTCTGCCGGCTCCAGAGATTGGGACCGCGCAGCGCGCGGATTCGGGTGACGTCCATGACGGGTGCCTTCAGCGGGTCTCGGCAGGGGATTGGGCTTCGAAGGTGTCGATGCCGGCGGCCAGCAGCGCCGGCGCCAGGCCGAAGGCCCAGGCGGCGGCGACGGCCGGCAGCAGCACCGCCGGCGGCAGCACGCTGCGGCCACGCAGCGCCAGCGGCGTCTCGGCATGGCCTTCGCAGAGCCAGATGCGGCCGTCGCGCAGCAGCACGGCCTGCCCGCCGCGCTCCAGGTGCGCGGCCAGCGGCGCCGCCTCGGTGGCGTAGAGCGTGATCTCGCCGTCGCAATGGTCGGCGAGCGCGGCGATACGTTCGTCGTCGGCGTTGAGCACGCCGATGCCGTCGCCGAGCACGACGTCCATCTGCGTGCGCAGCACACGCGGCAGGTCGCCGGCTTCGTGGATGTCGTGGCGCTCCAGCGCCTGGGCACCGTCGAGGTCGGTGACGACGCCGATGCGGCAGCGGTCGTAGACCAGGCCTTCGTCGAGGATGGTGGCGGCGCCGTTCTCGAACACCGCGGTGTCGATGTCGCGGTTGAGCAGCAGGCGCTCGGAGATCGTGCCGTGGGTCGCGTCGCGTTCGTCGACGCGGCGCGTGTTCAGGAACAGGCCGTCGCGGCAGGCCAGGCCGACGTGGCGGCCCGAGAGCTGCAGCAGCCAGGCGACGAGCCGCGCCAGCGGCGTCGCCACCGCGTCGCCGCCGGCGATGCCGACGATCGGGATGCGGCCGTCGTCGCCGGGCGGGAACAAGCGGTCGATGATCGCCTTGCCCACCGGGCGCGGCGAGCCGACCGCGGGCTTGGTGTGCGCCAGCAGGCCCGGGCCGGCGTTGACCTCGACTACCGCCGCCTGCTGCGCCCGCAGCGGCCGCGAGATGTCCTGGGCGACGAGGTCGATGCCGGCGATGTCCAGGCCGACGGTGCGTGCCGCCAGCGAGGCGATGCGCGCGAAATCGGGGTGGACTTCGTCAGTGCAGTCGTTGGCGACGTTGCCGTTGCGCTGGATCAGCACGCGGCGGCCGGCGGCCGGCACGTCGTCCGGGCCCAGGCCCTGGCGGCGCAGGTCGACGAGGATCGCGCCGTCCTCGCGCACGCGGATGCGGCCCAGCGGGTGGTCCTCGGTCTCGCCGCGGCGCGGGTCGCTGTTGAGCTGCTCGTCGACGAGCGCGGCCACGGCCTGGCGGCCGTCGCCGACGATCCAGGCGGCTTCGCCGCGCGCGGCAGCGACGAGCTTGCCGTCGACCACCAGCAGCCGGTGTTCGTCGCCGGGGATGTAGCGCTCGACGATGACCTCGCTGCCTTCTTCGGCAGCCAGGGTGTAGGCGGCCTCGATCTGCTCGCGCGTGGACAGGTCCAGCGTGACGCCACGGCCGTGGTTGCCGTCGCTGGGCTTGACGGCCACCGGCAGGCCGACGTCCTCGGCCGCGTCCCAGGCTTCGGCGGCACTGCCGACGATGCGGCCATCGGGCACCGGCACGCCGACGGCGGCGATCAGGCGCTTGGTCAGGTCCTTGTCGCGGGCGACGCCTTCGGCGATCGCGCTGGTGCGGTCGGTCTCGGCGGTCCAGATGCGGTGCTGGCGGTTGCCCTGGCCGAGCTGCACCAGGTTGCCGTCGTTCAGACGCAGGTGCGGGATGCGGCGCTCGGTGGCGGCGGCGACGATGTGCGCGGTGCTGGGGCCCAGGTAGGCCTCGTCGATCGCGTCGCGCACCGCCTGCACCGCCGCCGGCACGTCCAGCGGCGCGGCGTTGATCACCGCCATCAGCAGCCGGTGGCCGTGTTCCAGCGCGCAGCGCGCGACGGCCTCGTCGCGCGCCCGGAACACCATGCGGTAGACGCCGGTGCGCGAGGTGCTGCGCGTCTGGCCGAAGCCGGTGGGCATGCCGGCCAGGTTCAGCAGCTCGATGATCACGTGCTCGAGCACGTGGCCCATCCAGGTGCCGGCGTTCAGGCGCAGCAGGAAGCCGCCGCGTTCGCCGACACCGCAGTGGTGTTCTTCCAGCGCCGGCAGCGCAGCCAGCAACCGGTCGACAAAACCGGGCAGCTTGTCCGACGGATGCTGCTCGAGTTCGCCCAAGTCGAGCCAGACCTCCAGCGCCGAACGGTAGGTCCAGAGATTGGGGCCGCGCAGGTACGTCGCGCGCAGCAGGCGGATATCGTCGAAAGTCTTCATCTTTTTCGTGCAATCACGCCGCTTCGGCGCACGGCGGCGCGGATTATTCGCAGATGGCGGTCGGCGTACCGCCTGGTCGGCGCGTTACGCGACAATCGCGCGCCCGCCGCTTTTCCGACCCATGCCTTCATCCGATCCGTCTCCTGTGCTCGTCGCGACGCCTTCGACGCCGCTCGAACCAGGGGAAAACGCACTGGCCAGCCTGGACGTTGACCTGGACGCGTCGGAGCGCTTCGCCAGCAGCGAAATAGTTCTCACCGATCGCCGTCTGCTCGCCCGCGACACCGCCGGTGGCTGGCGCGCCTGGCCGATTTCGCCCGCGCTCACCCTGCAGCACGCCGACCAGGGCGGCGTCGGCCAGCTCTCGCTGCACGACGACTCGGCGCGCCTGGCCGTCTGGCGCTACACGCTCGGCCACGACCCGGACGCGCTGCGCCTGCTGGCGCTGTTCGAGCGCCAGCGCCGGCGCCTAGCCGCCGGCGACGCCGAGCCCGAAGACGAAGCCGAGGCCGAAGAAACCGACTTCGGCGTCGAGTCCGCCGTGCCGCCGTCGACCTGGGTGCTGCTGCGCCTGGGCCGTTTCGCCAAGCCCTACCGCTGGCAGCTGGCGCTGGGTTTCGTGCTGACGCTGGCGGCGACCGCGGCGTCGCTGGTCGCGCCCTATCTGACGATCCCGCTGATGGACGAGGTGCTGATCCCGTACCAGAACGGCAAGCAGATCGACACCGTGCTGGTGTGGAAGCTGCTGGCCGGGCTGCTGGGCGCCGCGCTCGTCGCCTGGGCGCTGGGCTGGCTGCGCACCTGGCTGCTGGCGCTGGTCAGCGAACGCATCGGCGCCGACCTGCGCACCGCCACCTTCGACCACCTGCTGCGGCTGTCGCTGGACTATTTCGGCAGCAAACGCACCGGCGACCTGATGTCGCGCATCGGCAGCGAGTCCGACCGCATCTGCGTCTTCCTGTCGCTGCACGCGCTGGACTTCGCCACCGACGTGCTGATGATCGTGATGACGGCGACCATCCTGTTCAGCATCAACCCGTCGCTGGCGCTGGTGACGCTGCTGCCGCTGCCTTTCATCGCCTGGATGATCCACCTGGTGCGCGACCGGCTGCGCACCGGCTTCGAGAAGATCGACCGCGTCTGGGGCGAGGTGACGAGCGTGCTCGCCGACACCATTCCCGGCATCCGCGTCGTCAAGGCCTTCGCCCAGGAACAGCGCGAGGCCGAGCGCTTCCGCCGCGCCAACCGCGCCAACCTCGAGGTCAACGACAAGCTGAACAAGACCTGGAGCCTGTTCACGCCGACGGTGTCGCTGCTGACCGAGATCGGCCTGCTCGTCGTCTGGGCCTTCGGCATCTGGCTGGTGAGCCGCAACCAGATCACGGTCGGCGTGCTGACCGCCTTCATCGCCTACATCGGCCGCTTCTACGGCCGGCTCGATTCGATGAGCCGCATCGTCTCGGTGACGCAGAAGGCCGCGGCCGGCGCCAAGCGCATCTTCGACATCCTCGACCACGTCAGCAACGTGCCCGAGCCGGCGCAGCCGGTGAAGATCGAGCGCATGCAGGGCGGGCTGTCACTGCAGGGGCTGGGGTTCCGCTACGGCAGCCGGGCGGTGATCCGCGGCGTCGATCTCGAGATCCGCCCGGGCGAGATGATCGGCCTGGTCGGCCACAGCGGCTCGGGCAAGAGCACGCTGGTCAACCTGATCTGCCGCTTCTACGACGTCACCGACGGCGCGATCAAGGTCGACGGCGTCGACCTGCGGCGTTTCGGCGTCGCCGACTACCGGCGCCACATCGGTCTGGTGCTGCAGGAGCCCTTCCTGTTCTTCGGCACCGTGGCCGAGAACATCGCCTACGGCAAACCCGGCGCGACGCGCCAGGAGATCGTCGCCGCGGCGCGTGCCGCGCACGCGCACGAGTTCATCCTGCGCCTGCCGCACGGCTACGACTCGCTGGTCGGCGAACGCGGCCAGGGGCTGTCGGGCGGCGAGCGCCAGCGCATCTCGATCGCACGCGCGCTGCTGATCGACCCGCGCATCCTGATCCTCGACGAGGCCACCTCCTCGGTCGATACCGAGACCGAGAAGGAGATCCAGAAGGCGCTGGACAACCTGGTGCAGGGGCGCACGACGATCGCCATCGCCCACCGGCTGTCGACGCTGCGCCGCGCCGACCGGCTGGTGGTGATGGACCGCGGCCGCATCGTCGAGGTCGGCACCCACGACGAGCTGCTGGCGCGCGAAGGCGCCTACTGGCGGCTGTACGAGGCGCAACTGCGCCAGGTCGACGAAAGCGGCGTCGATCACGGCCCGCTGCCGGCGCCGGTGCCGGCGGCGCATCCGGCGGGCATGGTCTGAGGACGAAGCCGATGAACGACATCCTGGACATCCGCCTCACGCGCGACCCGCACGGCCGGCTGGTGCTGCACGACGCCGAAGGTGACCACGTCGGCGTGCAGCCGGTGCGCGCTTTCCCGCTGACCGATGCCGATGGCCCGGTGTCGGTGGTCGGCCCCGACGGCCGCGAGCGGCTCTGGATAGACCGCCCCGAGACGCTGCCGCAAGAAGCCCGGGCCGTGCTGGCCGAAGAACTGGCGCGGCGCGAGTTCGCGCCGGTGATCCAGCGCCTGGTCGAGGTCTCGACCTTCTCGACGCCCAGCACCTGGACCGTGGTGACGGATCGTGGCCCGGCCAGCCTGGTGTTGAAGGGCGAGGAAGACATCCGCCGCCTGGGCGGCAGCGCCTTGCTCGTCACCGACAGCCACGGCATCGGCTACCGCATTGCCGACGCGAAGGCGCTGGATCGGCGGTCCAAGCGCTTGCTCGAGAGGTTTCTTTGAGCCCCCGAGCTCGCTAGCGCTCGCTACCCCCCGAGGGGGCCGTCCGCCGACGGTCCGGCGGAGCCGGACCGTGGCGGGAAGCTTGATGGCGGATGACGCGGTGTTTTGGCGGCGCTCGCTGACATCGCTGACATCGCTGACATCGCTGACATCGCTGACATCGCTGACATCGCTGCCGCGGCCTGCAAGGCCGCCCACCGCCCACGACGTGCGGCTCTACCGCGCTCCCATCGGCTATTCGTTCCGGTCCCCTTAGGGTACGAACCCGATCGGCCGCTTGGGCGGATCGGGCGGCGTCATCAGCTCGCGCAGGGCGTCAAAGACCTGCTTGAGCTGGTTGCGCGTGTTTCGGCTGAAGGTGTCGTGGTGCATCGCCAGCGCCTCGGTTTTCTCTTCCAACTCGGCCAAGCGTTTGGCCAGGTCGCCGTGCGTCGCCGCCAGCTCACGCATGTGCACGAAGGCTCGCACCACGTACACCGAGACCTCGATGGCGCGCGGGCTGCTCAGCAGGTTCGCGGCCATGATCGTTCCATGCTCGGTGAAGGCATAGGGCAGGTACTTGCGGTGCCGGCCGCGCCCGCCGGGCGCCGCGTCCAAGGTCGCAAACTGCGACCTTAGAGCCGCCCACTCCTGGGCGGTGAGCTGGAACATGAAGTCGGCCGGGAACTTGGCCAAGTTGCGCCGAACCGCCTCGTTGAACCGCTTGGTCTCGACCTCGTAAAGCGCGGCCAGGTCAGCGTCCAGCAGCACGCGCTGGCCACGCACGGTGGCGATGCGCAACGTGATCGCCTCGGGCGCGAGCAGTTGCGTGCTCATGGAACCGAGCCGCCTGTCGCGCCGCGCACGCGCATTTCGAGGCTAGCCACTCTGCCGGCCTCCTGTCCGGCACTGTGTGCGCCGCCGACGCCACCGGCAAGGCGGGACTCGTCCCCCGAAGGGGCGCGCTCAGATCAGTGCCGCCACCGCCGCGCCGAGCTCGCTGGTGCTGGCCGTGCCGCCCAGGTCGCGCGTGCGCGGGCCCTCGCGCAGCACGGTCTCGATCGCGCCGACGATGGCGTCGTGCGCGGCGCGGCCGGCGCCCTGGCCGGCGGTCAGGAAGTCCAGCAGCAGCGCGCCCGACCAGATCATCGCGATCGGGTTGGCGATGTTCTGGCCGAAGATGTCGGGCGCCGAGCCGTGCACCGGCTCGAACAGCGACGGGAAACGCCGCTCCGGGTTCAGGTTCGCCGACGGCGCCAGGCCGATGGTGCCGGCAGTGGCCGGCCCCAGGTCGGACAGGATGTCGCCGAACAGGTTGCTGGCGACGACGACGTCGAAACGCTGCGGCTGCAGCACGAAACGCGCGGCCAGGATGTCGATGTGCTGCTTGTCGACCTGCACCTGCGGGAAGGCCCTGGCCATCTCGTCGGCGCGTGAATCCCACCACGGCATGCTGATCGCGATGCCGTTGCTCTTGGTCGCCACCGTCAGGTGCCGGCGCGCGCGCGAAGCCGCCAGTTCGAACGCGTACTTCAGCACCCGGTCGGTGCCGTGGCGGCTGAAGACCGACTCCTGGATCACGATCTCGCGCTCGGTGCCGGCGAACATCGTGCCGCCGAGGTTGGTGTACTCGCCCTCGGTGTTCTCGCGCACGATCAGGTAGTCCAGGTCGCCCGGCTTGCGCCCGGCCAGCGGACAGGGCACGCCGTCGAATAGCCGCACCGGGCGCAGGTTCACGTACTGGTCGAACTCGCGCCTGAACTTCAGCAGGCTGCCCCAGAGCGAGACGTTGTCGGGCACCGCGGCCGGCCAGCCGACGGCGCCGAAGAAGATCGCGTCCATGCCGGCGAGTTGCTGCTTCCAGTCGGCCGGCATCATCGTGCCGTGTTCGAGGTAGTAGTCGCAGCTGGCCCATGCGATGTCGGTCAGCTCGAGCTGCAGGCCGAAACGTTCGGCCGCGCGCCGCAGCACGCGCACGCCCTCGGGCGCGACTTCCTGGCCAATGCCGTCTCCGGGGATGACGGCGATGCGATACGGGCGGTTCATGCGGCTCCTGGCGGTGTCGAGGCGGCGGCGATGCTAAACGCGCGCGCCGCCACGCGCCGGCGCAGGGTCGGCCTCAGCCGACGCGCTCGAAACGCGGCCGCAGCCGGCCATCGAGCTCGACGGCTTCGCCGAACATCGCGAACGGCCGCACCCAGGTGTCGGCGCTGGCGTACAGCGGCCGGTACAGCACCAGCGGCTCCAGCGTCTCGCTGTGGCGCACGACGCCCAGCACCTCGTACTCGCCGCCCTTGTAGTGGCGGTAGCGGCCGGCCGCGATCGTCGGCAGCGGTGGCAGGCTGTCGTCTTTCATGTAGAGACTTTCGTGCGTGTGCGGCGCGCCGGTGGCGCAGCCTCGGCCTCGCGCAAGGAACTCGTGACCAGCGCGTCGGCCATCCAGGCGACGATGGCGTCGACCTCGGCGTCGGCCAGGCCCCAGATGTCCTTCAGCACGACGCGCGGCTCGATGCCGTAGAGCACCGACAGCGCCCGGTGCAGCCGCTCCAGCGCCGCCGCCGGCAGCACCGGCTGCAGCGGCGCCAGCGCGTGCGCGAGGATGCCGACGCGGTGGCCGCGCCGGTACGGCACCTCGTCGAGCAGGCCGGCACGTTCGCGCGCCCAATGCTCCAGCGCCAGCTGCGCGGCGGCGCGCATCTGCGGCTCGAACTCGCGAAAACGCGGAAAGGTCGACTCGAACAGCTCGGCCACGCGGCGGCGGCCGTCGGGCTCGGCCGAGTCGAAGCAACGCAGCGGACCGAGCGAGACGTCGATCACCGCGGTGATCAGCGCGCTGCGGCTGGGGAAGTAGCGGTAGGCGGTGGCACGCGAGACCTGGGCGCGGCGTGCGACCTCGGGCAGCGTCGGCACCTGGCCTTCGCGGATCAGCAGCATCGCCGCCTCCAGCAGCAGCCGGCGCGTGGCGCCGCGGATGCCGCCTTCGATCTCGACGACCGGCGGCGGCGCGGGCAGGGGCTGGCGGGTGGTCTTCGACATCGCGGCAACGGCGGGCGTGGTCAGGATTGCAACACAAGTCCGCCGATGAGACACTTGTCTCACCCTTTTACCCCCTATCTCAGCCGTCGCGCGTGAGCTCGCGTTCCTGCTCGGCGCCCCAGGAGCTCCCATGATCTCGTCCGCATCGAGCCCCCGCCTGGCCTACGTCGCCGGCACCTTCGACACCAAGGCGCGCGAACTCGGCTACCTGGCCGAGCGCCTGGCGGCGATGGGCGTTCCCGTCTGCACCGTCGACCTGTCGACCAGCGGCTGCGAGTCGGCCGCCGACGTCCGGCCGCAGGAAGTGGCGCTGCACCACCCGCAGGGCGGCGCCGGCGTCTTCACCGGCGACCGCGGCAGCGCGGTGACGGCGATGGCGCTGGCCTTCGAGAACTTCATCCTCACCCGCACCGACGTCGGCGGCCTGCTGTCGGCCGGGGGCTCGGGCGCCACCGCGCTGGCGACGCCGGCGATGCGTGCGCTGCCGGTGGGCGTGCCCAAGCTGATGGTCAGCACCGTCGCCTCGGGCGACGTGCGGCCCTACGTCGGCCCGAGCGACATCTGCATGATGTATTCGGTCACCGACGTGCAGGGCCTGAACCGCATCAGCCAGCGTGTGCTGGCCAACGCCGCGCACGCGCTCGGCGGCATGGTGCTGGAGCGCGCCGAGGTGCTGGCCACCAAGCCGGCCATCGGCCTGACGATGTTCGGCGTCACCACGCCCTGCGTGCAATCGGCCACCGCGCTGCTGGAGGCCGACTACGACTGCCTGGTCTTCCACGCCACCGGCACCGGTGGCCAGTCGATGGAGAAGCTCGCCGACTCGCGGCTGCTGGCCGGCGTCATCGACGTCACGACGACCGAGATCGCCGACGAGCTGATGGGCGGCGTCTTCAGCGCCGGCGCCGAGCGCCTGGACGCGATCGCGCGCAGCCGCGTGCCTTATGTCGGCAGCTGCGGCGCGCTGGACATGGTGAACTTCGCCGCGCTCGAGACCGTGCCGGTGCGCTACCGCGAGCGCAAGCTCTACCGCCACAACGCCAACGTGACGCTGATGCGCACCAGCGTCGATGACAACGTCGCGATCGGCCGCTTCCTCGCCGAGAAGCTCAACCGCATGACCGGCCCGGTGCGTTTTTTCCTGCCTGAAGGCGGCGTCTCGATGCTCGACGCACAAGGCCAGCCCTTCTGGGACCCGGCCGCCGACCAGGCGCTGTTCGACACCCTCGAGATCGAGTTCCACGCCAGCGCCGAGCGCCAGCTGCTGCGTTCGCCGCTGCACCTGAACGACCCGGGCTTCGCCGCCCAGCTCGTGCACGCCTTCAAGGAGATCGCCGGCTGACAGCCGGTGCCGCCAGCCCCGAAAGAGAGAGACGCACCATGGCACGCATTCCCCGACAGCAGATCCTCGAGAGCTTTCGCGCCCAGATCGCGCGCGGCGAACCCATCATCGGCGGCGGCGCCGGCACCGGGCTGTCGGCCAAGTGCGAAGAAGCCGGCGGCATCGACCTGATCGTGATCTACAACTCGGGCCGCTACCGCATGGCCGGGCGCGGCTCGCTCGCCGGGCTGCTGGCTTACGGCAACGCCAACGAGATCGTGCTCGACATGGCGCGCGAGGTGCTGCCGATGGTGCGGCACACGCCGGTGCTGGCCGGCGTCAACGGCACCGACCCCTTCATGCTGCGCGAGCACTTCCTGCAGCAGCTGATCGCGGTCGGCTTCTCGGGCGTGCAGAACTTCCCGACGGTCGGCCTGATCGACGGCAACTTCCGCGCGAACCTGGAAGAGACCGGCATGGGCTACGGCCTGGAAGTCGACATGATCCGCGCGGCGGCGGAGCTGGACCTGCTGACCACGCCCTACGTCTTCGACGAGACCAGCGCCGCCGACATGGCGCGCGCCGGCGCCGACATCATCGTGCCGCACATGGGGCTGACGACCGGCGGCGCGATCGGCGCCGAGACCGCGCTGACGCTGGCCGACTGCGTGCCGCGCATCAATGCCTGGGCCGAGGCCGCACGCCGCGTGCGCCCCGACATCATCGTGCTCTGCCACGGCGGCCCGATCGCCCAGCCCGAGGACGCACACTACATCCTCGAGCACTGCCCCGTCGTCGACGGCTTCTACGGCGCTTCCAGCATGGAGCGGCTGCCGGTCGAAGGCGCACTGGTCGAGCAGACGAAGAAGTTCAAGGCGATCGTGCGCTCGCGCTGACGGCGCCCGAGGCCGCGGCGGCGGAAACCCCGCCGCCGTGTCGCCCGACGCCGCATGCCATCGTCGCGGCCGACCGCCCCGCACCGCGGGCGCAGCAAGGACCGCACGATGAGCACCTGGCGCAGAAAGCCGGCGAACGAACCGTTCACCGACGACGAAACCGAAGCCCGGCTGAAGGACGAACTGCCAGGCTGGACGCTGGAAGGCGGCTGGATCCGCCGCAAGTTCAAGACCTCGGGCTGGAAGGGCACGCTGATGGTCGTCAACACCGTCGGCCACCTCGCCGAGGCCGCCTGGCACCACCCCGACCTGGCGGTCTCCTACGCCTTCGTCACGGTGAAGCTGCAGACGCACGACGCCAAAGGCATCACCGAGAAGGACTTCGCGCTGGCGAAGAAGATCGACGAGGTCGTGATGTGGCAGCCCGGCCGCGAGGCCGAGCCGGTGTTCGAAGGCACGCCCGACGACCCGCGTTTCAAGTACATCAAGTACGACTGAGGGCCGCGCGCTGGGTTGACACAGTGTCCCCGGCGCGGCACAGCGGCCGGGCCGGGAGCCTCGTTTTGCGCGGGTAATCCCGGGGTTCGGGGCCCCGCCAGACCCCGCACCGACAGGGAACATGTCTTGCAATGAACGGGCATGCACCTCCCGCTTCCTGCGGCCCGCCGGCCATGATCTCGACGCTGCCCGCCCGCGCCGATGCCCTCGCGCGTGTCGCAGTGCGCGCGCCCGGCCGGCTGCACCTGGGTTTCCTCGACCCGGCGGGCACGCTGGGCCGGCGTTTCGGCAGCCTGGGGCTCGTGATAGACGGTTTCGAGACCGAGCTCGAGCTCGGATTCGCGGAACACGACTCGGCCTGCGCCGACAGCGACGACGGCCAGGCCGAACTCGGGCGTGCGCTCGAGCACCTGCGCCTGCTGCGCGAGCGCAGCGGCCACGACGCGCCGCTGGCGCTGCGCCTCGTGCGTGTGCTGCCGCCGCACGCCGGTTTCGGCTCGGGCACCCAGCTCGCGCTGGCGCTGGGCCGCGCCTTCGCACGCCTGCACGCGCTGGAGCTGACGACGCCGCAGCTCGCCGCCTGGCTGGGCCGCGGCCGGCGTTCGGGCATCGGCATCGCCGGTTTCGACGCCGGCGGGCTGATCGTCGACGGTGGCCCGGGACGCGACGGCGCGCCGGCACCGGTGCTCGCGCGGCTGGCGCTGCCTGCGGCCTGGCGTGTGATCGTCGTGCGCCATCCAGGGCGCCGCGGTCTGTCAGGCGACGAAGAGAAGCGCGCCATCGCCGCGCTACCGCCGCTGCCCCTCGAAGGCGCAGCCGAACTCTGCCACCAGGTGCTGATGCGCGTGCTGCCGGGCGCCGCGGGCGACGACTTCACCGCGTTTGCCGCCGGACTGAACCGCGTACAGGACCTGCTCGGCGGCCACTTCGCGCCGGCCCAGGACGGCAGCGCCTACACCAGCGCCGAGGTCGGCCGGCTGCTGCAGTGGATCCGCAGCGAAGCCGGCGACGCCGCCGCCGTCGGCCAGAGTTCCTGGGGCCCGACCGGCTTCGCGATCCTGCCCTCGGCCGCCGCCGCGGCGCGGCTGCTCGACGCGGCGCTGGCCGCCGGCGTCGTCTCCCCGGCGCTGGCCATCACCACCGTGGCCGCCCGCGCCCACGGCGCCCGCGTCGCCTGACCTCTTCGAAGAGCGAAACGATGGAACGTCCGTACATCCTGCACATGTTCACGCCGGGCAAACAGATGAGCCCGTTCGACGTCAACATGGCCGCCGACGCCGGCTACCAGATCATCGTGCCCTATGGCGAAGTCGGTCTGGACGCGGTCGCTGGCATGACGCAGGACGCGATCTTCTCGCGCGGCCCCAAGGGCGTCGCACGCACCGGCATCTTCATCGGCGGGCGCGACGCGCTGCTCGCCGCCGACATGCTGAAGAAGGCTCAGGCGGCGATGGTCAAACCCTTCGTCGTCTCGCTGATGGCCGACCCGAGCGGCGCCTACACCACCGCCGCGGCGATGGTCGCCTGCGTCGAGCAGGCGCTGAAGAAGAGCGGCGCCGGCCTCGCCGGCCAGCGCATCGTCGTGCTCGGCGGCACCGGGCCGGTGGGACGCATCGCCGCCGTCATCGCCGCCCAGGCCGGCGCACGCGTGCTGCTGTCCAGCCGCCAGGGCATAGACGCCGCCGAGGAGGCGGCGAGCGAGACCGCGAAACACTTCGGCGTCACGCTGCACGGCATCTCGGGCGGCGACGCCAACGCGGTGCGTCACTCGCTGGCCGAGGCCGACGTCGTGCTCTCCTGCGCCAAGGCCGGCGTGCAGGCGGTGTCGGCCGAGGACCTGAAACACGCGCTCGCGCTGAAGGTCGCCGCCGACGTCAACGCGGTGCCGCCCGAAGGCATCGCCGGTGTCGGCGTGATGGACGACGCCAAGCCGCTGGCCGGAACGTCGGCGCTTGGCATAGGCGCGCTGGCGATCGGCAACGTCAAGTACCAGACCCAGCACCGGCTGCTGCAGCGCATGCGCGAGGCCGACAAAGCCGTCTGCTACAGCTTCGGCGACGCCTTCGAGACCGCTCGCGGCTGGCTGGCGGAGAAGGCGGGCGCCAGCAGCTGAGCCTGATGCTCGCCGTCGCCGCCCTGTCCGCGCGTGCGCTGGTCGAACTGGCGGCGCTGGACGGCCAGCGTGTCGTCGCGCTCGACTGCTTCGGCGACGCCGACACCGTACAGCGTGCCGCCCACTGGCAGACCATCGGCACGCCCGGGCGGCTGGAGATCGACGGCGAGACCCTGCTGGCGGCGCTGCAGCGCCTGGCGCTGAACGGCGGTGTCGAAGGCTGGATCGCCGGTGCCGGTTTCGACGGCCGGCCCGAGCTGCTGCAGGCCGGCGCCGAACGCCTGCCGCTGATCGGCACAGCCGGCGCCGACCTGGCGCGCTTGCGCGATCCGCGGGCCTTCTTTGCCGCGCTCGACGAAGCCGGCATCGCCCACCCGGAGGTGTCGTTCACGCCGCCGGCCGAGCCCGCCGGCTGGCTGCGCAAGGACAGCGGCGGCAGCGGCGGCTGGCATGTGCAGCCGGCGTCACGCGAAGACCGGGCCGGGACACCCGGCTGCTACTGGCAGCGCTGGCGCCCCGGGCATCCGATGTCGGCGTCGCGGCCGTTGGCCACCA